>NZ_JAYRPE010000093.1:0-92265 GCF_041911315.1 Xanthobacter sp. | reverse complement strand
TCGCGTGATAACAAAAAGGTCCGGAGTTCCGTTAGACCGCCAAGTCTTACTCAGCTGAAAACCAACCTCTCGGTCAGCCCCAGCCCGCAAGGACTCCGCCGTCCACGTTTCTCTTTCTTCTGTCATACATGTCAAACAGCGGTGGAAGCCGAAGCCTCCCGGCCCTAGAAGGGCCGATCGACGCGTCGTCCTCCGGCTTCTTAACCGGCGGCTTCACAACAGTAAAGTCGTGAGGAGCGTCGGAGACGCGCTGTCGATCCGTCCAGTTGGCGGCGGCAGCGCGTCGTCGATGGGCGGTTTATAGGGGCAACCCCCTTCCGGTGTCAACACCCCCGTTTTCGTCCTTCATGAACCCCATGTGACGCTGTGGGCAAATCCCCACCTACCAGGCCACCGCCCGTTGCAGTGCAACGATTTTCGGCCTGTGGACATGTTGCGCCGCGAGACCCGCCGGAAGCGCAGCCGGCGAAGGGTCGAAGGAAAAATGCGGATTCTTTTTCGGCTCCGGTCTCCGGTTTTCCGCAAAGCCGACCGCACCGCACGCCCCCGTCTCAAAGCCGCCTCTCGCGTGCGCGCGCGTACAGAGGGTGTTTCCACGCTTTCTCCCGCCAGCCACGCCGTGAACCGGCCTCGGCGCCCACGAATGAGGTTCGCGCCATGCTTTCGCCGTCTCCTCCCCCTCACATGCGCCGCCTCGAACGGGCGGGTTTGCGCCGCATCATTGACGGGTCGTGAGGCGGAAGGCATGTTCGCCGAACGTCTTGTTCGCCGAATGTGTTGGCGGGAGTCCTGATCGCTTGTTCCGACAGGCCTTCCCGCAGGAAACGGCCAGTGCGCTGCACGCGCGCACGCAGCTGAGGGACGCAGATTTGTACCATCGACGATCAGCCGGAGACTGGCGCGACGCCACGAGCGCTGCCGGACTTGGCGACGACCCCCCGCTCGGGGTGGACGGAGATGAAGAGGACATCGACCGGCGCCGCGTCTCCGTACGCTGGTTCGCCGCCACGCTGCTCACGGCCTTGTGTGGTTCGTTCCTGATGGGCGGCGCCGTTTATGCGGCGCTGGACGGCGAGCATCGTTTCGCGCTCATGCCAGAAAAGGTGCGCAACGCCATCCGCGGCGCCCTGGCCGTGGGCGAGCGCCCGGTCAATTCCGTCCGCAAGGGCGATCGCATGTCGCTGCTCGGCGACGCGCCGACCGCCCGCCAGACCTTCCGCGTCTCCACCGCGACCAAGATGGGCGACCGGGAGATCATCAAGGTGCGGCCCTTCACCCGGGTGGCGGCGAACCTCGCCATGAGCACCACCTCGGTCTCCACCAACATCCCGCGCTTCAACCCCGCCCAGCTCGTCGCCGATTCAAGCAAGGACGAGACCGCGCCCCAGGCCGAGCCCACCGGCGAAGTCACGCTGGTGATGCGCGACATCTCCAGCCTGCCCCCGAGCACCCGGCTCGGCGCCGCCACCTCCATGGAGAACGTGCTGGTGAAGGTGCGCGAGGTGGCCGAGCTCACCCGCGTGCAGCCCGGCCAGGCCGGCTTGCCCGCCGCCATCGTCGGCGCCCAGCCCGGCTTCTCGCCGCAGGCCGCGTCCGCGCCCTATCTGTCCTATGCCAGCGTCGGCAACGCGCTCGGTTCGCCCGGCCTGCCGGCCTCGGCGGTCCCGGCCGGCCACGCGCCCCCCGGCGCGGCCAACGCACCTGCGCCGGTCATTCCGGCCAATATCAGCTTCGTGCCCAAGACCTCCGACGAGACCTCCGGCGGCAACGACTGGTCGGACGCCACGGTGGTGGTGAAGAAGGGCGATACCATCGTCTCCATCCTTATGGACAACGGCGTCTCCAAGGAAGACGCCCGCGCCGCCGCCGCCGCCTTCCAGCGCGGCCGGGACGGCACCGTGAAGGACGGCCTGCGCATGCACCTGCTGCTGCAGGAAGAGAACAAGCGCGTGCGCCCGCTGCGCATCTCCATCTTCAGCGACCTCGGCCACGAGGGCACCGTCGCGCTCTCCGACAAGGACGAGTTCGTGAACGTGCCGGAGCCCTCCGAGACCGAGATGGCCGGCGTCTCCGAGGATACGGATGAGGACGACAGCGGCCCCGGCATCCGGCTCTATGAGAGCATCTACGAGACCGCGCTGCGCAACGACGTGCCGCGCAGCGTCATCGCCGACATCATCCGCGTCTATTCGTTCGACGTGGACTTCCAGCGCCGGGTGAAGCCGGGCGACAATTTCGAGGTGCTGTTCTCGGACGACCCGGGCGCTTCCAACGACGTGCTCTACGCCGCCCTCACCGTGAACAAGGAGACGCGGCGCTACTACCGCTTCCAGACCACGGACGACGGGCTCGTCGACTATTATGACGAGGACGGCAAGAGCGCGAAGAAGTTCCTGGTGAGAAAGCCCATGACGGGCGGCATCATGCGCTCGCCCTTCGGCTATCGCCGCCACCCCATCCTCGGCTATTCCAAGCTGCACACGGGCGTGGACTGGGCGGACGCCATCGGCTCGCCGATCTATGCCGCGGGCAACGGCACCATCATCTACGCCAACTGGAAATCCGGCTACGGCAAGCACACGGAAATCCAGCACGCCAACGGCTACGTCACCACCTACTCGCACCAGTCGGGCTTCGCCCGCGGCATCCGCGAGGGCGTGACGGTGCGCCAGGGCCAGCTCATCGGCTATCTCGGCAACACAGGCCTCTCCACCGGCCCGCATCTGCACTACGAAGTGAAGATCAACGGCAACTTCGTCGATCCCATGCGCATCCGCCTGCCGCGCGGCCGGGCGCTGGACGGCAAGTTCCTCGCCGAGTTCAGGAAGGAGCGGGAGCGCATCGAGGCCCTGCTCAGCCACGCCCCGGTGCCGCCGAAGGTGGCGAATGCCGGCTCTTCCAAGACCCGCGCCGCCAGCAACTGACCCGCCCGTTCCGGCCCGCCGCCGCCGCGCACGGGCCGGAACGCGCTTCATCAAAAGACCGCTGGACACGCGAAATGGCGCCGCAGGCGCGGCCGCACTTCGCCACAAACAAAGCTTGACCTTGGGGATGGTTCAGCTACCGCTGCGACCGGTCGAAAGCCAAACCTTTCTCTCCCAGAGGACAGCCCCATGAGCGGCCCCTTCCGTGGTTCGGTTCGTTCCCTCGCCTGCGCCCTCATCCTCTCCACCGCGCTGCCCGCGCTCGCCGCCGCCGACCCGCTGAGCGACTATGTCGCCGCCCGCGACAAGGCCACGGCCGATGCCCTCGCCGCCGCCAAGGCCGACAAGAGCGGCGACCCCGCCGTCATCAAGCGCGAAGAGGCCGCGCTCAAGGATCTCGGCAAGCGCATGACGGCCCTTGTCGGCCCGGTGAAGTTCAAGGGTCTCGGCTCGCCGGAATATACGCTGCGCGTGCTGACCTACGACGAGAACACCCCCGCGCAGGATCTGGGCGGCATCGCCTTCGCCGACAAGGATTTCAACACCCGTCTGGTGGTGGCGCCCGAAAGCATCTTCACCGGCTGGCTCGCCACCCGCGCCAAGGATCCGGACGCCCCGAAGGCCTTCGCCTCCGGCGTGAAGGCGGCGGCGGGAACGCCTGAATTCTACACCAACGCCGTTGGCTTCGACGGCGGCTTCTACCAGCCCTATGTGGAGCTGCCCGTCGCCGCCGTGCCGGGAGAAACCGCCGTCGCCTGGCTCGGCCTCCAGACCGAGGAGCCCTCCGGCAACACCGCCCCCAACGAGGTCGCCATCGTGCGCATCGGCGGCGGCATGGCCATGGTGGGCGTCGCCATGGTGAAGCTCGGCGACAAGCTGATCCCCGCCTGCGACGCCATCTGGCAGCCCTTCAAGGCCAAGGCCGACGCGCTGCAGAAGCAGGTGGAGAAGGACAACAAGGACCAGGACCCGCGCTGGGAGCAGATCACCAAGATCCAGGACGAGGGCTCCAACGCCTATCGCGCCTGCTTCATGAAGGAGGCCCCGAGCCAGCCCTTCTTCGCCGCCGCGGTGAAGAAGGCGGAAGCCTTCCTCGCCACCGCGCGCGGGCAGTGAGCCCCGCCTGCACCTGATCGATCCCCCTCATCCGGAGACCTGACATGAGCCGCCCCGACCGCTGCCGCCCGGCCGCAAGCCCGCTTTTCCTTGCAATGGCTTTCGCGATGGGGCTGGCCGGCAGCGCCGGGGCGGCGCCGGCGGAGGATTATATCGCGGCTCGGGACAAGGCCGTGGCGGCGCTGGCCGCCGCGGAGAAGGGGGGCGCGACCCCCGAGGATCTGGAGAAGCGCGATGCCGCCGCCCGCAAGGCGCTGGAGCAGAAGATGAGCGCGCTCCTGGGCCCGCTTCAGCTCAAGGGGCTCACGGCCAGCTTCTCCCCCGCCACCCTGCTGGATGGCAACATCGAGTCCGGCGGGCCGGACGGCCTCCTGTTCGCCGACAAGGATTTCACCACCCGCGTGCTGATCTCCCCGGAGCCGGTCTTCGCCAACTGGCTGGCGGCGCAGGCGAAGCACGAGAACGCCGCCCCGGCCCTCGGACAGGGGATCGCGGCGGCGACGGGCAGCGAGGAGTTCTACACCCTCGCCATCGGCGCCGAGGCGGCCTTCTCCCGCTACATGGACCTGCCGGTGACGGCCGCCGCGGGCGAGACCGCCTCGGCCGCCCTCGGCCTGTTCAGCCAGGACATTTCCGCCAACACGCTGCCCGACGCCGTGGTCGTCACCCGGGTGGCGAACGGCCGGGTCGCCGTGGCCACTACCAATGTGAAGCTTCCCATCAAGTCCCTGCCCGTCTGCGACAAGGCCTTCAAGGCGACCACCGCGAAGGCCGAGGCGCTGCGCGCCGCCGCGGAGAAATCCAAGAAGCAGCAGGACGATCCCCGCTGGGAAGAGGCGAACAAGGCCGACGTGGACGCCTCCAACGCCTTCCGCGCCTGCTTCGCCAAGGAGGCCCAGAGCCAGCCGGTCCTCGCCGCCGCGGTGAAGCGCGCCGAAACCCTGCTCGCCACCGCCCGAGGGAACTGAGCGCATAGCCCGCGCGGTGCCGGTGGAAGACCGGGGACGCGGCGGGGCCATCCATTGATTTTTACCAATGGCAGCGCAGATTGCGCCGCCATTGTCGTTTCAGCACACGAGAGTCCCCATGACGCGCCCCGATCGCCGCCGCCCCCTCCTCCGGCTGGCTTCGGCCCTGCTCGCGGCGGGACTTTTCGCCGGCGGGCCGGCGCATGCGGGGCCGGCGGAGGACTATATGGCCGCCCATGCCAAGGCCCTGGCGGACGTGGCCGCGGCGGCGAAGGCGGGCAAGAGCGACGGCGAGCTGGACGCGCTCGGCGCTCCACTGCTGAAAGATCTGGAAAAGCGGATGGTCTCCCTCATCGGGCCCATCGCCTTCAAGGGCACGCAGAAGAAGCCCATCTTCATGCCCTCCTCGCTGAACGCCGAATATCTGGAATCCAAGGAGCCGGACGGCCTGCTGTTCTCCGGCACCAACCTCACCACCCGCTATTTCGTCTCCCCCGAGCCGGTCTTCACCGACTGGCTCGCCGCCCGCGCCAAGGAGGAGGACGCCGACCCGGCGCTGCGCCTCGGCCTCAAGGGGGCCATGGGCACCGAGCCCTTCTATTTCGCCGTGCTGGGGGCGGATGCCGCCTTCATCAAATACATGGACTTGCCGGTGACGGCCGCCGCGGGCGAGAGCGTCACCGCCGCGCTCGGTCTCTTCACCCAGTCGGGCCAGCAGAACGACCCGCCCAGCAGCATCGTCTTCACCCGCATCGGCGACGGCCGCGTGGTGGTGGGCACGGCGGACCTCAAAGCCACCATCAAGCCCCTGCCGGCCTGCGAGAAGATCTGGAAGGAGGCCAATGCCAAGGCCACCAGGCTCGAGGACGCCGCCGGCAAGACCCGCAACGACGAGGACCCGCGCTGGAAGGAAGCCGAGCAGGTCCGCGAAGCCGGCGGCGACGCCTTCCGCGCCTGCTTCGTCAAGGCCGCGCCGGGACTGCCGTTCTTCCCCGGCGCGGTGAAGCGGGCGGAGGAGCTGGTGCAGGCGGCGCGGGGGAAGTAGGCGTCAGGCTTTCCAGAAGTCGGCGGCGCCTTCGGGCAGGGTGGCGAGGACGCGGTCGAGCTTGTCCGTGTCCATGTTCCGCCGCAGCGCCGCCGCCACGTCGGCGATGGCCGAGGCCGGCGCGAAATTGTGGTGCCGGCGCAGGTCCTGCACCTCCGCCGTCATCGTCTCCCGATCCGTGAACGGCCGCCGCGGCTCCGCCGGGTCCCAGTCCGCCACGAAGATGGCCCGCAGCACGGGCGGCAGCACCCCCGCAAAGCGGATCGCCTCCTCCACCGACAGCCGCCGTCGGAAGACCACCAGAACCCCCTCCACCATGGTGTAGGTCTGATTGCGCGTGGTGAGCCCAGCCGTGTCCCGCGCGTCGGCGAGGAAGCGGTCGAACTCTTCGGTAGCATGCTGGAGGGCGAGGGGGATGGTCATGGGGGGCGGGATGGGGTGGGGATTGATTAAGTGATACAGCGGCCAAACAACAAATAAGCTCAGCTTTCTTGCCCAATAACGCGGGAGCCCTGTACTCTACCACTCAAGGCTGTAGGGGGGCGAAATGTCTCAAAGGTGCGTCGGGCTGTCCGTGTCGGGGGGGAAGCTGGTCGTCGTAGATGCGCTTGTACCGCGACAGGGACCTATCATATTACAGGCCGATCATACATGGAGTTTACAAAGAGGTATTCGCGAAGATGCCTATCATGTCCTATATCAGCAGGTAGCGAATTATCTGCGTGAGCATGGTATTCAGAAGGCCGTCCTCAAAGCCAGCGCTGTGAACCCAAGCGGTGGCATGAAGCTCGCGCATCTAGAGAGTGCAGAAGTTCGCGGAGTGGTGATCGCCGCCGCTCGTTCTGTGTGTCCGGTATCGTGCATAAAAACGGCGACGATTAGCCGGACATTCGGTAGTCGCAAAGTTGATGAGTACGTCCGTGATGAAACATTTTGGGACGACCAGGTGACAGGGATCTCCCTGCGAGCCGGAAGCCGTGAGGCCGCTCTGCTTCTAATAGCCGATCGGGGAGCGGAATGACGATACTGGTTGCCGGCCTCACGTTAGGCCCAATGCTCGGTGCAGGGCACTACGGCAAAGTCTATATAGCCAACGACCCGGTCCACGGCCAAGTTGCAGTGAAAGTGATGGAGCATCAGCCAGGCGAGCCGGATCTCGACTGGCACGTTAGACGTGACGGTTTGTTGCGTGAGGCGCAGCGGCTATCGGCAGCAACGCACCGGAACGTCGTGCAAGTCTACGGGTGCATGGAGGCTCCTGACCGCGAAAGCATTTGCTTTACGATGAGGCTGTGCCCTGGCGGTTCGCTACAGGCCACGTTTGATCAAGGCCCTACAAAGCTGTCGAAGGTAAGGAAAATCGCAACCGAGGTGACATTAGGGCTTCAGGCTCTACATCAGCGCGGCATGCTGCACCGGGACATAAAACCGGCAAATATTCTGCTTGATAGCCAAGGCGTGGCTCTACTGGGTGACTTCGGATGGGTGACTGACGATATCTTCCTCGGATACGCTCAAGCTGGGGGGTATAGCGATCATCTTGCCTATGAGGCCTGGGGCACTGGCGCAGCCAGTGTCAAAACCGACGTGTGGGCGCTGGGGATGACCCTTTACCGTCTGCTCCACGGCAGGAGTTGGTATGAGCGGCAAGAAGCGCCCCGCTATAGGATCGCAGACGGTGGATTTGTGGACAGCCTAAACTGGCTACCACATATTCCCGCCAAGTGGCGCCGCGTGATCCGTCGGATGATGGCCGATAACACCGCGGACCGTTATCAGAATTGCGAACAACTTCTCGCAGCATTTGCTGCTTTGCCAGTTGGTAATGATTGGGAATGCTTTGTAACTGATGACCTAGTGTCTTGGTCACGCCAATCTGGAAATCGGATTCAAAAGGTCGAGTGGAAGCGCCACGGGCCTCGCACCTACGACTGGCGTGCTTGGAGCGAGCCGACGACCGTTAATGGTCGCTCGCGCACACTCGGCGAATCCGCCCACAGGATTGGGCGTGCAGCAAGTCTCGGACAATTGAAAAAATTTTTCGCAGACGCTAATTGAGCGGACTAGCGCCCCTTCCGGATCAGGTAAGGGCCGTCAAAGTCGTCACTCGTTATTGGATGCAAACCAAGCAACCTCGTTGCCAGAGCTAATCGCTCATGTGAGCATTGGTAACAATACGCCGATGGCGAAACGACTCCCTGCTCATGTGGAAATTGCCGCCCGCAGGCTGTGCATCGCATAGGCACGATTAGTGCTTTGGGTATGCTATGCGCCATTGTAGGCCCCCACATGACGGGAACATAACGTGAATCTGCGACTCCGTCAACAATAGGGAGACTCGGTTTCGGGTTGATTAAGCTGTTCCCATTCTTGTCTGCTTCATCCAGCAAATAAGCCCCCGGCGTAACCGCCGAGGGCCATTCCTTTTAGCCGATGCGCCATCCGCCCGGCCCCAGTCCCCTCAGGCCGCCTGATCCACCTTCGCCGCCTCGCTGGCGAAGGTCAGGTGGCCGTCGGCCAGACCCACGGTCACCTTGGCGCCGTCGAGGATCTCGCCGCCGAGGATCTTCTCGGCGAGGGGGTCCTGCACCAGCTTCTGGATGGTGCGCTTCAGGGGGCGCGCGCCATAGGCCGGGTCGTAGCCCTTGTCACCGAGGAAGTGCCGCGCCTCGGGCGAGATCTCGATGGTGATCTTGCGATCCTCCAGCAGCTTGCGCAGCCGGCCCATCTGGATGTCCACGATGGTGTCCATCTGGTCCCGCTTCAGGCGGTGGAACATGACGATCTCGTCGATCCGGTTGACGAATTCCGGGCGGAAGTGACGCCGCACGGCCCCCATCACCATGTCGTAGGCCTCCTCGTCGGACACCACCTGGTCGCCCTCGTGGCCCGGCACCTTGAAGCCCATGGGCTGGCGCGGGTCGGCGAGGAATTCGGCGCCGAGGTTGGAGGTCATGACGATGAGCACGTTGCGGAAGTCCACCGTGCGGCCCTGTCCGTCCGTCAGGCGCCCGTCGTCGAGCACCTGCAGGAGGACGTTGAACACGTCCGGATGCGCCTTCTCCACCTCGTCGAACAGCACCACCTGATAGGGCCGGCGCCGCACGGCTTCGGTGAGGGCGCCGCCCTCGTCATAGCCCACATAGCCGGGAGGCGCGCCGATCAGCCGGCTCACGGAGTGCTTCTCCATGTATTCCGACATGTCGATGCGCACCATCGCCGTCTCGTCGTCGAACAGGAACTCGGCGAGCGCCTTGGTCAGCTCCGTCTTGCCCACGCCCGTGGGGCCGAGGAAGAGGAACGAGCCGATGGGCCGGTTCGGGTCCTGAAGGCCGGCGCGGGCGCGGCGCACGGCGGTGGAGACGGCGGCCACCGCCTCCGACTGGCCAACCACGCGCTTCGCCAGCTCCAGCTCCATGCGCAGGAGCTTCTCGCGCTCGCCTTCGAGCATCTTGTCCACCGGCACGCCGGTCCAGCGGGAGACGACGCCGGCGATGTGGCTGGGCGTCACCGCCTCTTCCACCATGCCGCCGGCCGCGCCCGCCTTCTCGATGTCGGCGAGCTTCTTCTCCAGCTGCGGGATGACCGAATAGGTCAGCTCACCGGCCTTCTGGTATTCGCCCTGCCGCTGCGCGGAGGCGAGGTCGGCGCGCGCCTGGTCGAGCTTGGCCTTGACGGTGGTCGCCTCGCCCAGCTTCTCCTTCTCGGACTTCCACTTGGAGGTGAGGACGGAGGCCTTCTCCTCGAGGTCCGCCAGTTCCTTCTCGGAGCGCTTCAGGCGGTCCTTGGAAGCGCTGTCGGTCTCCTTCTTCAGCGCCTCCTGCTCGATCTTGCGACGCATGATCTCGCGGTCGAGGCTGTCCAGCTCCTCGGGCTTGGAATCCACCTGCATGCGCAGGCGCGAGGCCGCTTCGTCCACAAGGTCGATGGCCTTGTCGGGCAGGAAGCGGTCGGTGATGTAGCGGTTGGAGAGAACCGCCGCCGAGACGAGCGCCGAGTCGGTGATGCGCACGCCGTGGTGCAGCTCGTACTTCTCCTTCAGGCCGCGCAGGATGGAGACGGTATCCTCCACCGTGGGCTCGGAGACGAAGACGGGCTGGAAGCGACGGGCCAGCGCCGCGTCCTTCTCCACGTGCTTGCGATACTCGTCCAGCGTGGTCGCGCCGACGCAGTGCAGCTCGCCGCGGGCCAGGGCGGGCTTCAGGAGGTTGGACGCATCCATGGCGCCGTCGGTCTTGCCGGCGCCGACGAGGGTGTGCATCTCGTCGATGAACAGGATGATGCCGCCCTCGGCCGCCTCGACCTCGGAGAGCACGCTCTTCAGGCGCTCCTCGAACTCGCCGCGATATTTCGCACCGGCGATGAGCGAGCCCATGTCGAGGGAGAGAAGGCTCTTGTCCTTCAGGCTCTCCGGCACGTCGCCGTCCACGATGCGGCGGGCGAGGCCCTCCACGATGGCGGTCTTGCCGACGCCGGGCTCGCCGATGAGCACGGGATTGTTCTTGGTGCGGCGCGCCAGCACCTGAATTGTGCGGCGAATCTCCTCGTCACGGCCGATCACCGGGTCGAGCTTGCCGTCCCGAACGGCCTGGGTGAGGTCGCGGGCATACTTCTTCAGCGCGTCATAGGCGTTCTCGGCGGTGGCGCTGTCCGCGGTGCGGCCCTTGCGCAGGGCCTCGATGGCCGCGTTCAGGGTCTGCGGGGTCACGCCCGCCTTCGCCAGCATCTTGCCGGCGTCGGTGTCCTTCTCGATGGCGAGGGCCAGCAGAAGCCGCTCGACGGTGACGTAGCCGTCGCCCGCCTTCTTGGCCGCCTGCTCGGCGGTCTCGAACACCTTGGCGAGCTGCTGGGACACGTAAACCTGCCCCGAGCCGCCCGACACCTTCGGCAGCTTCTTCAGCGCCGCTTCCACCTCGGCGCGCACCAGCGTGGGATTGCCGCCCGCGCGCTGGATGAGGCCCGAGCACAGGCCTTCGGGATCGTCCATCAGCACCTTCAGGAGGTGCTCCGGCGTGAACTGCTGGTTGCCCTCCCGCACCGCCAGCGACTGGGCGGACTGGACGAAGCCTCGCGCGCGCTCGGTATAGATCTCAAAATTCATCTGTCTCTCCTCCTTCCCGCGCCCGGTACCTTCCAAGAAGCATAGGGGGCGCGGCGGGACACGGTCCCGGCATCCCCGGCTACCGTCGCGCAGGCGGAACAAACCCGCGCCGAGCCTCATGTGGGTGTGGCCCCGCTGCAACGGAAGGGGTGGCTGAACGATTTCAAGCCGGCCGGGCCAAACCGCGCCGCCACCGCCCTCCGCTCGATCAAGGCTAGGTCCGGCGCGCCGCCATCGCCTTGATCCAGGTGAAAATTCACCCGCCCTTGACCAAGCCGGCGGGGCATGGGACGCCGGAGCCTCCGGACCTGAAGGAGCGCCCCGCATGCCCGTGCCGTCCGTCTCTTCCGCCCCTGCCATTCCGGCCGCCGAGCTGCCGCCCGCCACCGTCACCGCCCTCTACCGCCATCCGGTGAAGGGCCTGTCGCCCGAGGCACTGGACGCCGTGGAGCTGACCGCCGGCGCCTTCTTCCCGAACGATCGCCTCTATGCGGTGGAGAACGGCCCCAGCGGCTTTAATCCGGCCGAGCCGTCCTACCGGCAGAAAACCGCCTTCCTCATGCTGATGCGGGACGCGCGCCTCGCCGCCCTCGCCTCCCGCTATGACGAAGCCACGGGCACGCTCACGCTCGCCCTCGACGGCCACGAGGTGGTGGCGGCCAACCTTTCGACGCCCGAGGGACGGGCGGAGGTGGAGGCCTTCCTCACCTTCTATATGGGCGAAGAGGCGCGCGGCCCGCTGAAGCTGCTGACCGCGCCCGAGGGCTTCCGCTTCACGGATTCGCTGCGCTCCGGCTTCCTCTCGCTGCTCAACCTCGAAAGCGTGCGCGACCTCGGCGCGCGGATGGAGGCAGAGCTGGACCCCCGCCGCTTCCGCATGAATTTGCATCTGGAGGGCTGGCCGGCGGGCGCGGAGCTGGAGCTGTCCGGCGCCCGGCTCGATGTGGGCACGGCGCGCATCGCCATCCTCAAGCGGACCGAGCGCTGCGCGGCGGTGAACGTGAACCCCGCCACCGCCGCCCGCGACCTCAATGTGGTGAAGGGCCTCGTTTCCGCCTACGGCCACGCGGACTGCGGGATCTATTCCAAGGTGGTGCGCTCCGGCCGGGTCCGGGTGGGCGACACCCTGCGGCCTGCCGCCGACTGATCCACCAATCCCGCCACGCACCAATCCCGCCACTCAAGGGAGAAACATCATGCGCCTGAAGTCCGCTGTCCTCGCCGCCACGCTCGCCGTGACCCTCGTCGTTCCCGCGTCCGCCGCGAGCTTCTCGTGCAACGGCGTCACCGCGCCGGACGAGGTGGCCATCTGCAAGAGCTGCGACCTCGCCCAGCTCGACGTGAAGATGGCGACGCTCTACGGCGTCATCACCAAGATGGTGGGCATGGGCCAGCGCGGCGCGATCCAGGACGACCAGCGCGCCTGGCTGGTGGAGCGCGCCGCCTGCAAGGCCGACGCGGCCTGCATCTCCAATGCCTACCAGACCCGCATCCGCGCCATCGAGGGGATGCTCTCCGACATCTATTCCCGCGGCCCGTTCTGAGGCATGGTCCGCCGATGATTTTGTCTTCTCCCGCAGCGCTTTCATCGGCGGCCTTCGAGGCCGTGGACACCTGGGTGTTCGACCTCGACAACACCCTCTATCCCGCCCAGCACGACCTCTGGGGCCAGATCGACGCCCGCATGAAGGCGTACATCTCGGACCTTCTCGGCATCGCGCCCGAGGAGGCCTTCCGCATCCAGAAGGATTATTACCGGCGCTACGGCACCTCCCTGCGCGGGCTGATGATCGAGCACGGGGTGGAGCCGGCGGCTTTCCTCGCCCATGTGCACGACGTGGACCTCTCCACGCTCGACGCCTCCCCCCGCCTCGCCGCCGCCATCGAGGCGCTGCCGGGGCAGAAGCTGGTCTACACCAACGGCTCCGAGCGCCACGCCCGCAACGTGCTGGCAAAGCTCGGCATGGATGCGCACTTCACCGCCGTCCACGACATCGTGGCCGCCGAATTCCATCCCAAGCCCACCGAGGAGGCCTACGCGCGCTTCCTGCGTGCCCACGGGGTGGAAGCGACCCGCGCCGCCATGTTCGAGGACCTCGCCCGCAATCTGGAGGTGCCGCACCGCCTCGGCATGGTGACGGTGCTGGTGGTGCCCCCCGGCCAGACGGTGGCGGCGCGAGAGAGCTGGGAGTTCGAGGGCCGCGAGGACGCCTATGTGAACCACGTCACGGAAGACCTCGCCGGCTTCCTCGAAACGGTGGCCCGCGACCTGCCCCCGCCGCCGGCGGCCGATCCGGAGTAAAGGGAGGACCACGCCATGGCCGGCGCCACCCGCAGCATCCGCACCCTCACCCCGGTCGAGGTGGACACCGCCGTGGACTGGGCTGCCCGCGAGGGCTGGAACCCCGGCCTTGCCGACGCCGCCGCCTTCCTCGCACAGGATACGCACGCCTTCCGCGGCCTCTTCCTCGATGGTGCGCTGGCCGCAGTGATCTCGGCGACGCGCTATGAGGGCGGCTTCGCCTTCGTCGGCTTCTACATCTGCCGCCCGGACCTGCGCGGCGAAGGCCATGGCCTCGCGCTGTGGCAGGACACCTTCAGGCGGCTCGACGGCCCGGTGGGGCTCGACGCGGTGGTGGAGCAGCAGGGCACCTACGCCCGCGACGGCTTCAAGCGCGCCTACGCCAATTTCCGCTTCGGCGGCATGGCGCCGGAGGCCGCGCCCGACCCGCGCGTGGTGGACATCACGCCCGCGCACCGCGATGCCGTCACGGCGCTGGACCGCGCCTGCTTCGGCTTTCCCCGCCCGAACTTCCTGAAGGCGTGGCTCGCCCCGCCGCAGGGACGCGCCTGCGTCTTCGTGGAAGACGGCGCGGTGAAGGGATATGGCGTCATCCGCCGCTGCCGGGCGGGATGGAAGATCGGCCCGCTCTTCGCCGACGACGCGGCGGTGGCCGGCGCGCTCTTCTCCACCCTCGCGCGCACGGCGGCGGGCGATCAGGTGTTCCTCGACATTCCCGACCCCAACCCCGCCGCCCGCGCCCTCGCCGAGGGGGCGGGGCTCGCCCCGGTGTTCGAGACCGGCCGCATGTATCGCGGCGCCGGGCCGGATCTGCCTCTCGATCGCATCTTCGGCATCACCACGTTCGAGCTGGGGTGAGGCTGCGGGCTTTCACCGCCGGTGACCTCGGCCATATGGGCGCCGGCTGACGGGCCGGGGCCGTTATCCCGATACTGACCTCACCGCCGTCATGGCCGGGCTTGTCCCGGCCATCCACGTCGGGCCGATTCTGAAGATGGTTGGCAGCTACTCCCGGCCGCGCCAGGTGGTTGCCCGGCACAAGGCCGGGCATGACGATGGTGAATGGAGTTCGAGCGCGCGACCGTTCCGCGGTGGACGATCGTGATGCCGCCCCCTCACCGCCCGCCGCGATACGCCGCCTGGTCGATGCCGTGGCGGCGGAGCTTGTCGTAGAAGGTCTTGCGGGGGATGCCGAGGGCGGCCACGGTGGCCTGAACGTCGCCCTTGTTGGCTTCCAGCGCAGCGCGGATTTCCTGCGCCTCGAAGGCGTCCACCCGCTCCGGCAGGGTGCCCTTGCCGCCGCCGGCATCGGCCGGAACGGAGGCCGACTCCGGCTCCACCAGCCCCAGCGCGACGCGTTCGGCATAATGCACCAGCTCGCGCACATTGCCCGGCCAGTCGTGTTCGGCGAGATGGCGCAGCACGCCGGCGTCCAGCTCGGGCGGCGGCCGGCTGAAGCGCTCCGCCGCGCGGGCGAGGAAGTGGCCGAACAGAAGCGGCACGTCGCCCCGCCGGTCGCGCAGGGCCGGAATGCGCACGGACGCGACGTGCAGGCGGTAATAGAGATCCTCGCGGAAACTGCCCTGCCGCACCAGCGCCGGCAGGTCCACCTTGGAAGCGGCGACGACGCGGATGTCCACGCGGCGCGTCTCGTTGGTGCCCAGCGGCGCGATCTCGCGCGCTTCCAGCACGCGCAGCAGCTTCACCTGGAGGGCGGGTGACATGGCCTCGATCTCGTCGAGGAAGAGGGTGCCGCCGTGGGCGTGTTCGATGCGCCCCACCCGTTTCTTCAGCGCCCCGGTGAAAGCGCCGGCCTCGTAGCCGAACAGCTCGCTCTCGATCACCGTCTCCGGCAGGGCGCCGCAATTCACCGCCACCAGCGGGCGCGTCGCGCGGCGGCTCCAGCGGTGGAGGGCGGTGGCCACCACCTCCTTGCCGGAGCCGGTCTCCCCCTCCACCAGCACATCCACATCGGCATCGGCGATCTGGCGCAGCATCTGCCTGAGGCGCGCCATGACAGCGCTGGTGCCGAGCAGCGGCAGGTCGTCCTGCGTGGTGGCGACGGCGCGCTTCAGCTCGCGGTTTTCCAGCACCAGCCGGCGGCGGTCGAGGGCGTGGCGGATGCTGGCGACGAGCCGTTCCGAAGCGTAGGGCTTGGCGAGGAAGTCGTAGGCGCCCTCGCGCATGGCATCCACCGCCATGGCGATGTCGCCGTGACCGGTAATCAGGATGACCGGCAGGTCCGCATCGCGCGCCTTCAGCCGGCGGAACAGCTCCAGCCCGTCGATGCGCGGCATGCGCACGTCGGTGACGACGACGCCGGGAAAGTCCGCGTCGATCACCTCCAGCGCCTCCAGCGCCGAGCCGTAACCAGCGACCGTGAGGCCGGCGAGCATCAGCGCCTGCACGTTAGCCGCGCGCAGCGCCGGATCGTCGTCGATGAAGGCCACGTCCACCGCGTTGCTTTCCGTCATGCCGTGCCGGCTCCGGTGTCGAGTCCCTGGGCGCGGGGCAAGGTGACGGTGAAGACGGCGCCGCCGTCATTCTCCACCTTCAGGCTGCCGCCGCACTCGGCGATGATGTCCTTGGAGATGACGAGGCCCAGCCCCAACCCCTGCGGCTTGGTGGTGTTGAAGGGCAGGAAGAGCGCCCCCAGCATCTCCTCCGGCAGCCCGGGGCCGTTGTCGGCGACGGTGACGACCACCGTGTCGGGCCGGGTCTCGACGCGGATGCGGATTTCCCCGTCGCGCCGCGTGCCGATGGCCTCGGCGGCGTTCTGGATGAGGTTCACCAGCACTTGCTCGAGGCGCATGCGGTCGCCCGTCACCGCCACGTCCGGGCGGTCGATGTCGAGGGCGAGGGCGATGTCGGTCTGCAAGAGACGGTAGCGCATCAAGAGCAGCGCGCCGTCGATGACCGGGGCGAGCGCCACCGGCTCGATCCGGGCGGCGGACTTGCGGGCGAAGGCGCGCAGCTCTCCGGTGATGGCGCCGATGCGCTCGGTCAGCGCGGCGATGGTGTCGAGATTGGCGGCGGCGGCGGCCGGCTCGCCGCGATCGAGGAAGGCGCGGGAATTCTCCGCGAAGGTGCGGATGGCCGCCACCGGCTGGTTCACCTCATGGGCGACGCCGGCGGCGATCTGGCCGAGCACGGCGAGCTTGGAGGCCTGCACCAGCTCGTCCTGCAAGGCGTCGAAGGCGAGGCGGGCGCGGCGGCGCTCCTCCATTTCCGTCACCAATTGCGCATTGGCGGCGGAAAGCTCCGCCGTCCGCTCGACGACACGGGCCTCCAGCGCCCGGCGCGCCTCCGCTTCCCGCGCCAGCGCCCGGACGCGGCGGCGGCGCCGGGTCCACCACACCCCGGCCGAGCCGAGGCCGACGACGCCAGCCAGCGCCGCCGAGGCCCGGGCCGCCGTGGTGGCGAGGCGCGTGGTGGCTGATGTGGGGGCGAGCACGGTGAGCGTCCACGAGGTGGAGGGCACGGGCATGTCCACCGCGACGAAGTCCTGCGCCGCATTTCGGCCGGGCAGGCGCAGGCGCAGCACGCCGCCTTCCTCCGGCGAGGGGCCGAGATCGAGGCGCGTCAGCGGCGAATCGCCGAACTGGAGGCTCTCGCGGATGGCGTCGCGCTCCACCGGATCGAGCGCCACGGTGGTGCGGAAGCGGAAGGCGGGCTCCGAGGCGATGAGCACGATGTGCCGCTCGTCGGTGACGAAAGTGGGCTCGGCGAAGCGCCGCCATGCGGCTTCCAGCGCGTCGAACTCGGCCTTGAGCACGAGCACGCCGAGCACCCGGCCCTGCGCCTCCACCCGCTGCGCCAGATAAAGGCCCGGCTTGCGGCTGACCGTGCCGAAGGCGAAATGCTCCGCCCTCCCCTCGGCCAGCGCCACGCGGAAATAGGGGCGAAAGCCGTAGTCGGAGCCGAGGAAGCTCTCCGGGGTCCGGTAGTTGCTGGCCGCGACCGTGTGGCCCTCGGCATCGATGAGATAGATGACGCCGGTGCGCACCCCCTCCGCGAGGGCATCGAGCCGCCGGTCGAGGGCATCGAGGCGGGCCGGGTCCGGCGCCTCCAGCGCGCCGCGCACCTCCGGGTCCTGCGCCAGCACCACGGGCAAAGAGCGCTGCTTGTCGATCTCGCTGCGCAGCACCGCGACGCGCAGCGCCGCCGCCGTCTCGGCGGAGGCCGCCACCTGCGCCACCGCCCAGCGGCGGGCCGCATAGTCCGCCACCCGGTCCAGCGCGACCATCAGCGCCAGCGCAGCCAGCGCCGTGCCGCCCACCGTCAGCAGGCGGCGGCGGGAGGGGCGTTCAGGGCTCGGCGGGACGCCCGGCTCGGCCACGGAGGCTCTCCTGATGTGCGGATTTCCGCACAGGCTTTGCCGGCAATGTGCGCCTCACCGCACGCTGAGTCGAGAGGGGCGGCGGGGCCTCGCGGAAAAAACATTGCGAATCAACATGTTGCGCGTGCTCCGCGTCCCACTCTGAACTGGCATGCGCCTTGCGCAGGGGGAAGCGTCGAACGGCGCGCTGCGCCGGCCCTTAACGAAGCATCCGATCCTGAAGTGCCCAGGCCAGAGCGGCCGCAAGAGGCACCAACGGCCCGGCGGAGGAAGGTCCTGAGATGGCCCACGCTATTCCGGCGCATCCCGCGCCCCATCACCATTATCCGCGCAAGTTCTACCATCACCTCTATTTCCAGGTGATCGTGGCGATCATCGCCGGCTCGCTGCTCGGCCATTTCTATCCGGACTTCGGCGCCAGCCTGAAGCCGCTGGGCGACGCCTTCATCAAGCTGGTGAAGATGGTCATCGCCCCCGTCATCTTCCTTACCGTCGTCACCGGCATCGCCGGCATGCGCGACATGGGCAAGGTCGGCCGCGTGGCCGGCAAGGCCATGATCTACTTCCTCACCTTCTCCACGCTGGCCCTCGTCATCGGCCTCATCGTGGCGAACGTGGTGCAGCCCGGCGCCGGGCTCAACATCGATCCCAAGACCCTCGACCCCAAGGCCGTCGCCACCTATGCGGCGAAGGCGCATGACGCCTCCATCATCGGCTTCCTGATGGACATCATCCCGGCGACGCCGGTGTCGGCCATGGCCAATGGCGACATCCTGCAGGTGCTGTTCTTCGCCGTGCTGTTCGGCATCGCGCTCGGCGGCGTGGGCGATCTCGGCACCCCGGTGCTCAAGGTGCTCACCTCGGCTTCGCACGCCATGTTCCGGCTGGTGGCCATCGTGATGAAGGCGGCGCCCATCGGCGCGTTCGGCGCCATGGCCTTCACCATCGGCAAGTACGGCATCGGCTCGGTGAAGAACCTCGCCTTCCTGATCTTCACCTTCTACCTCACGGCGGCGCTGTTCGTGTTCATCGTGCTCGGCCTGGTGGCGCGCTACAACGGCTTCTCCCTGTGGAAGCTGCTGCGCTACATCCGCGAGGAACTGCTCCTCGTGCTCGGCACCTCCTCCTCGGAAGCGGCCCTGCCCGGCCTGATGCTGAAGATGGAGCGCGCCGGCTGCGCCAAGTCGGTGGTCGGCCTCGTGATCCCCACGGGTTATTCGTTCAACCTCGACGGCACCAACATCTACATGACGCTGGCGGCCCTGTTCATTGCCCAGGCCACCGGCATCCATCTCTCGCTGGAAGAGCAGGTCCTGCTGCTGCTGGTCGCCATGCTGTCGTCCAAGGGCGCGGCGGGCATCACCGGCGCGGGCTTCATCACCCTGGCCGCGACGCTCTCGGTGGTGCCGTCGGTTCCGGTGGCGGGCCTCGCCCTCATCCTCGGCATCGACCGCTTCATGTCCGAGTGCCGCGCGCTCACCAACTTCGTCGGCAACGCGGTGGCCACCATCGTCGTCGCCCGCTGGGAAGGCGAGCTGGACAAGGCGAAGCTCCTGCGCGTGCTCGACGGCGAACCCATCTCGCTGGAAGACGAGTTCGACGAGGGCCTCATCTCCACCGCCCCCGGCGTGAAGGCCGTCGCCTGAGGCCACCGCGCGCGGCGCGACACCGGTCCTCCCCAGCTGCCCGCCTCTCCGGAGGCGGGCTTTTTTGTTTGCCGCGCCGCGCTTGACCGGCCGGGACGGCGATGACATCCAGACCCTGAGGATCAGGAGCTGACCATGGCGGATGAAGCGGTCGAAACGCCGGAAGAGAAGTCGGCGGGCTCTGTCGGCGAGGTGTTCCGCGCCTTCCTGAAGCTGGGGCTCATGTCCTTCGGCGGCCCCATCGCCCATCTCGGCTATTTCCGCGCCGAGCTGGTGGAACGCCGCCGCTGGATCGACGACGCCGGCTATGCGGACCTCGTGGCGCTCTGCCAGTTCCTGCCCGGCCCGGCCTCCAGCCAGCTCGGCTTCGCCCTCGGGATCATCCGGGGCGGCGGCTTCCTCGGCGGGCTCGCGGCCTGGGCCGGCTTCACCCTGCCCTCGGCCATCCTGCTCGCCGCCCTCGGCCTGCTCTCCTCCTATGTGGGCACCGCCGCCCTTTATGGCGGCGTCATCGGCGGCATCCTCCACGGGCTGAAGCTCGTCGCCGTCGCCGTGGTGGCGCAGGCGGTGTGGGGCATGGCGCGGACGCTGACCCCCGACCAGCCGCGCGCCGGCATCGCGCTGAGCGCCATCGTCATGGTCACGCTGGCGGCCGGCAGCTTCGGTCAGGTGGCGGCCATCGCCATGGGCGCGATCGCCGGGCTGTTCCTGTGTCAGGACGAGAACCCGCCGGCCGGGAGTGCAACTGCGACGCCCGCCGTCAGCCATCTGCCGGTGCCCCTCAAGCGGCGGACGGGGGCCATCCTGCTCGTGGTCTTCGCCTTGCTGCTGGTGCTGCCGCCGGTCTTCAAGGCGGCATCGCCCTATATCGGCGTGTTCGAGTCCTTCTATCGCTCCGGCGCCCTCGTGTTCGGCGGCGGCCATGTGGTGCTGCCGCTGCTGCAGGCGGAAGTGGTGACCACCGGCTGGGTGTTGCCCGGCCAGTTCCTCGCCGGCTACGGCCTCGCCCAGGCGGTGCCCGGCCCGCTCTTCACCTTCGCCGCCTGGCTCGGCGCGGTGATGGCCCCGCCGGCCGGCGGGGTGACGGGCGCGGTGGTGGCGCTGGTGGCGGTGTTCCTGCCCGGCCTGCTGCTGGTGACGGGCATGCTGCCCTTCTGGAGCACGCTGCGCGGGCTGCCGCTGGCGCAGGCCGCCATGCGCGGGGCCAATGCGGCGGTGGTGGGCATCCTCGGCGCGGCGCTCTACACCCCGGTCTTCACCGGCGCGGTGCAGCGGCCGATGGACTTCGCCGCCGCCATCACCGGCTTCCTGCTGCTGACGGTGTGGAAGGTGCCGCCGCTGGCGGTGGTGGTGGTGCTGGCCGTGCTCGGGCCGTTCCTGACCGGGCTCTATTAGGGCCTTCGCGCATCGGCACGCGCGCCGACCTCAGGCTCGCGCAAGCCTCGCCCGGCATGCTGCGGCGACGTCCCCGATCCGCGTACAAGACGGAGCGCCATGCGCATCCGCGGCAGGGGACGCCCGGAGGAAGCAAGGCACCCATGGCGACATCCAGCACGGCACCGACGTCCTCCGTCGCGGGGCCGCCCGCATCCGTCAGCGGCCTGCGCGATATGGAAGCGCTCGGGCCGGCCGTGGACATCTCGGCCAACCTCAACGAAATCCTGTGCCTGATGGCCTGGTCGAACGGCAATGCGCGCAAGCTCGCCGGCGAGACCACCTCGGCCTCCTCCGCCGTGGCGCAGATCGCCGCCACCATCGAGACCATCGCCCAGCTCGGTGCCGATGCGGGGAGGGAGACGGGGGACGCCCTGCGGCTCGTCACCTCCGGCGCGGCCAAGACGCGCACCGCCGGGCAGGCCATGAGCGGCATTGCCGAAGCGTTCGGCGAGCTGGAGGCGCGGCTCGCCCACCTGAATTCCGCCACCCAGTCCATCGGCGGCTTCGCCACCTCCATCGGCTCCATCTCGCGGCAGACCAAGCTGCTCGCGCTGAACGCCACCATCGAGGCGGCACGGGCCGGCGAGGCGGGACGGGGGTTCGCGGTGGTCGCGGCCGAGGTCAAGGCCCTGTCCGAGGAGGCCTCGCGCACCACCGACCTCATCCGCGACCAGCTCCAGGCCTTGTCCGTGGTGGTGAAGGACATGCTGGACGCCATGGGCGCCGGCGCCACCCGGGTCGAGGAGGGGCGCGCCATCGTCGAATCGGTGATGACCGACATGGACGGCATCGAGACCCGCGTCAGCGCCTCCACCGACGGGGTGGGACGCATCGCCCTGATGCTGGGCGAGCGGCGCGCGGCCTTGCGCGACCTTTCCGACCGGCTCGGCGAGATCGCCCGGCTCGCCAACCAGAACGAGACCGATTCCGCCACCGCCGCCGGCCTGCTCGGCCGCGCCGATGCCATCGCCGGCGACCTCATCTCCCGCGCCTCGGCCGGGGCCGGCGCCGCCGCGGCGGTCCGCCGCCTCAAGTCCGATCACATGGCGTGGAAGCGGAGCCTCGCTGAATGCCTCGCCGGCGTGACCGCCGCCGATGTCCGCGGATTTCAGGCGCGCAACGCCCCGCTCGGGGCCGGCTTTGCCGGGATTGACGGGGCGGCGGTCGAAGATCCGGCCATACTGTCCCAGCTGGCGGCGCTCGGCCGGCAGCTCGCGGCCTGCGGCGAGCGGATCGTCGCGGGCACGGCAAGCGGCGACATGGGCGCGGCCATCGACGCCTATATGACCATGGATGCCCTCTCGGCCGACGCGCTGACGCAGATGGCGCGCTTTACGCCCCGCCGATCGAAGGGCGTATCCGCCGCGGCCTGAAGCGGCGGCCTCGGGCCGGACCCGTCAGCGCCGGCGGCGCTGGCGGTGCTCTTCCAGCTTCACCCGCACCCCGTCGAGGGCGCGAAGCGTGCCTTCCAGCCGGCGGGCGATGGCGCGGCGGAACTTGGCGGTGACCTCGGGGTAACGCTCCAGCACCCGCGTGAACACTTCGCGCGGCAGGCGAATCACCACCGTCTCCTCCCCCGCCACGGCCGTCGCGGGCCGCGGGGTGGCGATGATGAGCGCGGTCTCGCCGACGAGGGCGCCGGTGGTGACGTCCTTCAGCAGGCGCGGGGCGCCGGGCAGCCGTTCGTCCATCATCTTCAGCCGGCCCGACACCACCACGAAGGCGCCGTCGGATGTCTCGTTCATCCGGAACAGCACGTCACCCTCGGCGAGCCGCATTTCCTCGGCGCCCTGCGCGAGCAGGCGCACGGCGCCGTCGCTGAGCAGATCGAAGGTGGCGATCCCCCGGAGCAGCGCGATGTCCCTGTCGATGCTCACGGAAGGAGGTTCCTCAACTGGCTGTGCATGATGGTCCGGCCCGGCCGTCAGGGCACGAGCTTGTAGCCCCCGGCCTGGGTCGCAAGAAGGGTGGGATTGGAGGGATCTGGCTCGATCTTCTGGCGCAGGCGGTAGATGTGGGTTTCCAGAGTATGCGTGGTGACGCCGGAATTATAGCCCCACACTTCCTGCAGCAGCGTTTCCCGCGGCACCGGATTTTTCCCGGCCCGGTAGAGATAGCGCAGGATGGCCGTCTCCTTCTCGGTGAGGCGGATCTTGGAGCCGCGCTCGGTGAGGAGGAGCTTGGCCCCCGGCCGGAAGGAATAGGGACCGATGGCGAACACCGCGTCCTCGCTCGCCTCGTGCGAGCGCATCTGGGCGCGCAGCCGCGCCAGCAGCACCGCGAAGCGGAACGGCTTCACGATATAGTCGTTGGCTCCGGCCTCCAGCCCCATGATGGTGTCGCTGTCGGTGTCGTGGCCGGTCAGCATCAGGATGGGTGCCTTGAAGCCGTTGCGGCGCATCTGGCGCACGGCGTCGCGCCCGTCCATGTCGGGCAGGCCCACGTCCATGATCACGAGGTCGATGGCCCCGTTCTTCGCCTGCTCGACGGCGCCGCCGGCGGTGTCCGCGCCCACGGGCTCGAATTCGTCCTGGAGCGCGAGCTGCTCGATCAGCGCATCGCGCAGCTCCGGGTCGTCCTCGACCACCAGGATTTTCCACGCATTGGGCATCAATTCCTCCTGCGCCCTTGCGGACGCGCGAATCGCGCAAGTAGAGCATGGACATGGCTCTGCGCAAATTTCCATCCGGGGACAGCTGTGGAGAGGTATCACACTAAGTCATGAGGCAGGCTAATCCTGTGGGCATCTCCCGCATCGCCGTCAGCCGCCGCCCCGGCAGCCGCTATCAGGGGATCTTGCGGGCGGGCGGACTGTCGATCCCGGTGGCGCTGGGGCGCTCGGGCATCGGCGCCGACAAGCGCGAGGGCGACGGGCGCACCCCGGCCGGCCGCTGGCGCATCCTCGCCCTTCTCTACCGGCCCGACCATGGTCCGCGCCCCGTCTCCCGCCTTCCCACCCGTCCCCTCCGCCCCGCCGACGGCTGGTGCGACGACCGGGCGGACCGGCGCTACAATTGCCCCGTCACGCTGCCGCTCGGCGGCGCGCGCAAGGTGTCGCACGAGAAGATGTGGCGCGACGATGCCCTGTACGACCTGGTGCTGGTGATCGATCACAACCAGCGCCCCCGCATCGCCGGGCGCGGCTCTGCCGTGTTCGTGCATCTCGCCCGGCCGGGGTTCAAGGCGACGGAGGGCTGCGTCGCGCTGCGCCGGGCGGACATGACGCGCCTGCTGGCGCGGCTGAAGCCGGGGGCGGTGATCGACATCGCGTGACGGGCGGAGTGCGAGGCGGATCGCGCACGGGCCTTTGCTCCAGGCCGTCATTTCACCGCCCCGGTCGCGGTGCTATAGAGCCGTTCCAATCAGCGGCGGGCGCTCCCGCGCCCGATCCAACGCACGGGGCATCATGACCGCGCACACTTCGCCCGATGGGGCGCGCCACCCGCGGGTGGGCCTATTCTGCACCTGCCTCGTGGACACCATCCGCCCCTCGGTGGGCTTTGCCGCCGCCAAGCTGCTGGAAGATGCCGGCTGCGAGGTGGCCGTGCCGCCGCAGACCTGCTGCGGCCAGCCCGCCTTCAATTCCGGCGACCGCGCCACCACCCGGGCGCTGGCGGAAGAGATGATCGCCGCGTTCGAGACCTTCGATTACGTGGTCGCCCCCTCCGGCTCCTGCGCCGGCATGATCAAGACCCACTATCCCGAGCTGTTCACCGGCGAGCCGGACTGGGCCGGGCGGGTGGAGCGCTTCTGCGCCAAGGTGTTCGAGCTGACGTCCTTCCTCGTGGACGTTCGCGGCGTCACCTCGGTGGAAGCCGCCTATGAGGGCACCGTCACCTATCACGACAGCTGCTCAGGCCTGCGCGAGCTGGGGGTGAAGGCGCAGCCGCGCCTCCTGCTCGAAACAGTGGAGGGGCTGGCGCTGGAGGAGATGAAGGATGCCGACACCTGCTGCGGCTTCGGCGGCACCTTCTGCGTGAAATATCCTGATGTCTCCAACGCCATCGTGGAGAAGAAGTCCGCCAACATCGCCACCACCGGCGCGGATACGCTGCTGGCCGGCGATCTCGGCTGCCTCATGAACATGGCCGGCAAGCTCCAGCGCGAGGGCCACGCAGTGCGCGCGCTCCACGTCGCCGAAGTACTCGCCGGCATGGGCAACGCGCCCGCCATCGGCGAGCCCGCCGCCCGGGAGGCGAAACGATGAGCGTCGAGATCACCACCCCCCGCTTCAAGGACAATGCGAAGAAGGCGCTGGCCGACCTGCCGCTGCAGGGGGCGCTCTCCAAGGTCGGCCCCGGCTTCATCGGCAAGCGCGCGGCGGCGGCCGGGAAGCTGCCGGAGTTCGACGCCCTGCGGGACTCGGCGCGCGACATCAAGAACCACACGCTGGCCCACCTCGACCTCTATCTCGAGCGCTTCGAGGCCAAGGCGAAGGAGGCCGGCGGCCACGTGCATTTCGCCGTGGATGCGGCGGATGCGCGGGCCATCGTCACGGACATCTGCAAGCGCCTCGGCGCGAAGACCGTGACCAAGGGCAAGAGCATGATCTCCGAGGAGATCGGCCTCAACGACCATCTCGCGGCGGCCGGCATCCAGCCGGTGGAGACGGATCTGGGCGAATATCTCATCCAGATCCGCGGCGAGGCGCCCTCCCACATCATCGCCCCCGCCATCCACCTCAACAAGGATCAGGTGGAAGCCGACTTCCGCCGCGTCCACGCCCATCTGCCCCCGGAGCGCGATCTCTCCGAGCCCACCTCGCTGCTCGCCGAGGCGCGGGGCGAATTGCGCCAGAAGTTCCTCGCCGCGGACGTGGGCATCACCGGCGCCAACTTCCTGGTGGCGGAGACGGGCACCTCCATCATCGTCACCAACGAGGGCAACGGCGACCTCACCCAGACCCTGCCGAAGGCGCACATCGTGCTCGCGTCGCTGGAAAAGCTGGTGCCGACGCTGGAGGACGTGAGCCAGATCCTGCGCGTGCTGGCCCGCTCGGCCACCGGGCAGGACATGAGCGTCTACACCACCTTCTCCACCGGCCCGCGCCGCCCCGGCGACCCGGACGGGCCGGGCGAATATCACGTGGTGATCCTCGACAACGGCCGCTCGTCCATGCTCGGCGGGCAGCTGCGCGAGGTGCTGCGCTGCATCCGCTGCGGCGCCTGCATGAACCATTGCCCGGTCTATCACGCGGTGGGCGGGCATGCGTACGGCTGGGTCTATCCCGGCCCCATCGGCTCGGTGCTCACCCCGGCGCTCATCGGCGTGGAGAAGGGGCGCAACCTGCCCAACGCCTCCACCTTCTGCGGCCGCTGCGAGGAGGTGTGCCCTATGCGCATCCCCCTGCCGAAGCTGATGCGGCACTGGCGGGAAAAGGAATTCGAGCGCCACCTGACCCCGGCGACCCAGCGCTTCGGCCTTGGCGTGTGGGGCTTCTTCGCCCGGCGCGGCTGGCTCTACCGGCCGGCGACGCGGCTCGCCATGGGCGCACTTTCGCTTCTGGGTCGGACCAAGGGGCGCTTCGCCGCCCTGCCGCTTGCCGGCGGGTGGACGCAGCATCGCGATTTCCCGGCGCCGCAGGGCGACACCTTCCAGGCCCAATGGCGCGCCCGGCAGGCGGAGCGTCGCGCGGCTTCAGGACAAGGGGTGCACTGATGAGTTCGCGCGACACCGTCTTCGCCTCCATCCGCGCTGCGCTGGGCGTGACCTCTCAGGAGGCACCGCGCCGGCAGGCGGTGGCGGACCGCATCGCCTCGCATCCGCGCGGCGTCATCCCGGCGCGCGGGCAGTTGCCGGAGGCCGAACGCCTCGCTCTGTTCCGCGACATGGTGATCGGCGCGGCGGCGACCATCGATCACCTAGCCTCCACGGCCGAGGTGCCGGAGGCGATCGCCGCCTATCTCAGGTCGCGCAACCTGCCCATGACCATCCTGCGCGGCGCGGACGACCGCCTCGCCGCTTTGCCGTGGGAGCGCGCCCCGGCCCTCGACGTGTGGATCGGCCCCTCGGACGGGCGCCAGCTCGCCGGCCTCTCCCACGCCTTCGCGGGCATCGCCGAATCAGGGACTGTGGTGATGCTCTCAGGCCCGGAGAACCCCTCCACCCTCAACCTGCTCCCCGACCACCACCTGGTGGTGGTGGACGCGGCCGACGTGGCGGGGGACTACGAGAGCGTGTGGGACTTGATCCGCGCCCGCTATGGCGAAAGCGTGCTGCCGCGCACGGTGAACTGGATCACCGGCCCGTCGCGGTCCGCCGACATCGAGCAGACCCTGCTGCTCGGCGCCCATGGTCCGCGCAGCCTGCATGTGCTGCTGGTGGGCGGACCGACGCGCTGAGGGGGTTGATGGAGCGGCAACCGCAAACGGGCTGCAGCGAGCGCCGGCTTATTGGGTCAGGCGCGACGCCCAGATGCCCAGCGCCACACCCAGCGGCACGGCGAGGAAGATCGCCAGCGCGACGGTGAGGAAGCCGCCGAACATGCAGCCCATGATGGCGCCGGAGATGGCTGAAAACACGGCCACCAACAGGATTCCCCCGGGTGGGCGCCCCGGCTGGACCTGAGGGTCTGACGGCAACGGCTGGACCGGTTCGCCCCTGCCCCGCCGCAAGCCATCCTGGCAGAAAATGGGCCATGACGGCGCCAGCGCGCTGATCTGCGCACCGCCAGCCGTTCCAATTGCGAGCACTCGCACGACTTCGTCCTCACCTGACTGAAGGGAAGTAATTCGAGGCTACCACAACTTCAACGGTACAGTACACTGAGTTCCTCGCAAAACGCGAATTTACCTCCGCGGCCGGCGTGATGCAGGCGCGACACGGGGCGGGAAAAAACGTCACCCCCGACCCCGCGCATGTGCCGGATAAGCAATCCGGTATTGCCCGTCCGTCATTTTGGCGGCAGTACTCGGTCACTTTTCAGCAATGGTGAGACAATGAAAGTTGGCTTGCGCTTCGTCCGGGCGCTGTTTGCAGCGGTCGTCGTCCTCTGCGTCGCCCAGCCGGCGCTGGCCCAGCAGAACCGCGGCCACGTCTACCTTTTGCGGGGGCTCGCCAACGTCTTCTCGCTGGGCATGGACGACCTTGCCAAGAAGCTGAACGCCCGCGGCATCCCCGCGACGGTGCACGAATACGGCCAGTGGGCGTCCCTCGCCGACGCCGCCGCCGCAGAGAGCCGGGCCACCGGCAATTCCCCCATCATCATCGTCGGCCATTCCCTCGGCGCCGATGCGGCGGTGGAGATGGCCGAGCGCCTGACCGCGCTGGGCACCCCGCCCAAGCTGGTGGTGACCTTCGATCCGGTGGGCGTGACCCAGGTGGGCGCCTCGGCGGGCTATTTCGTCAACTACTACCAGTCCAACAATGGCTACGGTAAGCGCCTGACGGCCGGCCCGGGTTTCCGTGGCAACATCGTCAACCGCAACCTGAACGCCATCGGCGGCATCGATCACTTCAACATCGAGAAGTCGCCGCGCCTCCATGATGAGGTGATCACCCAGGTGCGCTCCATCACCACGCCGCGGCCGAAGCCCAAGCCCAAGCCGGCGGACCCGTCCGTCGCCCCCGCCGCACCGGCCACCGCCCCCGGTACCCAGGCCGCGGCGAAGCCCGGCGCGCCGGGCTGAGGCAAAGGTCATAGGTCATCGGATGAGGAATCAGCGGCGGGCTTCGGCCCGCCGTTTTCGTTTGGGGCACCCCTCCCCTTCAGCGCCGTCATCGCCCGCCTCGTGCGGGCGATCCACGGATGGTCTGAACCGGTGCCTGACGTCTCAGATGGGACCGGCGGGACGGTGGATCCCCCGGATGAACCGGGGGGTGACGGCTCCAAGGGCCGGGGGGTGGACCAGATCGACCGCCGCCTGATCTTAGCCCCAGAACGCCCTGATCCCCGCGGCCACCGCCATGGCCACCACCACGGCGAGGAGGTCGCTGCGGGTGAGGCGGGTGACGACGAGGGCGGCGGCGAGGCCGCCCAGCATGCCCATGTCGCCCTTCACCGCGCCCTGCACGGCGCCGGGCACCAGCAGCGCCACCAGCACCGCGCCGGGCAGGCAGTCCAGCACCCGGCGCACGCGCGGCGTCACGGGCACGAGCCGCATCAGCCCGAAGCCGCCGGCGCGGTTGAAGGCGGTGGCGGCCGCCATCACGAGGATGGCGGTGAGGGTGCCGGCATCAACGGTCATCGTCGGTGAACCCGCCTGCGAGCGCGCCCGCCACGGCGCCGATCACGATGAACCACCAGCCCGGCAGCACGAACGACACGGCGGTTGAGACCGCCGCCGCCACGCCCCAGCCCACCGCCTCGCGCTTGCCCTTCCAGTTGGGGAGCAGCATGGCGATGAAGAAGGCGGGCACCACCAGGTCGATTCCCACCGCCTTCGGATCGGGAATGCCGCCGCCCACGAGGTGCCCCACCGCGGTGGCCAGCACCCACACCACCCAGGTGATGAGACCCGAGCCGACGAAGAAGCCGGCATCGCTGCCGCCCTCGGCGCGATAGCGCAGGGCCCCGGCCCAATTGTTGTCGGCCATCATCATCAGCGCCGGATAGGACTTCCACGCCGGCAGCGTGCCGAGCCAGGGCCGCAGCGATGCGCCCATCAGCACGTGGCGCATGTTCACGGTCATGGTGAGGAAGCCGAGCGCCAAAAGGGAGCCGGCGGTCCAATGCTGGGTCCAGCCTTCCAGCGCCACCATCTGGGCGAGGCCGGCGAACACCAGCGCCGAGGAGAGCGTCGCCTCCAGCAGGGTGAAGCTCTTCTGAATGGAGGCGGCGCCGAAGGCCATGCCGAAGGCGGCGATGCCGGGCATCAGCGGCAGCATGGCGCGGGCGCCTTCCGCCATGCCGGCGAGGGTGAGGGGAACAGGAGGGGGCTTGGTCATCTTGAGCGGGGCAATCAACAGTCACGTCGCGGCAATGCCGCCCTTATGAACGCGCCCACTGGAAAGGCCAACCCGATTTCCGCTTGTCGGAGGAGGGGGGAGTGGGGAGTGGGGAGTGGGGCTCCCGTGTCCCCGGGATGCGCGCGTGTCCCAACAACAACCGTCATGGCCGGGCTTGTCCTGGCCATCCACGTGGTGGGGCCGGGGTCAGGTCTTCATCCATCGCGCCATCGGCCCGACGTGGATGCCCGGCACAAGGCCGGGCATGACGGTGGTGACAATTCACTGGGCGCAACAACACCTTGGCAGCCCGTCCCGCGCCTCAGCCCTGCGGCTCCGGCTCGAACAGGCGCGAGAGGCCCTCGTCCCAGGGCGGGATGCCGCCGTGGCCCTGGCCGTAGAGGGCGGCGAGGTGGTCGATGAAGACGCGCACCTTCTGCGGCAGGAAGCGGCGGGAGGGATAGACCGCGAACAGGCCCACCCGGTGGGAGGCGCGCCAGCGCGGCAGCACCACCTTCAGCGCGCCCGAGCGCAGTTCCGGCCCCACATCCCAGGTGGAGCGCAGCGCGATGCCCACCGAGGCGAGCACCGCCTCGCGCACCACCTCGTTGGAATTGGTGCGCAACTGGGAATGCACGCGCAGCGTCACCGCCCCCTCCGGCCCCTCGAGCTTCCACGGGTCCTGCCCGTGGGTGGCGAGGAGAACGTGGGCGGAGAGTTCGGAGATCTGTTTCGGCTCGCCGGCGCGGGCGAGATAGTCCGGCGTCGCGCACAGCACCCGGTGGACCGGGGCGAGGCGGCGGGCGACGAGGCTGGAATCGTCGAGGTCGGCGATGCGCACCGCCACGTCGAAACCCTCGCCCACGATGTCCACAAAACTGTCCGACAGTTCGAGGTCGATGGTGAGATCGGGGTTCGCCTCCATGAGCGGCAGGAGGTTCGGCGCGATGTGCAGCCGGCCGAAGGAGGTGGGCGCCGACACGCGCAGCAGGCCCCGCGCCTCGGTGGACTTGCGGGCGAGCTGGCTTTCCGCCTCCTCGATGGAGGCGAGGATGGTGACGACCCGCTCGTAGAAGCCCTGCCCCGCCTCGGTGAGCGCCACCTTGCGCGTGGTGCGCTGGAACAGGCGGGCACCAAGCCGCTCCTCCAGCCGCTGCACGCGCTTCGACACCACCGGCGGGGAGAGCCCCATTTCCCGCCCGGCGGCGGAAAGGCTGCCGGCGGTGACGATGCGCGCGAAGATTTCAAGGTCACCCAGATTGCCGATCATCGATCGACGCTCCTCCTGGCCGGGGGTCATGCGCCGGCCGATTGTTTTGTCTTCGGGCCGCGACTTTATCCGTCAGGGAAAGAATGGGCGACGTTTTTTCCCGAATGAACCGATTATAGTTCCTCCAACAAGAACGGCTCAAAGGGACGCCGACATGACGGGAACCACTCCGGGCCTCAGGCTGCCGGAAGCGGATGCTCGGGTGCTCGCCCGACGGGAGGAGATCATCGCCGCGCTCCGGGCCATCGTGCCCGGCGAGGGCGTCATCGCCCACGAACGGGAGATGCGGCCTTACGAATCCGACGGCCTCACCGCCTATCGCCAATTGCCCCTCGTGGTGGTGCTCCCGAGCACCACCGAACAGGTGGCCGCCGTTCTCAAATACTGCCACGACAACGAGATCCGCGTGGTGCCGCGCGGCTCGGGCACCTCGCTCTCGGGCGGCTCTTTGCCGCTTCAGGATGCGGTGCTGCTGGGGCTCGGCAAGTTCAACCGCGTGCTCGACATCGACACCGCCAACCGCGCCTGCGTGGTGCAGCCGGGGGTGACGAACCTCGGCATCTCCAAGGCGGTGGACCATCTCGGCTTCTATTACGCGCCCGACCCCTCCTCGCAGATCGCCTGCTCCATCGGCGGCAATGTGGGGGAGAATTCCGGCGGCGTGCACTGCCTGAAATACGGCCTCACCACCAACAACGTGCTGGGCGTCGAGATGGTGCTCATCACCGGCGAGATCGTGCGCTTCGGCGGCAAGCATCTCGATGCCGGCGGGCTCGATCTCCTCTCCGTCATCATCGGGTCCGAGGGGCTGCTGGGGGTGGTGACGGAAGTCACCGTGCGCCTTCTCAAGAAGCCGGACACCGCCCGCGCGGTGCTGGTGGGCTTCCCCACCTCCGAGGATGCCGGCGAGTGCGTGGCGCGGATCATCGGCGGCGGCATCATCCCGGCCGCCATCGAGATGATGGACCGCGACGCCATCGCCGCCGCCGAGGCCTTCGTGAACGTGGGCTATCCGCTGGATGTGGAAGCCCTGCTCATCGTCGAGCTGGACGGCCCGGAGGCGGAATGCGCCCACCTTCTGGAGGAGGTGACGCGCATCGCCGAAGGCTGCAATTCGGTCACGCTGCGCGTCTCCACCAGCGAAGCGGAGCGGCTCGGCTTCTGGGCCGGGCGCAAGGCCGCCTTCCCGGCGGTGGGGCGCCTCTCGCCCGATTACCTCTGCATGGACGGCACCATCCCGCGCCGCCAGTTGCCCTATGTGCTCTCGCGCATGCGCGAACTCTCGGTGCAGTACGGCCTGCGCGTCGCCAACGTGTTCCACGCGGGTGACGGCAACCTGCACCCGCTCATCCTCTATGATGCGAACGCGCCGGGCGAGCTGGAGGCGGCGGAGAATTTCGGCGCCGACATCCTCAGGCTGTGCGTGGAGGTGGGCGGTGTGCTCACCGGCGAGCACGGCGTGGGCGTGGAGAAGCGCGACCTCATGCCCACCATGTTCAATGAGGTCGATCTCGCCCAGCAGCTGCGGCTGAAATGCGCCTTCGACGACAAGAGCCTGCTGAACCCCGGAAAGGTGTTCCCCACCCTGCACCGCTGCGCCGAAATGGGCCGCATGCACGTGTCGGGCGGCGCGCTGCCGTTCCCGGACCTGCCGCGCTTTTAGAGCGCGCGCCTTCACCTATCCAGGGCCCAGATCATGAGCGACATCATCGCAGCGCGCGACGAGCAGGAGGTCGCGGAGGCGGTCCGCACCGCCCTCGGCGCCGGCAAGACGCTGGAAGTGCGCGGCCACGGCTCCCAGCAGGCCCTCGGCCGGCCGAGCCAGACCGACCTCACCCTCGACCTCTCCGCCCTCTCGGGCGTCACCCTCTATGAGCCGGAAGAGCTGGTGCTCTCCGCCCGCGCCGGCACGCCCCGCGCCGACATCGAGGAGATGGTGGCGGCGCGCGGGCAGATGCTGGCCTTCGAGCCCATGGATACCGGGCCGCTGCTCGGCGGCACCGCCGGGCGGGGCACGATCGGCGGCATGTTCGCGGTGAACCTTGCCGGCCCCCGCCGCATCAGCCACGGCGCGGTGCGCGACCATGCCCTCGGCATCAAGGCGGTGTCCGGCCGCGGCGAGCCGTTCAAGTCCGGCGGGCGGGTGGTGAAGAACGTCACCGGCTATGATCTGCCCCGCCTGATGGCCGGGGCCTTCGGCACGCTGTGCATCGCCACCGAGATCACGCTCAAGGTGCTGCCGCGTCCGCCCATGGAGGAGACCGTCATCGCCCGTGTCGCCTCGCCGGCCGAGGCGGCGGCGGCGCTCTCCGCCGCCATGGGCTCGTCCTGCGAGGTGTCCGGCGCCGCCTTCCTGCCCGAAGGCGTGGCGGGACGCCTGCCCGGCCTGTCCGGCTCCCCGGCGCTGGTCGCCCTGCGCATGGAGGGCGTGCCGCCCTCCGTGTCGGCCCGGCGCGCCATGCTGCTCAAGGTGCTGGCCGGCATCGGCCGGGCCGAAGTGCTGGAGACCGAGACCTCCCGCCCCCTGTGGCAGGCGGTGCGCGACGTAATCCCCTTCGCCGGCTCGGGCGAACGGGCGGTCTGGCGCCTCTCCACCCAGCCCAAGGCGGGGCCGGAACTGGCGGCGAAGCTGGCCGCCGACCTCGGCGGCGAAGCCTATTGCGACTGGGCCGGCGGCCTGATCTGGCTCTGCCTGCCGGGCGAAGCCGCCCATGCGGACGACGTGCGCGCCGCCCTTGCCCCCTTCGGCGGCCACGCGACGCTCATTCGCGCCAGCGCGGCCGAGCGCGCCCGCACCGCCGTGTTCCAGCCCCTCGACGGGGCGCTGGCGGCGCTGACCAAGCGGGTGAAGGAGAGCTTCGATCCCGGCCTGGTGCTCAATCCCGGCCGCATGCATGCGGGGATGTGAGATGGCCCGCACCCCCGTCCCCTCGTTCCTCCGTCACGGCTGAGCGCCCATGCAGACCAACTTCACCCTCGCCCAGCTCGCCGATCCGCATGTGGAGGCGGCCAATTCCATCCTGCGCAAATGCGTGCATTGCGGCTTCTGCACCGCCACCTGCCCCACCTACGTGCTGCTCGGGGACGAGCTGGATAGCCCGCGCGGGCGCATCTATCTCATCAAGGACATGCTGGAGAACGACCGGCCGGCGACGCAGGAGGAGGTGAAGCACATCGACCGCTGCCTCTCCTGCCTCTCCTGCATGTCCACCTGCCCCTCGGGCGTGAACTACATGCACCTCGTGGACACCGCCCGTGTCCATATCGAGAAGACCTATTCGCGCCCCACCGCCGACCGGATGATCCGGGAAGTGCTGGCCAGGGTGCTGCCCTATCCCGACCGCTTCCGCCTCGCCCTCATGGGCGCGCTGGCCGGCAAGCCGTTCGCCGGCCTGTTCGCGAAAGTGCCGGCGCTGAAGCCGCTCGCCGCCATGCTACGCCTCGCCCCCGGCCTGCCCCATGGCCGCGCGGCGGACGACAAGGGCGGCGTCCATCCCGCCCACGGCACCCGCCGGGCGCGGGTGGCGCTGCTCAAGGGCTGCGCCCAGCCGGTGCTGAACCCCGGCATCGACGAGGCCGCCATCCGCCTCCTCACCCGGCAGGGGGTGGACGTGGTGCGGGTGAAGGGCGAGGGCTGCTGCGGCGCGCTGGTCCATCACATGGGCCGGGAGGAAGAGGCGCTCGCTTTCGCCCGCAACAATGTGGACGTGTGGATCAGGGAGATGGAGACCGAGGGGCTCGACGCCATCCTCGTCACCACCTCCGGCTGCGGCACGCCCATCAAGGACTATGGCTACATGCTGCGCCTCGACCCCGCCTATGCGGAGAAAGCGGCGCGGGTCTCGGCCATCACGCGGGACATCAGCGAGTTTCTGCCCACCCTCGACCTGCCGAAGGCCGAGACGCCGCGCGGGATGCGCGTCGCCTACCATTCCGCCTGCTCGCTCCAGCACGGGCAGAAGGTGAAGACGCCGCCGATGGACCTCCTGCGCCGCGTCGGCTTCGAGGTGGTGGAGCCGTTCGATCCGCATCTGTGCTGCGGCTCGGCCGGCACCTACAACATGCTCCAGAGCGAGATTGCCGGGCAGCTCAAGGCCCGCAAGGTGACGACGCTGGAGGCGCTGGCCCCCGACGTGATCGCCGCCGGCAACATCGGCTGCATGACGCAGATCGGCTCCGGCACCTCCATTCCCATCGTCCACACGGTGGAGCTGCTGGACTGGGCCACCGGCGGTCCCGCCCCCGCCGCTTTGGCCGGACGGGCGAAAGCAGCCTGAGGATTGTTGCCGATTGGGCAAAGACGCATGTGCGATGCGGTCAATAGACCTTCGTCGCATGCGACGTTTCGCACCGAAGCGCATTGAGATAAGGGAGCGGGGCGGCTTACGCTGCGCCGCAGCACGCCCGCACCCGTGAGCCAGACGATGCCCCGTCCCTTCGACCTGACCCTGTACCTCGTCACCGACCCGCGCCTCGTCGCGGCGCGGGGTCTGGTCGCGACCGTCGAAGCGGCAGTGAAGGGCGGCGCGACCATCGTGCAATTGCGCGATCCCGACGCCCATGGCCGCGCGCTGGTGGAGCAGGCCCGCGCGCTGAAGGCGCTGCTGGCTCCGCTCGCCATCCCGCTCATCATCAACGACCGGGTGGACGTGGCGGTGGCGGCGGACGCCGACGGCGTGCATCTCGGCCAGGACGACATGGCCCCCGCCGACGCCCGCGCCCTTCTGGGGCCGGAGCGCATCCTCGGCCTCTCCGTGGGCAATCCGGCGGAATTCGCCGCGTCCGACATCGGCGTCGTGGATTATCTCGGCGTCGGTCCGGTGAAGGCCACCGGCACCAAGAAGGATGCCGGCGCCGCCATCGGCGCGGCCGGCGTCACGGCGGTGCGCGCGCTCACCCGCCTGCCCATCGTCGGCATCGGCGGCATCGACGGCGCGCTTGCCGCCGAGGTCATCCGCGCCGGGGCGGACGGGGTGGCGGTGGTGTCCGCCATCTGCGCCGCCCCCGATCCCGAACACGCTGCGCGCGCGCTTCTTTCGGCCGTCACGGCCGCGCGCTGACGCATTCCATCCCGCCCCGGGGCTGCCACGGCCTCGGGACGGTTCCCGCCTGCGGCGACGCCACGCGCTTCAGGCTCCTCTCAAGGAGACCCGACATCATGTCGTCCCCTGCCCTGAAGACTGCCCCGGCCGCGGGCGTCGAGATCACCGGCGCGCTCGGCCCCCGCTTCGACGAGATCCTGACCCCCGAGGCGCTGGCCTTCGTCGCCGACCTGCACCGCACCTTCAACCCCACCCGCAAGGCCCTGCTGGCCCGCCGCGCCGAGCGGCAGGTGAAGTTCGACGCCGGCGAGCTGCCCGACTTCCTGCCCGAGACCAAGGCCGTCCGTGACGGCGACTGGACCATCGCGGACCTGCCCGCCGATTTGCTCGACCGCCGCGTCGAGATCACCGGGCCGGTGGACCGCAAGATGATCGTCAACGCGCTGAACTCCGGCGCCAAGGTATTCATGGCGGACTTCGAGGATGCCTCCTCCCCGGTGTGGGAGAACATGATCGAGGGCCAGATCAATCTGAAGGACCGCTGGGCCGGCGCCATCGACTTCGTCGACGCCAACAACGGCAAGTCCTACAAGCTCGGCGCCACCCCGGCCGTGCTCATCATCCGCCCGCGCGGCTGGCATCTGCCGGAAGCCCATGTGCTGGTGGACGGCGAGGAGATTTCCGGCGCGCTGTTCGACTTCGGCCTCTACGTCTTCCACAACGCCAAGGCCGCGCTGGCGCAGGGCTCCGGCCCCTATTTCTATCTGCCGAAGACCGAGAGCCATCTCGAGGCCCGGCTGTGGAACGAGGTGTTCGTCGCCGCCCAGAAGGCGCTCGGCCTGCCGGTCGGCACCATCAAGGCCACCGTCCTCATCGAGACGCTGCCCGCGGTGTTCGAGATGGACGAGATCCTGTTCGAGATGAAGGACCACATCGCCGGCCTCAACCTCGGCCGCTGGGACTACATCTTCTCCTTCATCAAGCGCCTCGGGAAGAACGACCGCTTCCTCACCCCGGACCGCAGCCGCATGGTGATGAGCGAGGCTTTCCTGAAGGCCTACGGCATCCTCCTCGTGCGCACCTGCCACCGCCGCAACGCCTTCGCCATGGGCGGCATGGCCGCGCAGATCCCGGTGAAGGGCGATGCGGAAGCCAACGCCGCCGCCTTCGCCAAGGTGAAGGCCGACAAGGAGCGCGAGGCCAATTCGGGCTGCGACGGCACCTGGGTGGCCCATCCGGACCTCGTGCCGGTGGCCATAGAGGTGTTCAACCGCCTGATGCCCGCCGCCAACCAGCGCGACGCCAAGCCGAGCGACGTGGCCGTCACCCGCGACGACCTGCTGGAGGTGCATCAGGGCACCCGCTCGGAAGCCGGCCTGCGCGAGAACATCCGCGTCGGCGTGCAGTACATCGAGGCGTGGCTGCGCGGTCGCGGCGCGGTGCCGCTCTACAATCTCATGGAGGATGCGGCCACCGCCGAGATCAGCCGTGCGCAGGTGTGGCAGTGGATCCACCTCGGCGCCACGCTGGACGACGGCCGGGCGGTGACGCCCGAGCTGTTCCGCGCTCTGCTGGACGACGAGATGGCGAACCTGCGCTCGGTGCTCGGCCCGGAGGTCTACGATTCCGGCCGCTTCCCCGAGGCCATCAAGCTGTTCTCCGACATGACGCTGGCCGACAGCTTCGAGGAATTCCTCACGCTGCCCGCCTACCGCCTGATCGCCTGAGGGCTTTCCCTTCCGGCACCCGCACCACCGTCATCGCCCGCCTCGTGCGGGCGATGACACTTGCGTGCCCCCCGTCCGCGTGTCCGTGTCGCAGGCCATCGCAGCGCAACGACGCGCAAGCCGCCGCACCGCGCCCTCCCGCGCAAAACCCGTTCCGCATTGCAGCAACGATTCCTGCTGCGCGGGAAACGGCAGGGCTTGCGCCGTCCCTCCACATGATTAAACAATCCCTCCATTGACTTGCGTGCGGGGAAACAACCGCGGCGTTCCCTGAGCTTCCTCTGAAGCTTAGGGGCGAAGCCACCCGCTTATGTTTCCCTTTGGCACGGAGCTGACCCATGGCGGATTCCGCCTCTATTCCCCCCATTCTCCACATCATCACGCCGCTCGCGCATGTGAGCCCGTTCGACGTGAACATGGCGGCCGACGCCGGCTATCTCACCATCGCGCAATACTCGCGGGTGAAGCCGGAGGAAGTCCGCGACCTGACGCAGGACATGATGTTCTCGCGCGCCCCGCAGGCGGCACCGCGCACCGGCCTGTTCATCGGCGGCAAGGATGCGGCGCTGGCCTTCGACATGGCCAATGAGGCGAAGGCCTCCATTTTCCCGCCCTTCGAGATTTCCATCTTCCCCGATCCGGCCGGCTCCTTCACCACCGCCGCCGCCATGATCGCCAAGGTGGAGCAGGCCCTGGTGAAGGTCCGCGCCGACGGCCTCAAGGGCGCGAAGGTGCAGATCTACGGCGCCACCGGCGTGGTGGGCTCGGTGGCCGCCGTGATCGCCGCCAGCGCGGGCGCGGACGTGACCCTCGTCAGCCATCGCGAGGTGGCCGCTGTGGAAGAGAAGGCGCGGGACATCAAGACCCGCTTCGGCCTCGACGTCTCCTGCACCGCCGCCGTGACGGATGCGGACAAGGCGGCGCTGGTGCCCTCCGCCGAAGTCATCCTCGCCACCGGCAAGGCGGGCGTGCAGATCCTCAACGCCGCGCACCTCGAAGCGGCGAAGAACCTCATCGTCGCGGCGGATGTGAACGCCGTGCCCCCCGCCGGCATCGCCGGCATCGGCGCCCACGATGCGGCGGCCCAGTTGCCCCACGGCATCGGCATCGGCGCGCTCGCCATCGGCAATCTCAAATACGCGGTCCAGCACACCCTGCTGAAGCGCATGTGCGAGACCACCACCCCGCTCTTCATCGACCTTCCGGTGGTGTTCGAGCTGGCGAGAACCCTGGACGCCTGAGCCCCATGCGCACGATCATCTCTTCTCCCCGCCGGCTCCGCGCCTGCTGCGCGGGGATCGCCGCCGTTTGCCCCGCGCGAGAGGTGCGGCCATGACAAAATCTCACGCCCTCGCCGCCGACATGCCCCTTCCCGGCGGCATCAGCCTCGCCCATCAGGTGGCGCCCCTCGTGGAGGCGCTGGTGGCCGACGCCACGCAGCTGCGGCTCGCTGTCTCCACCGGCCCGCTGGGCTGCCGCATCGTCGATGCCGGCATCGACGTGCCCGGCTCGCTGGAGGCCGGACGGCGCATCGCCGAAATCTGCCTCGGCGGCCTCGGCAAGGTGGCCCTCGTGCCCGGCGGGCGCTTCTCGCCCTTCGACACTTTGGTGAGCGTCACCACCACCGATCCTGTCACCGCGTGCCTCGCCAGCCAGTATGCCGGCTGGAGCCTCGCCCACGGCGACTTCTTCGCCCTCGGCTCCGGCCCCGGCCGGGCCATGGCGGCGGTGGAGCCGCTGTTCGCGGAACTCGGCTGCCGCGACCATGGCGATCATGTCGCTCTGGTGCTGGAGACCGGCGTCGCCCCGCCCGCCGAGGTGGTGCAGGAGGTGGCGAGCCGCTGCGGCGTGGCGCCCACGGCCGTCACCTTCATCCTCACCCCCACCTCGTCGCTGGCCGGCACGGTGCAGATCGTCGCCCGCGTGCTGGAAGTGGCGCTGCACAAGGCGCACGCGCTCCATTTCCCGCTGGAGCACATCGTGGACGGCATCGGCTCCGCCCCCGTGGCGCCGCCCTCGCCGGATTTTCTCACCGCCATGGGCCGCACCAACGATGCGGTGCTCTATGGCGGCGACGTGCAGCTCTTCGTGCGCGGCTCGTCCGAGGCCGCGCAGGATCTCGCCAAGCGCCTGCCCTCGCTCGCCTCGCGCGATTATGGCCGGCCGTTCGGCGAGATCTTCGCGGGCTATGACTGCGACTTCTACAAGGTGGACCCGCTGCTGTTCTCCCCCGCCCGCGTGACCGTGACGGCCATGGAGCAGGGCACGAGCTTCACCGCCGGCGGCTTCGACGCCAACCTCATCGCCCGCTCCTTCGGGGTGTGAGGTGGCCGGCTTCGTGATCTTTGCCGAGCGGGTGGACTGGCACACCCGCTCGCTGGTGGCTGCCCTGAAGGCGCGGGGCGTAAAGCCCCGCATCGTCTCGCTGCGCGCCTGCGGCTTCGCCGTGGGCGAGACGGCGCACGGCCTGCTGCTGCCCGGATTCGGCGACGATCTGCCGGAGGCCTGCTTCGTGCGCTCGGTGCCCGCCGGCACGCTGGAGCAGATTACCCACCGGCTCGGCGTGCTGCACGCGCTGGCCGCGCTGGGGGTGCGGGTCATGAACGATGCCCGCGCCATCGAGCGCTGCGTGGACAAGAGCGCCACCACCTTCCTGCTCGCCCATGCCGGCCTGCCCACCCCGCGCACCCTTGTGCTGGAAGAGGCCGCCACCGCGCGCATGCTGGTGGACTCGGCTCCGGGCGACAGCGTGCTGAAGCCCCTCTTCGGCGCGCAGGGTCGCGGGCTGGAGCGCATTCCCCCCAAGGGCGCGCTGCCGGAGCCCGAGGCGGTGGGCGGGGTCTATTACCTGCAGGATTTCGTGGCGGCGCCGGCCCAGGGCGGGCCGGATGCAATCCACGAGGATTTCCGCGTGTTCGTGGTGGGCAGCCGCGCCGAGGCGGCCATGGCCCGCCGGGCCAAGGGCTGGATCACCAACATCCACCAGGGCGCCACCGGCGCCGAGGTGGCGGCCGAGGGGCTTCTGGCGGATTATGCGGTGCGCGCGGCCGCGGCCGTGGGCGCCAGCTATGCCGGGGTCGACCTCATCCGAGACGCGGAGGGGCGGCTGAAGGTGCTGGAGGTGAATTCCATGCCGGCCTGGCACGGCCTGTTCGACGCCACCGGCCGCAACATGGCCGAGCCGCTGGCCGCCTGCCTCGTGGGCGAGACGGTGAGCGCCTGACCGGCGCCGGAGACCGACATGCGCGTTCTGGTGCTCGAGTATGTGACCGGCGGCGGCATGCGCCGCGAGACGCTGCCGCCGAGCCTCGCGGCCGAGGCGGCGCTGATCCGCGATGCCATGCTGGCCGACCTCGCCGCGCTACCGTCGCCGCCCGAGATTCTCACCACCTGCGACGAGCGCCTCCCCCTTGAAGGCGCGATCCCGGTGGGGCTCCACGCCAGCGCCTGGGTGCTGTGGCGGACGCTGGCCGACGACGCCGACCTCATCTGGCCGGTGGCGCCGGAGACGGGGGGCATCCTCGCCGATCTCGTGCGCATGCTCGCGGCGACGGGCAAGCCGGTGCTGGCCTCCACCCCCGAGGCCATCCTCATCGCCACCAGCAAGCTGGAAACCGCCCGCCGCCTGGCGCTGGCGGGCGTGCCGCACGTTCCGACCTATCCGCTGGCCGAGGCGCCCGAGATTCCCGGCGCCCGAATCACCAAGCCGGACGACGGCGCCGGCTGCGACGCCACCTTCCTCTGGCCCCCCGGCGTACCCGCCACCCCGGAGGCGACGGAGGGCGTGGTGATCCAGCCCTATGTGGAAGGAGACGCGGCGAGCCTCACCGTTCTGGCGGTGGCGGGCGAGGCGCACCTCCTCACCGTAAACCGCCAGCACATCACCGTGCGCGACGGCCGCCTCTCCCTCTCCGGCCTGACCGTGGGTGCGCAGGCGGACGACGGCCGGCTGGCGTCCCTGGCGCGGGAGGTGGTCGCCGCCTGCCCGGGCCTCGACGGCTTCATCGGCATCGACATCATCCTGACCGCGGCGGGACCGGTGGTGGTGGAGATCAATCCCCGCCTCACCACTGCCTATGCCGGCCTCCGGCAGGCGCTGGGCCGCAACCCGGCCACCCTCCTCCCCGCCCTTGCGGCAGGGGCCGGCGAGGCGCCCCTTCATCCCGCGCCCGTGGAGCTGGCCCTGGCATGAGCGACCTCCTGATCGGCTGGGACGTGGGCGGCGCCCATCTCAAGCGGGCAGTCCTGGGACCGGACGGCGCGCTGGTATCCATCCACCTGGCGCCCTGTGCCCTCTGGCAGGGTCTCGACCGACTGCGGGAGGCGATGGCGACCATGCCCCCCACGTCGGGTCGCTCCGTGGTGACGATGACGGGCGAACTTGTCGACCTGTGGCCTGACAGGGCAACTGGCGTCATCGATATTGCCACCGAACTGGGGGGGTTACTGGGGCCTGACACCCGCATTTATGCGGGCAGAGCCGGCTTTGTCAGTCTCTCGGAAGCTCATCTGAATACCACCGACATCGCTTCAGCCAACTGGCACGCCACCGCCGCGGCGCTGGCCGCCATTGCGGGCGATGGCATCCTCGCGGACATCGGCTCGACCACCACCGATCTCATTCCCTTTGCCGGCTCGCAACTTTGCTTTCGCGGCTATTCGGATGCCGCGCGGCTGGAGACCGGGGAGCTGGTCTATACCGGCGCGGCCCGCACACCGGTGATGGCGCTGGCGCAGGCCCTGCCGTTTCGCGGGCGGCTCGTTCCCCTCATGGCGGAGTATTTTGCCACCACGGCCGACGTGCATCGGCTGACCGGCGAATTGCCCGATGGGGCCGACCTCCACCCCGCCGCCGATGGCGGCGACAAGACGTGCGACGCCAGTGCCCGCCGGCTTTTGCGGATGGTGGGGCGCGATCTCGGCCCCTCAACCATGGAGGAAGCAAAGGCCCTCGCGGCGGCGGCGGCGGAGGTGCAGATGCACCGCCTCCACATGGCCCTGGCCCAGGTCTCGTCCGCCGGAGGTGTCGCGCCCGATGCCCCTCTGATCGGGGCCGGTGTGGGTCGTTTCCTGGTGGGGCGGCTGGCGCAACGAACGGGGCGCCCCTACCGTCATGCCGGACTGCTGCTCGCCGGCGACACCCGCCTCGCGGGCCTAGCGGCCGACTGCGCCCCGGCCGTGGCCGTGGCGCGTCTCGCATTCAATTAGCCGGCTATAGCGTCACTTGCTGCCGTCGGGCTTGAACTGGGCGAGGAAGGCGATGAGGTCCGCCCGCTCCGACTCGCTCTTGACCCCCGCGAAGGCCATTTTCCCCTTCGGTGCCAGATGCTTGGGGTTCTCGATATAGTCGTTGAGGGTGGCCACGTCCCAGACCTTGCCGGCGGCGGCGCCGTCCTTGATATCCTGGGAATAGGCGTAGCCCTCGAAATGCCCCCACTTGGCGCCGACGATGCCGTTCAGCGGCGGGCCGACCTTCACCTTGGCATCCGGGCCAATGGCATGGCAGGCCATGCATTTCTTGAAAACGGTCTCGCCCTTGGCCACGTCCGGATCGGCATAGGCCGAGCCGGTGGCGGCGGCGAGGAGGAGAGCGGAAACGAACAATGTGCGCATCGGGGCGTTCCTCTTCTGGTTTCTTGATCTGATATTTCGCCGGCTCAGCTCAGGACGAGAATTTCGCCTTCCCCGCCGGCCAACCGGTTGCCGACAAGGCGCACAGCCCGGCCGGACAGTTCTCCTCCGAACAGCGCGGCCAGCTCCGGCACGCGCCGCGCCAGCAGCCTCAAGGCCACGAAATCCTGCGGTCCCGCCTCGGCAAAGCCAGGGGCCAGAGCCTCCGGCGCCGAGGAAACGAGGATGGAGCCGCGCTTCATGCCACGTCCGGCGCCGGGACCGAGCCGACCCGCCACAGCAAGTGTGCCGGCTAACAGACCATCCGCCGCACCCGCCCCGGCATCGCCGGCCACCAGGATCAGGCCACCGCGCAACCGCGCGCCGAGGCCATCCCCCACCCGGCCGGCAATGGAGACGACACCGCCGCGCATGCCCTGCCGCTCACCCGGCCTCGGACCGCCGACATTCTTGCCGGCATTGCCGAAAACCTCGATCCGTCCGCCGGTTAGGCCAGCCGCCAGGCCGTCGCCGGCGTCGCCGGAGATCACCAGACGCCCACCGCTCATGCCCGACCCGGCGGCCGCGCCGACGCTGCCCTCCACGCGGATCTCACCTGCGGCAAGGCCCGCGCCCACATGGTCGAGCCGGGGGTCGCCGGAAAGAACCAGCGCATCGCCTTCGCTGGCGGCGACTTCAAACAGGTCCCCGACCAGAGCGACGCCCGTGCCGAAGGGAACCGTGCGTGCGGCGACCTCGGCTGCGTTCGCACCTGCAAATGCAGCAGGCAGAAGGCCCGATGCATCAACCCGCGCGGTGAGCGGGGCCTTCAATGTCAGGCGGAAGCCACTCATCGTCCCGCCTCCTGCGCCATCAATTGATGCAGCTTGAAATGGAAGGGCCCGAGGTTGCCGCCGTAATTGCCGGCATCCACTGCCACCACGCCGCCCGCGGCGCCAAGGCCGCACACCGCCGTGATGCCCGCGCGCATGCTGTCCGCCACCTCGCCCTCACTGAGTCCGTCGATGACGATTTCCAGCACGCTCTCGACTTCAGCCGGCAAAGCAGTCTTGGCGATGCCCCGCAGCGTCGGGCAGTAAGCGTCATTGGAGGAGGCGATCAGGCCGGCATATTTGGAGCCGACCTTGGAGCCGGACCGCACCACCCCGCCCGGGAAGGGCATGATGGCCCCCCGCACCTGCCCCATGGCCGCCACCGCCGCCTCCGCCGCCGCCAGCGCCGCCGGGCGCGAGCGGGCGAGGATGAGGAAATTGCCGCCGCCCACCGCCGCCGTCGTGGAGCCGACGATCTCGTCGCAGACGAACTCGCCTTCCATCACGGGAATGCGCCAGATCCTGCTGCCGCCGAGGTTTTTCGACATCTGGTGGCCGTCGCCGAAATAGCGCAGCGCCTTACCGAGCGGGACGGCGGAGCCGCCTTCCAGGCCGGAATAGAGCGCCGAGGTGGGCGAGGTGAGCACGCATTGCCCGGCCCGGAGCGGCACGATCTTCTTCAGGTCCTTCAGCGACATGGCGAAGATGAGCACGGCATAGCCGGGCCGTCCGTCCGGGGTCTCTTCGGCCGGAATCTCGCGTTCGATAGCCGCCTCACAACCGCAGCCGATCACCGAGGTGGCAAACCCGGTGAGGCTCGCCGCAGCGGTGTGCGCCCAGCGCGGCGTATCGGCGGTGATGATGAGACGCGTTCCCGCCATGGGAAACGCTTCGGCGAAGCTGTCGCGGATTTCGACGCCGTTGATGAGAAGGGGGGCTGGTGCGCTCACGGCTTCAGCTCCACGATTTCAGGGCCTTGGCCGCCACGAATCTCCCCGTCGGCGATCTGGTAATGGCTGGATTTCAGGCCGACCGCCTCGTCGAACCAGCGCTCCAGCCTCTTGTCCATCAAGGGGTCGGAGGGGGGATGCACCGCATAGGTGCGCCCCTCGGTGAGGGCGACGATCTCGCCGTTCACCACCACCACCTCGCCGTCCTTCATCACGATGCGCGGGTGGGCGAACATGGCTTCCCGGTCCGGCTGATCCTCATAAAGCACCACATCCGCCCGCGCGCCGGGGCCGAGATGGCCGCGATCCTTGAGGCCCAGGGTGCGGGCCGGCGCGGCGCGGGTGACGACGGCGATCTCCTCCAGCGTGTATTCGCGGGAAATGCTTTCGAGCCGGGTATGGGACCGCGCCGCCTTGTGAATCTGCCTGAGGTGATGGTCCCGGAAGGGCTTGTCCATCAACAGGCGGATGAGGTGCGGGTAGGAAGTGAAAGGACCGCCGTTGGGATGGTCGGTTGTGAGATAGACTCGCCAGGGATCCTCAATGAGGAGGAACAGCTCCAGACCGATCGCCCATTGCAGCGCGTTCACGAAGGACGTGTCGCGATAGTTGAACGGCACCACGCCGCAGGCCGCGTCCATCTCGATATCCATGCCGATCCACTTCTTGGGATCGGCGATGGAGTGGTTGCGGTACTGGGACATGAGGTCGGCCGAGGCGGTCACGGTCTGGCCGAACATGATCTGCCCCACGTCCACCGAGATGTGCGGCATGGCGTTCACCGCCTCCGCGATCTCGGCCGCGCCGGAGGAGAAGTGCCGGTCGCCCTCGGTTCCATAGGAGTGGAACTGGATGTGGGTGAGATGGAGGGGGAAGCCCTCCGTCGCGCCCATGGTGGCGAGCGTGGTCTTCACGTTGCCGGGAATGCCGAGGTTGCAGCCGTGCAGGTGGATCGGGTGGGGCACGCCCAGCTCCGTCACCGCCCGCTGCAGCGTGTTGAGGATGCGGCGGGGCGTCAGCTCGTAGAACGGGCCGGCCTCGTCCAGATCCAGGTTGCGGCCGTTGAACTTGAAGGCGTTGATGCCGCCGGGATTGACGATCTTGATGGCGCAGCTCTGGGTCGCCTTGAGCATCCAGGCCACGTAGTCATTGATCGCCTGCTGGCCTTCGCCCATTGCGATGAGGCGCAGCAGGAAGTCGTCGTTGCCGAGCACCAGAAAGCCGCCGGTGTCGATGTTCGGGATGTCCGCCATCTCGAGATGCGCATGGCGGGCATTGGCGCCCACGACCGCGGGCTCGAACACCGCCGTGTAGCCCATCTGCGAATAGCGACAGCCGGTGGCGTGGGTGGTCGGCGCCGCGCGCCCGCCACCGCAGCCGCAGAAATCGCCGAACGGCTCGGGGAACAGCGCCCGGTCCTCGTTCATGAGGAGGCGGCCGAGGTTCACCTTGCCGCCGGCGATGTGGCTGTGGAGGTCGATGCCGCCGGCGAGCACGATGCAGCCGGAGGCGTTCACCACCTCCTCGCTGCCGCCCGGCCCCGGATCGGCGATGATGCGCCCATCTTCAAGCACCACGTCGCGGACCTGATCGATGATGCCGTTGGCGGGATCGAACACCCGCCCCCCGGTAACGCGCTTTCTCATGCGCCCCTCCCGAAATTGGCGAGGATGGCGGAGGCCGCCTCGGCGAGGCTCGGAAGCTCGGCCGGGCGCAGGCCCTGGAGCGGCAGGCAGACGACGGAATCCATGCGGAAGACATGCCCCGGATGATCGACGCCGGGCGTTCCGACGGGGATGAACACGTCCGGCTCGCGGGCAAACGACGTGTCGGGATGGGCGAGGGCGATCACCGGACCGGCACTGAATTCGGGCGGTGGATCAGGGCGGAAGGCGCTGGCATGGAGCAGCAGGTCGCCGTCCTTCAGGGCCGCGGCCGTGGCGTAGAGATCGGGCGCATGGCGCGCTGTTCCGACGCCGATCGCCGTGCGTAGGGGATAGCCGAAGCGCCAGAGCGCGAGCTGGTGCGCGCCGGTGACGTTGTCGCGGCCGCCCAGCGGCAACACCGCCGCGCGGGTGGTCGGCGACAGCAGGTCCACGGCCTCCGAGGCCGAGCCGGCGACTGCGGCGGCATCCGCCTGCGGCAGGGTCGCGGCGTTCCAGGTGAAGACGCTGTAGCGCGCGGCGCGGAGCAGGTCGTCAAGCTCCGCCAGCGAGGCACCGGCCGTGCCCGGCAGCACGTCCACGGCACCGATATCGCGTCCCGCCAGGGCCGACGCCAGCAGCGCGGCGGCGGTGGCAACCTGTTCGGGCGGCAGCAGGATCTCGCTCAGCTCGTGGCCGGCGAGGACCTTGCGCGAAGCGTCGGACAACGGCGCTCCGATCATCACCACACGCCGGCCGGAGGGCGCGAACAGGGGGGCCGCGTCGCCGCCCTCCCCCGTACGCACCGGCATGATGCGCTCGAACAGGCGGTGGAAGCTCGCGGTAGGGTCGTCGCCGAACACCACCAGCAGGTCGCAGCGGTTGCGCACCTCGGCGAGGGTCGCGGCGATCCAGCCGCGGCGGGCGAGGCGGTCGAGATTGGCGAACAGGCCGCCCGAGGCGGAATGGTCGATGCTCGCCCCCGCCACCATGGCGATATCGTAGAGCCGCCGCAGCCCTTCGAGATCGGCGCCGAGGCCGGAGAAGACGGAGGACCGAGCCGCCTTCAGATGGGCGGCCGCGGCGGAGGCCGCCTCGGCGAGGCTGGCCGGCGCGCCATTGATGCGTGGCGAGGGCGGAGGCGCATCGCCACGCGCCAGCAGGCGGGCGGCATCGGCGCAGGCCTTGCGCGGTGTCACCACGCGGCCGGCGACGGCCACCTCAATGTCGTCGCAGCCGAGGCCGCAGAAGCCACACACCACGTCTCGCACGATGCGGGGAGCACCGGCTTCGGTCGTTTCACCCGATGACATGAGGCTCACCCCTGCGCGGAAGAGAGGCCGCGCGGCAAGGCCGGCAGACAAAGGGCGCGCGGCGGCGCGAAGCCGGCTCCAGAACGTGGGACAAGTGGAGAGAGAACGGAACTCAAGCGGTAACTGGCCATGGCTTTGCCTTGGGGATTGACGGACCCAATCAAGACGCCGCGGCGGTTGCCCGCTTGTCGTTGCAGTGCGCTTCGGAAAAATCCGTGCGCCATGCGTCTGTTCTTGGCGGGGAAGCTAACACAGTGAAGCGGGGCCGAAAACCCGTCACATGTGCGGCGCCTGCGAGAATGATTTGTGCGACGCGAAATCGCTCTACTTAAAGCAGGTGATTTCTGCTTCTGCCTGCGCCCGGCGCAGTTCTGCAATCGTGTCGTCATATTGGGGCGTGTTGCGGAAGATATTGGCCGCCTGCCCCACGCCCTGCCGCATGGAAAGGATCGTCTCGGCCGCGACATAGTGATCGTAAGGCAGGATCGAGGCGAGGGTGTCCACGGAGCAGGAACAGCGGGCCATGGCCTCCCGGGTCTGGCCGTTGGCCGCCATGCAGCCGAACACGTAATCGACGCGGGCGGAGGTGGGGTAGTCGTTGTCGCTGGCAGTCGCCGCAGCCGCAGCCCCGCCGAGGGCGAGCAGCAGGGCGCCGGCCTCAATGGCTCGTCGGATCATAGGCGATGCTCTCCTCCCACAGGGTGCCCCCTGGCGCGTCGGCCTTGATGTCCATGCGCACGATCTGGCCCGGCACGTCCGGCGACACCTCGAACGTATAGGCGAGGGTATCGAGCCCCCGCATCCGCACGGCATTGGGATCGCCCTTGAACGGCGTCACCGTGACGCGCCAGCCCTTCACCGTCTGGCCGCCGACGGTGAGATCAGCCGCCGTCACGGTGGCTGCGTCGCGCAAGGCGGTGCGGATGGCGGTCTTGAAATAGCGCGGATTGCCCTTGAGCCGACCGGCAAGGTCCCCGAGGTGGTTCTCCAGGAACAGGAGCAGCATGGGATTGGTCGTCACGCCCTCGAACGGGCCGGCGGCGTGGTGGCGCTCGGGCGTGAAGAAATCGACCCTGACGTCGCGGGCGTCGCCGCTGCTGCTGGCGCTCGCCGCGATCATCAGCACCACGCGATCCTCGAAGCTCGCGCCGAGTTCCGGATCGGCCACCTTGCGGGAATATTTATAGGTGAGCGTCTGGCCCGCCTTGGTGTTGGCCAGCTGCGGGGCCTCGAACAACAGCGTCGCCGCATCCGGGGTAGCTGGCTGGGATGCGGCCGGCGCCTCGGCCGCGCTCGCCGCCTGGGGCATGACGAGGGCGCCGCCCGAGAACAGGGCGGCCATGAGGACGAGCCAGAGGCCCAACGCGTGACGCAGGCTCACGATGCGGCTCCTTCGGACGCCTTCCCGGGCGCTCCGCCGATGGTGCGATAGATGTAGTCCGGCGCGACCGCCGCGGCCTCCTCCGTCGCCAGCGCCTCGACACGGGCATGGAAGGGCGAGAGCGAGCAGGCCGGGTCGGTCGCTGCCGCATCGCCGGCCAGCGCCATGGCCTGGCAGCGGCAGCCGCCGAAATCCATCTCGCGCCGGTCGCAGCTGCGGCAGGGCTCGCGCATCCAGTCGGTGCCGCGGAAGGCGTTGAACGCCGGCGAGGACCGCCAGATGTCGCCCAGGGCACGGTCGCGCACGGACCAGAATTCGAGGTTCGGGATGCTTTCCGCCGCATGGCAGGGCAGCACCCGGCCGGTGGGGGTGACATTCAGCGTCCGCCGCCCCCAGCCGCCGGAGCAGGGCTTGGGATAGCGGGCGTAATAGTCCGGGATCACCATGTCGATGACGAGGATGCCCTCAAGGCGCCGGCGCGCCTCCTCCACCAGGGCCACCGAGTGATCCACCTCGGGACGGGCGGGCATCAGCGCGGCGCGGTTCACATAGGCCCAGCCATAATACTGCGTGTGCGCCACCTCCAGCCGGCGGGCCTTCAGCGCCACGGCGAGGGCAATGATGTCCTCCACCTCGTGGATGTTGCCGCGATGGATGACGGCATTGAGCGTCAGCGGCAGGCCGAGGTCCGTGACCTTCCGGGCAAATTCCAGCTTCGCCGCATGGCCGCCCTTGTAGCCGCCGATGCGATCCCCGGTCTCGGCACTCGCGCCCTGCACGGAGAGCTGCACGTGGTCGAGCCCGGCCTCCGACAGCGCGTCGATCATGCCGGAGGCACGGCCGATGCCGGAGGTGATGAGATTGGTGTAGAGCCCCTCGGCGGCGCAATGGGCGGTCAGCTCCACGAGGTCCGGGCGGGCGGTCGGTTCGCCGCCGGAGAGATGGACATGGAGAATGCCCAGCGCGGCGGACTCGCTCAGCACCCGCTTCCAGGTGGCGGTGTCGAGCTCCGCCTCGCGGCGCTCCAGCTCCAGCGGATTCGAGCAATAGGGGCAGCGGAGCGGGCAGCGATGGGTCAGCTCGGCGAGGATGCCGATGGGATGGCCGACCGGAGGCGCCGCCACGGGCTGCGGGGGCTGCCTCGTCTCCATCTCGGCCACGGTTTCGCTCATGTCTCGATCACCCGGCGCGCGATCAGGCCGCCGATCATATCCTTGACGTCATCGGCGATGACCTCGCGCTTCTCGTCGTAACGGGCGGCGAGGGCGTCCACGATCTCGGCGCAGGTGCGCTTTCCGTCCACCAGCTCCAGCACGGCGGCGGCGGTCTCGTCGATGTCGAACGCCCGCTCCGGCGCCAGAAGCACATGGCGGGCGCGCACCTGATCGTATTTGAGCTTCACGCCCCGCGGCAGGCGCGGGACGTCGGTTTCCTCGGCGCGCATCTCATTCCCCGACGATGGCGACGCCCGGTCGCCAGGCACCCGGCGCGGGCCAGCCCGGCGCCACATAGGCGAGATAGAGCGCGTCGAGCTGCGCCCACAGCACCTCGGTCTTGAAGGTGAGGGCGCGGATGACGGCGCGCTGCTCGGCGGCCGTGCGGGCGTGCTGCTTCACATAGTCGAGGGCGAAATCGGCATCCTTCGGCGCCTGGTCGAGGCGGCGGCGGAAATAGGCGACGACTTTCTCGTTGATGAAGTCGTAGTGCTCCAGCATGCCGGAGATGCGCTCGGCATGGATGCCCGGCGCGAACAGCTCGGTGAGGGAAGAAGCCACCGCCTCCAGCAGCGTATTCTCGGCGACGAAGCGCACATAGGCCTCCACCGCGAACTTGGTGGCGGGCAGGGCGCCTTCTTTCGAGACGACGTAGGCCCGGTCGAGGCCGAGGCCGTCGGTGAGCACCAGCCAGCGCTCGATGCCGCCCGAATCCTCGCCGAAACCGTCGTGGTCGGTGATGCGGTGCAGCCACTCCCGGCGCAGCTCGCGGTCGTCGCAGCGCGCCATCAAGGCCGCATCCTTGCGGGGGATGGCGGACTGGTAGCAGTAGCGGTTGAGCGCCCAGGCGCGCACCTGATCCCGGTTCAGCCGGCCGGAATGCAGCAGCTTATGGAAGGGGTGGAGGTTGTGATAGCGCGTCGCGCCCACGGCGCGCAGCGCGGCCTCCAGCCCCTCCGGCGACAGGGGCTCCTGCGGCGAGGGCAGGGCAGGGAAATCGGTGGGAAGGTCAGCGGCCTCGGCCAGCACCCGGACGGCGGCTTGCGCGCTCATAGGGAGAACTCCATTCCGTCCCGGGCGACCGTCCAGCCAGCCGCTTCCACGGCGCGGTGCTCCTCGGAGCCATCGATCAGCGCGGGATTGGTGTTGTTGATATGGATGAACACCCGGCGCGCCACCGGCAGGTCGGCGAGCAGCGCCACCGTGCCGTCCGCGCCGGACATGGACAGGTGCCCCATGCGGGCGCCCGTCTTGGTGCCGATCCCGGCCGCGATCATCTCGTCGTCGCGGTAGAGCGTGCCATCGAAGAACAGCAGGTCGGCGCCGGAGATGCGCTGACGCAGCGCGTCCGTCACGGCAGCGCAGCCGGGCACGTAGACGAGGCGGCTGCCGGCCGAGGTGATCGTCACGCCCACCGTCGAGCCTGATTCCTCGCCGATGACGAGGGAGGCATCCTCGCGCCAGAGCGGCACCTTGCCGGGCACGGTGAAGAATTCCATGGTCAGCCCCGGAACCGGCGAGAACGGGACTTCGAACGAAACCGGCTCCCGGCGCACCAGCGCCTTGGAAACCACGTCGAAGACCTGATTCTGTTCGATCAGCGCGAGCGTGTCGGCCGTGCCGTACACCTCGAACGCCTGCTGCTCTCGCAGCGTCAGCAAACCGGCTATGTGGTCCACGTCACCATTGGTGAGGACGACGGCGCGAATGGGGCTGTCGCGGCCATCCACCCGGGGCTGAAGTGCCCGGGTCGCGGCGATCTGGGCCCGAAGATCGGGCGAAGCGTTGAGGAGTACCCACGAGGCGCCGTCCTCCGAGACGGCGATGCTCGACTGGGTTCGGGGCGTGACCCGTGGATCACCCTTCCAAGCCAGTTGGCACACCGGACAGCGGCAGTTCCACTGGGGAACGCCGCCGCCGGCCGCTGAACCGAGAACGATCACCTGCATGATGCGACGGACGCTCCTGCCAATCGTTCGCGGCTCCCGACCTCCGTCGATCAGAAATCGGCCGGCAGGTAAGCGGTGACTTCCATGCCGACGCAGACTTCGCAAACCTGAGGCTTGTTCCAGCGCATGATGCTTTCCTCCTGAGTTCTCTCATGACCTTCATAAGAAGATCATAAGAAATTGAAGTAACGAGGTTTTTCGCTACAACGGAGTCAAATATTGGCAGCCGAATCGGTTCCCGCAAGTGAAATCTTTTGCTGCATTGCAATACTTCTAGAGCTCATCAATGAGCTGACGGTGCGGAGAGGTCGAGCATGAAGCCGCGCCCCCGCACGGTCGCCACCTGGGGGCCGCCGGCGCGCCCCACCGGCGCGAGCTTGGTGCGCAGGTAGCCCACATAGACGTCCACCACGTTGAGCGAGGCGCCGCCCTGGCTGGCCCAGAGCCGGTCGAAGATCTCGCCCCGGGCGATGGGACGATTCGGGCTGGCCATGAGCAGGGCCAGGAGATCGGCCTCGCGCTCGGTGAGCCGCACATGCACCTCGCCGAACTTCGCGGTGCGGGTGGAGGGGTCGAGCACCAGCCGCCCTGCCATGACGCGGTCGGAATGGCTTTCGCCGAGGCGATGCAGAAGATGGGTGCGCAGCCGCGCCACCAGCTCGCCGAAGACGAACGGCTTGACGATGTAGTCGTCCGCCCCGGCGCCGAGGCCTTCCGCGCGATCGTGTACCTCGTCCTTGGCGCTGAGGAACAGGATGGGGCCGGAATGGCCGGCGCCGCGCAGCGCCCGGCACACGTCGATGCCGGAGCCGTCCGGCAGCATCATGTCGAGCACCACGGCGCAGGGATTGTACTGGCGCGCCGTCTCGAGGGCCTCGTCGGCCCGTCCCACGACGGTCACGTCGAACCCCTCGGCGGAGAGGCCGCGGCTCAGCATGGCGCCGATGTCGCTGTCGTCTTCCACCACCAGGATGTTCATGGTTCCTCCTGTGCCCGTTCGGGCTGTCCCGGACCGCGTCGCGGCCCGCAGGGCCTGTCGGAAATGCCGGCGTTGGGTTGCCGGTCAGATCGCGGGGCCGGGCTCTGCCGCGGGTTCGCTCGCCCCGGCCGCTGCGGCCTGCGGCAATGCGATCACCACCCGGGTGCCTCCCGCCTCGCCGTCCTCCAGTGTGATACGTCCGCCGTGCCGCGTCACCACCCAATCGGCGAGCGCCAGCCCCAGGCCGAAGCCCGAGGCATCGCCGAGCCGGCCGCCGCGTGCGAAACGCTCGAACAATCGGGCTCGGGCCTCGGGCGGAATGCCGCATCCATCGTCCGTGATGCTGATGATGTCGACCGCATGCCCCTCCGCATCGGCCCCGTGCCCGACCGAAACGGTGACGCGGGTGAGGGGGCGACCGTGACGCAGGGCGTTGTCGATCAGGCCTTCCACCACCTGCCGGAGCCATTCGCGATCCGCATGCACGACGAGGCCCGGCTCCGGTGCGTGAAGCACCAGCGCGACGCCCTGTCGCCGCGCCACCGGCTCCAGCCCCGCCACGGCATCGGCCAGAAGGGGCGCGAGGGGGGTGTCCTGGAATACCAGCTCGATCTCGCCGCTCTCGGAACGGGCGACCCGCAGCAGATCCTCCACCCGGCGGTGGAGCATGCCGGCGCGCTTGCGGATGGTGGTGAGCACCGCGCGGCTCACCGATTCCGGGATGGCCGGCGCCCGCTGGGTCACGTCGCATTCGCCGATGATGACGGTGAGCGGCGTGCGCAATTCGTGGCTCACATCGGTGAAGAAGCGGCGCCGGGACGCATCGATGGCGCCAAGACGGGCGTTTGCCTCGGTGAGGTCCGCGGTGCGGTCCGCCACCGTCTTCTCCAGTCCCGCCCGGTCCTGCGCCACCTTTCGCTCGCGGCGCGCCAGGAGGGCGGCCATGCGGTTGAAGCGGGCCATCAGCACGCCCAGCTCGTCCCGCTGGCCGATGGCGAGGCGGGCGGAGAGATCGCCGCGGCCGATGGCGGCGGCCGCGCGGTCGATCTCCTTGAGCCGGCCGAGCAACGGCTGGGCCAGCGCGCGATACAGCACCAGCGCCGCGGCGAACACCGCCAGCGCAATGGCCACCGCGCCGATCCGCAGCCGATCCGCCAGCGCCACCGCCTCCTCCCGCGCAGCCGTGACACCGCGCCGCTCGCTTTCCACCAGCAGGGAGAGCGTCGGACCGGCCGAGGCGGCGAAGGCGTTGAGGGAGCCGCGCACTCGGTCGCCCCGACGCACGGTATCCGGATCGCGGGTCGCGGCGGTGATCTGCCGGTCGAGGGAAATGAAATCCGCCCTGAGACGGGCCAGCAGGCGTTCCTGCGGCCTGAGGCCGCTCGACGCGTCGGGCGCCGCCTGGACCGCCTTCACGGTCGAAGCTTCGAGCAGGGCCGAAACGCGCGAACGCGCATCCTCAAGCCGGCCGGCGCCCGCGGTGGGGCTTTCGGTGGCGGCAATGGCGGCAAGGCCGTACTCGGAGAGGCGGGCGGAAATCTCGGTCAGCACATCGAGCCGCTGCTGGGCCGACACCGCCGCCTCCAGCGCCCCGTCCACGGCGCGCAGGGCGATCAGCACGCTGAAGCCCGCAAGCACCGCGAGAATCGCTGTGGCGCCCGCCAGCGCGGCCAGCTTGAAACGGATGGATCGCATCGCCGCGCCCGGAATGCCTCCCGCGCCCCCGCGGCGCCACCACTGGCGCCGCTCCGGCGCGGCGGAGCCTGCCACAATGACGGGCGCGGGCAAAAGGAAAAGGACCGCACGAAAAAGCCCGCCGCCGCAGGCGTCTGGCGCTGCGGCGGCGGGCTCTGTCGAAGATCAGGTCAGGGCGAGGCTCAGGCCTGGCCGGCCTGGAGGCGCTCGGCTTCCGCCTGCAGACGCTGCTGGTAGAGCGCGGCGAAGTCGACCGGATCGATCATCAGGGGCGGGAAGCCGCCGTTGCGCACCGCGTCGGCGATGATCTGGCGGGCGAACGGGAAGAGCAGGCGCGGGCACTCGATGAGCACCACCGGCTGCAGGCTCTGCTCCGGAATGTTGAGGATGCGGAACACGCCGGCATAGACCAGCTCGAAGGCGAACAGGGTGTTGCCTTCGATGCTGGCGCCGCCGTCGATCTTCAGCTCGACCTCAAACTCGCCATTGCCGCCCGGCTTGGCGTTGACGTGGATCTGGATGTTGACGTCGGGCTGGCTCGGAGGAGCGGCGAGGGAGCGCGGCGCATTGGGATTCTCGAAGGAGAAATCCTTGATATATTGCGCGAGCACATTCAGCGACGGCGCCGCATTCGGGTTGGGGCCGCCATTCTGCGAGGCCATGCGCATCTCCATCCGTGGGGTGTTGGGTCGGCCCCGCGGGCACGACCGGAAAGCGCGGCGCTGCTAGCATGCTTTCCGCGGTGGGTGCAAGGTTGCGAACGGGTGAGGTAGGCCGATCCTCAACCGGAAGGATGCCTTGCGCCGTGTTTGGAGACGGGACCATGGACGAGGACAAGACGGAGCCGCGCAAGCCCCTGAGCGAGGCAGCCAAGCGCGCGCTGGCGGAGGCCGAGGCCCGTCGTGCGGCCATCGACGCCGCGCAGAAGGACCGGCCGAAGGAGATCAACGGCCGCGACGGCCCGGAGCCCGTGCGTTACGGCGACTGGGAAGTCGGCGGCATCGCCACCGACTTCTGAGGCCGCCTCAGCCGACCAGCGCGAGGCCGATGAGGCCGGCGATGCCCACCGCGATGCGCCACCAGCCGAATGGCGCATAGCCGTGCTTCGACACGAAGTCGAGCAGCGACTTCACCACCACCACCGCCGCGCAGAACGCCGCCACGAAGCCGATGACGATGAGCAGGCCATCGTCCATCGAGAGGTTGCCGCGGTTCTTGTAGAGGTCGTAGGCGAACGCGCCGAACATGGTGGGCAAGGCGAGGAAGAACGAGAATTCCGCCGCCGCCCGCTTGTCCACACCCATCAGCATGGCGCCGACGATGGTCGAGCCGGAGCGCGACATGCCCGGGATCATGGCCAGGCACTGGAAGAAGCCGATGATGAGCGCGATGTGCCAGGGCAGGCCCATGGCGTTGTTGTAGCGCGGCGCCGGCACCACCTTGTCGATGAACAGGAGGATGATGCCGCCGAAGATCAGCGTGCCGCAGATCAGCACCGGCGTCTCGAACAGCACGCTCTTGATGAAGCCGTGCGCCGCCGCGCCGATCACGGCCGCCGGCAGGAAGGCGATGAGGACGCCGATGACGAAGCGCCGCGCCCCCGGATTTGTGGGCAGCTGCTGGGCGACGCGCAGGAAGCGCTGGAAATAGACGGTGAGGATGGCAAGCACCGCGCCGAGCTGGATCAGCACCTCGAAAGTGTGGCCATTGCTCTCGAAGCCGAGGAAATGCCCCGCCAGCAGGATGTGGGCGGTGGAAGAGACGGGGATGAATTCCGTCAGCCCTTCCAGCAGGCCGAGAACGAGCGCTTCGAGCATGTCGCCGAGAGTCATGGGTGAGAAAATCCGGGAGGCGGGAACAAGACGGGCGCCATCCTCTCCGCTTGCCTTCGCGGGTGCAACGTGGTGCGCCGCAACGGAAGGGGAGGGCCGAGGCCGCCGGCGCTTTTCAGGCCAAGCTGTGGCCGCGTCGCAACAGCCTGGCAAATAACCTCAGGGCAAGGGATTGCTGCCTGCACCGCGTCGTTAACGATCCGCTCACCATGATCGAAATGCGAAATGCGACAGCGACAGGGCGTCGGCACGCGCTGCAGCAGGGAGGAACCAATCGGAAAGGTTCGGCTTCTAATCATAGGACACGCCGGGTGCCTCGCCCCCTCCCTTCGACCCCCGGCGAAATCGGCCCATGTACCTGCATCATCATCCCTTCTGCCCACATTCCCGATTCGTCCGCCTGCTGCTCGCCGAGTACGGCCTGGAGCCGGAGCTGGTGGAGGAGCGCGTGTGGGAGCGACGGCCGGGATTCCTCGCGCTCAATCCGTCGGGCGAGACGCCGGTGATCGTGGAGGAGATGGCGGCCTCGGTGCCGGGCGCCTTCATCATCGCCGAATATCTCGATGAAACCCGGGGCCTCGCCCTCGGCACCCACCGGCTTCTTCCGGAGGACCCCGCCGGCCGCGTGGAGGTGCGCCGGCTGACCCAGTGGTTCAACGAGAAGATGTATGTCGAATCGACCGAGCCGCTGGTGCGCGAGCGCATCCACAAGCGCTACATGACGCGCGAGCAAGGCGGCGGTTCGCCGGATGCGACCTCGCTGCGTATGGCGCGTGCCAATCTGCGCTATCATCTGAAGTACATCGGCTGGCTGGCCAAGGCGCGCAAATGGCTCGCCGGCGAGAAGCTGAGCCAGGCCGACCTTGCCGCCGCCGCGCATCTCTCGGTGGCCGACTATCTGGGCGATGTACCGTGGGACGAGGACGAGCACGCGAGGGACTGGTACGCGAGGATCAAGTCGCGCCCGACCTTCCGCGCCCTGCTCACCGAGAGCATCCCGGGGATGCCCCCCTCCAAGACATACGCGGACCTCGATTTCTGACCGACGCGGGCGGGCTGGAGGAGATCGTCCGCCGCCTCGGCCGTGAGGAAGGGTTCGATGCCGTGGGCATCGCCCGGCCCGAGGCCGCCCGGCCCGCCGGAGAGAAGCTCCGTGCCTGGGTCGCGGACGGCGCATACGGCGACATGGGCTGGATGGCCGAGACGCTGGACCGCCGCGCCGATCCCCTGACGCTGTGGCCGGACATGCGCAGCGTCATCCTGCTCGGCCTCAATTACGGTCCCGCCGAAGACCCCCGCGCGGTGCTCGCGCAGAAGAGCGCCGGCGCCATCTCGGTCTATGCCCGGGCCGAGGACTATCACGACATCATCAAGCCGAAGCTCAAGCGCGTCGCCCGCGCGCTGCTGGCGGAGGCCGGACGGCGCGGTGTCACATCAGACGTGAAGGTGTTCGTGGATACCGCACCGCTCATGGAAAAGCCGCTCGCCGCCGCCGCCGGGCTGGGCTGGCAGGGGCGGCACACCAATCTGGTCTCGCGGGAATTCGGCTCCTGGTTGTTCCTCGGCGCCATCGCCACCACGCTGGAGCTTCAGCCCGACGCGCCGGAGAAGGACCATTGCGGCTCTTGCCGCGCCTGTCTCGACGCCTGCCCGACCGCAGCGTTTCCCGCGCCCTACGTCATCGATGCGCGGCGCTGCATCTCCTACCTCACCATCGAGCACAAGGGGCCGATCCCGGCCGAGCTGCGCCCGCTCATGGGCAACCGCATCTATGGCTGCGACGACTGCCTCGCCGCCTGCCCCTGGAACAAGTTCGCGCAAATGGGCCAGGAGGCGAAGCTCGCCGCCCGCGCTGAGAACGACGCCCCGCCGCTTGCCGAGCTGGTAGCGCTGGACGACGCCGCCTTCCGCGCCCGCTTCCCCAAAAGCCCGATCAAACGGATCGGCCGCGACCGCTTCGTGCGCAACGTGCTGATCGCCATCGGCAATTCGGGAGATGCCGACCTGCTGCCGCAGGTAGAGGCGCGGCTGGCGGATGAATCCGCCCTGGTTAGAGGTGCTGCGGTGTGGGCGTTGGGGCGGCTTTCGGATGCCGCAGCGGTCACACGGCAGGCCACGCGACGGGTACCTGTGGAGACCGATCCAGCGGTCCTCGCCGAGTGGAGGGCAGCCGCATCAGCCGACTAAGACCCGCCGCCCATTTCCATCGGCCCGGTTTGCCGGTAGGATCAAAGCCTCACGGAACCATCAAGGGGGCGACAAGAGCTGGCGTCACGATCGCGTCGCGCCCACACGCGAAGATCGACGGCGACAGAACAGGCGACATGCACGAGCCCCGCAAGCTTTATGTGAAGTCCTTCGGCTGCCAGATGAACGTCTACGATTCCCATCGTATGGCGGACACGCTGGCACGCGAGGGATATGTGGAGACGCAGGACCCGGCCGAGGCCGACCTTGTGATCCTCAACACCTGCCATATCCGCGAGAAGGCCGCCGAGAAGGTCTATTCCGAACTCGGGCGCCTGAGGAAGCAGAAGCAGGAAGCCGGCTCCGACACCATGATCGCCGTCGCCGGCTGCGTCGCCCAGGCCGAGGGCGCGGAAATCATGCGCCGCGCGCCGGTGGTGGACGTGGTGGTCGGCCCCCAGAGCTACCATCGCCTGCCCGAGCTGCTCGCCGAGGCGAAGACCGGCAAGCGGGTGGTGGACACCGAATTTCCCGCAGACGACAAGTTCGACCACCTGCCCGCGCCCACCCGCGCCGCCACGCGCTCGCGCGGTCCGGCGGCGTTCGTGACGGTGCAGGAGGGCTGCGATAAGTTCTGCACCTTCTGCGTGGTGCCCTACACCCGCGGCGCCGAAGTCTCCCGCCCGGTCACGAAGATCCTCGACGAGGCCGCCCGCCTCCTCGACCAGGGCGTGCGCGAGATCACCCTCATCGGCCAGAACGTCAACGCCTTCCATGGCGAGGGGCCGGACGGCAAGGTCTGGAGCCTCGCCCGGCTGATGGAGCGGCTCGCTGAGATGGAGGGGCTGGCGCGCCTGCGCTACACCACCTCCCATCCGCGCGACATGGGCGAAGACCTCATCGCCGCCCACCGCGACCTGCCGCAGCTGATGCCCTATCTGCACCTGCCGGTGCAGTCCGGCTCCGACCGCATCCTCGCGGCCATGAACCGCAAGCACGGCCGCGAGCTGTTCCTCTCGCTCATCGAGAAGATGCGCACCGCGCGGCCGGACCTCGCCCTCTCTTCCGACTTCATCGTCGGCTTCCCCGGCGAGACGGACCGCGACTTCGAGGACACGCTCGATCTGGTGCGCGAGGTCGGCTTCGCCAGTGCCTATTCCTTCAAGTACAGCGCGCGCCCCGGTACCCCCGCCGCCGAGCACGAGGGACAGGTGCCGGAGGAGGTGATGGCCGAGCGCCTCGCGGAGCTGCATCGCCTGCTCGAAGCCTCAAAGACGGCCTTCGACGCCGCCTGTCGTGGCCGCACCTTCGACATCCTGCTGGAAAAGGCCGGCCGGCAGCCGGGCCAGCTCATCGGCCGCTCGCCTTATCTCCAGAGCGTGGTGGTGAACGATCCGCCCGCCGGCATCGGCGAGCTGCTCACCGTCACCATCACCGATGTCGGCCCGAACAGCCTTGCCGGCGTTCCGGCCGAGACGCCCCTTTCCCCCGCTTTGTCCCGGCCGCTTGCGGCCATGGAGGCCTGAGCTTGCGCAGATCCGGCAGCGACAACCGTGATCGTCCCCTGGCGGCCGCAGCGCCGCAGGCTTCCCCCGGTCCCGCCCGCGCGGCGGTCACGGCCCCGTGGGCCGATCCGGACGAGCCTCCGGCGGCCCATGTGGTGCTGGCCTTCGACGACAACCGGCTCGCCACCCAGCTGTTCGGCCATTACGGCCGCAACCTCGCCCTCATCGAGCGCAAGCTGGGGGTGAAGGCGGATTCGCGCGGCAATCACGTGACGCTGGAAGGCGAGCGCGATGCCTGCGAGCAGGCCCGCGCCGTGCTGGAGCACCTCTACGAGGCGCTGCGCAAGGGCCGCGACATCAGCCAGGGCGACGTGGACGGCGCCATCCGCGAGGTCACCTCGCAGGGCTCCCTGTTCGATTTCGACCCGGCCGAGCAGCGCCAGTCGTTCGACGAGATCCATCTGCGCCGCCGCCCGGTACGCGCCCGCACCGCCGCGCAGGATGCCTATATCCGCGCGCTGAAGCGGCACACCCTCGTGTTCGGCAACGGCCCCGCCGGCACCGGCAAGACCTGGATCGCGGTCGCCTACGCCGTCCATCTGCTGGAACGGCGGATGGTGGACAAGATCATCCTCTCCCGCCCGGCCGTTGAGGCCGGCGAGCGCCTCGGCTTCCTGCCCGGCGACATGAAGGAAAAGGTCGATCCCTATCTGCGGCCCATCTACGACGCGCTCTACGACCTGATGGACCGCCCGTTCGTGGAGCGGGCCCTGCAGTCCGGCGAGATCGAGATCGCCCCGCTCGCCTTCATGCGCGGGCGTACCCTCTCCAACGCCGCAGTGATCCTGGACGAGGCGCAGAACGCCACGTCCATGCAGATGAAGATGTTCCTCACGCGCCTCGGCGAGAACTCCCACATGATCGTCACCGGCGACCCGAGCCAGACCGACCTGCCCGGCGGGCAGATCTCCGGTCTCGCCGAGGCGGTGCGGCTGCTGGAGGGCGTCGAGGGCGTCGGCATCTGCCATTTCAAGGCCGAGGACGTGGTGCGCCACGAACTGGTGCAACGCATCGTCTCGGCCTACGAAAAGCTCGACGCGGCCAAGATCGAGGCCGCCTCCGCCCGCCTCGCCGGCAAGGCGGGGAGCTGAGCGATGGCCGCGCCCGCCCCGCTTCCGCAGGCTCCCGAGATCGACGCGGATATCGACGTCGCCGTGGAGGCCGAAGGCTGGTCCGTCATCGCGGATGCCGAGGCCGTGGCCATCCGGGCCTGCCGGGCGGCGCTGGCTGCCTGCGCCGAGGACGTGCCCGAGCCGTGCGAGGTGGCCATCACCCTCACCGACGACGCGCGCATCCGCGTGCTCAACCGCGACTGGCGGGACATGGACAAGGCGACCAACGTCCTGTCCTTCCCCCAGCCGGACCTGCCGGACGACATCGACGCCCCCCAGCCCCTCGGCGACATCATCGTCGCGCTGGAAACGCTCAGCCGCGAGGCCGAGACGGAGGGCAAGGCGCCGGCCGACCATCTCGCCCATCTGGTGGTGCACGGAACGTTGCATCTCATGGGCTACGACCATCTCGAAGACAACGAAGCAGAGGAAATGGAGGCGCTTGAGCGCGACATCCTCGCGGGCCTTGGGATCGCCGATCCCTATGGCCTGCCCCAGGACTGACGTGCAGGCGGCTTGATAACGACCATGTCCAACATCGACCAGCCGACCGAGACCAGCTCTTCGGAGCCGCAAAGTTTTCTCGATCGATTGCGTGCCCTCCTCGGCACGTTCCGCCCGCACGGCTCCCTGCGCACCGACCTCGTGGAGGTGCTCGCCGCGGCGGAGACACCCGAGGAGGAGGGGGAGTTCACCCCATCCGAGCGCAAGATGCTGCGCAACATCCTGCACCTGCGGGAGGTGGGCATCGGCGACATCATGGTGCCCCGCGCCGAGATCGTCGCCGTGCGCAAGGACGCGCCGCTGGGCGAGCTGCTGAAGCTGTTCGTGACCGTCGGCCATTCCCGGCTCGTCGTCTACGACGACACGCTGGATGACCCCGTCGGCATGGTCCACATCCGCGACCTCATCGCCTTCCTCGCCGGCGACCTCGCCTCGGAATCGGGTAAGATCGACCTCGGCAAGGTCAATCTCGACGCGACCCTGGAGACCGCCGGCCTCATCCGCCGCATCCTCTATGTGCCGCCCTCCATGCCGGCGGTGGACCTGCTCGTCTCCATGCAGGCGGCGCGCACCCACCTCGCCCTCGTCATCGACGAATATGGCGGCACCGACGGCCTCGTCTCCATCGAGGACGTGGTGGAGGAGATCGTCGGCGAGATCGAGGACGAGCACGACGAGGCGGCTGAGACGCTGCTCACACGCCAGCCCGACGGCAGCTATCTCGCCGATGCCCGTACGCCGCTGGAGGCCGCGGTGGAAGTGCTCGGCACCGGGTTCGCTTCGGAAGAGGCGATGGAGGAGGTGGACAGCGTCGGCGGCCTCGTGGTGCGCATCGCCTCCCGCGTGCCCAAGGCCGGCGAGGTGATTTCCCTGCCGGGTGGCTTCGACGTGGACGTGGTGGACGCCGATCCCCGCAGGCTGAAAAAGCTGCGCATCATCCCGCCCCGGGATCTCGACGGCTCCGCCGCCGGGCACGCTGCGTCCGACGCCTGACCTTCCGCGTGACTTTTCCCTCCAAGGTCGCCCCCCGCCGCGGCGTGCCCACGACAGGCCTGTCGTGGCGCGGGCGCATCCTGATGCTGCGCTTCCTCACCGGCTGGCGCCGGCGCTTCGTCGCGTGGACGGCGGGGGCGGTCGGCGCCCTCGCCATGCCGCCCTTCGATCTGTGGCCAGTGCTGGCGCTCAGCTTTCCGGTCCTCGTGCTGCTCCTCGACGGGTGCCGTGGCGATCTCAAGACCCGTCTCGTGGCGGCCGCGGGGGTCGGCTGGTGGTTCGGCTTCGGCTATTTCCTCGCCTCCCTCTGGTGGATCGGCGCGGCTTTCCTCGTGGAGGCGGACGTGTTCGGCTGGCTGCTGCCGTTCGCGGTGGTCTCCATGCCGGCGGGGCTGGCGCTGTTCACGGCGTTCGGAACGGTGGTGGCGCGGCTCCTGTGGTCGAAGGGCGGCCTCAGGCTGTTCGCGCTCACCTTCGGCCTGACGCTGGCGGAATGGCTGCGTGGCCATGTGCTCACCGGCTTTCCCTGGAACACCTATGGCTATGCGGTCTCCGACGATCTGCTGCTGATGCAGGCGGCATCCGTGGTCGGCGTCTGGGGCCTCACCTTCTTCTGCGTGCTCCTGCTGTCCACGCCGGTCCTGCTCCTGAACCCCGGCCGCCGGGGTCTTGCCGCCGTCGGCGCGGCGGCGCTGGTCATCGCGGGGACGGCGCTGTGGGGTGGCTACCGGCTGTCCGTGACGCCGCTTGAGACCGTGCCCGGCGTGGCGCTCCGGGTGATGCAGCCGAACCTCTCGCAGGACAAGAAGTTCGCCTATGATCGGCGCGAGCAGATCCTGAAAGACTATCTCGCGCTGAGTGCACGGAAGAGTGAGACCTATCCGGGCGGGCTCGCTGATGTCACGGTGCTGATCTGGCCGGAATCGTCCTTTCCCTTCATCTATGAGCGTGAACCCTGGGCGGCCGAGACCATTGCTGCGGCCCTGCCGCCCAACGTGACGCTGGTGACGGGCGCCGTCCGCCACGACTTCCCTCCGCCTGGCCAGCGGTCGCCGTTCTTCAACTCGATCAGGGTGATGGACCATCGCGGGCGGGTGCTGACCAACACCGACAAGGTTCATCTGGTGCCATTCGGAGAGTATCTGCCGTTCCAGGCGGAGCTTGAGGCCCTTGGCCTGGAACAACTTACGCGTGTGCGAGGTGGTTTCTCTTCCGGCGCGGAACTCCGCGCGCTCCAGATCCCCGGACTGCCGCTCGCCTCTCCGCTTGTATGTTACGAAATTATCTTTCCTGGAAAGGTAGTTCCCCAGGGTCCACGCCCGGCCTGGTTGCTCAATCTCACGAATGACGCGTGGTTTGGCCTGACCCCCGGTCCCTACCAGCATTTCGCGCAGGCCCGCATGCGCGCTGTAGAGGAAGGGCTTCCGCTGGTCCGCGCGGCGAACACGGGGATTTCTGCAATCGTTGATCCTATGGGACGTATTGTCGCATCTCGTGACCTCGGGCAGGAGGGTCTGGTGGATGGTCCCCTGCCAAAGCCGCTGCAAACGGTTTCCGTTGCAGCCAAGCTTGACCGTATATTGGTCCCCGGGCTTCTGGCAGCTGCTCTGGCGCTAGCTTCCGTACCGCTTTGCGGTTGCAATACACGCAGAGGTTGATCGACGCGTTCCGATTGTATGCCTATGTTCGCCGGCAATCAGGGCAGCCTTCGCGCAGCGAAGTATTGAGTAATCTTTTCCGACATAGCCGGAGAGACCATGGTCAAGAAGGCGCCGAACCCTATTGATAAGCACGTTGGCTCGCGTGTCCGCATGAGGCGGATGATGGTGGGAATGAGCCAGGAGAAGCTGGGCGAGCATCTGGGCATCACCTTTCAGCAGATTCAGAAGTACGAGAAGGGTACGAATCGCATCGGCGCGAGCCGGCTTCAGCAGATTTCGACCACCCTTGGTGTTCCCGTCGCCTTCTTCTTCGAAGGTGCCCCCACTGTCGGACCCGAGGGCGAAGGTTTCTCCGAGGAGCAGTCCCCGGCCTACGTCTCCGACTTCCTCGCCACGTCCGACGGACTGACGCTCACCCGGAACTTCATGCGGATTTCCGACGCCCGCGTGCGTCGGCGCATCGTCGATCTGGTGATCGCCATCGCCGGTGAAACCGAGGCGTGAAGCGTTCGTTTTGGCGAACGTTTTCGCGCTGACGACCTTGACCGCCCGCCGCTGCGTTGCCACAAAGGGCGGCCGCACCGCGGCGCGGGCGCAAAAGGGGCCGTCACATGGCGCGTCAATCGTATCTGTTCACGAGTGAATCGGTTTCCGAAGGGCATCCGGACAAGGTCTGCGACCGGATTTCGGACGAAGTGGTGGACACTTTCTTCCGCACTGCGGAAACCGAGGGCTGGGACCCGAGCCAGATCCGCGTTGCGTGTGAGACGCTCGCCACCACCAACAAGGTGGTGATCGCTGGCGAGACCCGTGGTCCGTCCTCGATCACCCGGGACCTCCTGTCCCACGCCGCGCGCCTTGCCATCAAGGACATCGGCTACGAGCAGGCCGGCTTCCACTGGGAGACGGCCGACATCGACGTCCTGCTGCACGCCCAGTCGGCGGACATCGCGCAGGGCGTGGACATCGCCGGCAACAAGGACGAGGGCGCCGGCGACCAGGGCATCATGTTCGGCTATGCCGTGCGCGAGACCCCGGAGCTGATGCCCGCTCCCATCTATTATGCCCACAAGATCCTGAAAGTGCTGGCGGAAGCTCGCCACTCCGGCGAGACCCACGCGCTCGGCCCCGATGCCAAGAGCCAGGTCACCGTCCAGTACGAGAACGGCAAGCCGGTCGGCGTCACCCAGATCGTGCTGTCGACCCAGCACCTGGATGAGCACCTCACGTCCCATGACGTGAAGTCCATCGTCGAGCCCTACATCAAGAAGACCCTGCCGGACGGCTGGGTGACCGACGCCACGGTCTGGCACGTCAACCCCACCGGCAAGTTCGTCATCGGCGGCCCCGATGGCGACTGCGGCCTCACCGGCCGCAAGATCATCGTGGACACCTACGGCGGTGCCGCGCCCCACGGCGGCGGCGCCTTCTCCGGCAAGGACCCGACCAAGGTGGACCGCTCGGCCGCCTATGCCGCGCGCTACCTCGCGAAGAACGTGGTCGCCGCCGATCTCGCCGACCGCGCCACCATCCAGCTCGCCTATGCCATCGGCGTGTCCGATCCGCTGGCGGTCTATGTGGACCTGCACGGCACCGGAAAGGTGGACGAGGCGAAGCTTGAAAAGGTGCTGCGAGAGGTGATGAACCTGCGCCCCCGCGGCATCCGCGAGCATCTCGGCCTCACCAAGCCCATCTATGCCCGCACCTCTGCCTATGGCCATTTCGGCCGCGCGCCGGAAGCGGACGGCGGCTTCTCCTGGGAGAAGACCGATCTCGTGGACGCGCTCAAGGCTGCGGTGGCCTGAGCCCTCAGGGGCTGCCACCGTCGCATCTTGACCCATCTGTGTTGACCCACCGGCCGGATTGCCCTGCAGTCCGGCCGGTGCCTTTTTCAGCATGACCCCATGAGCCAGCAGCCGAGCGAACACCAAATCCAGTCCGCGCCCCTCCCCGCCGCCGCCACGGACTTTGAGGCGCGTGGCGCCTTCTATGGCCGGCGCATCGGCAAGACGCTGCGTGGGCTGCAGCAGGACGCCCTCACGCATCTGCTGCCGCGCTACAAGGTCGATCTCGACGCGGCGTCCGTTCCCGCCAGCCTCTTTCCCGAACCGAGGCAGGGATATTGGCTGGAAATCGGCTGCGGCTGCGGCGAGCACCTGATCGACCACGCGGCCCGACGGCCCGAGATGGGCTTCATCGGGGCCGAGCCCTTCCTCAACGGCCTTGCCAGGATGCTGGTGGATCTCGACGCCCGCGGTCTCGCCAACGTGCGGGTCTTCGACCTCGACGCGGCGCTGCTGCTCGACCGGCTGCCCACGGCAAGCCTCGATGGCGTCGATCTTTTCTATCCCGATCCGTGGCCGAAGAAGCGGCATTGGAAGCGGCGCTTCGTGCGTCCCGACAATCTCGACCGGCTGGCCCGTGTCATCCGCCCCGGCGGCGTGTTCCGCTTCGCGTCCGACGTGCCGCATTATGTGGGCTGGACCCTTGCCCATGTGCGTGCGCACGGCGCCTTCACATGGACGGCGCAGCGGGCCGACGACTGGCGCAAGCCCTATCCGTTCTGGCCCGGCACGCGATACGAGGCCAAGGCCATCACGCAGGGCCGCGTACCCACCTACCTCACCTTCGTGCGGCGCTAGAACCTGCGCTCAAGCGCCCGCCGCGTGGAGCGCGGATAGCCCCTCGCGGTAGGTGGGATAGCGCAGCGTCACCCCCAGTTCTTCCTTGAGCCGGGCATTGCCGACGCGCTTGTTGCCGGACCAGAAGGAAAGGGCCATGGGGCTCATCTCCCGCGCCGCCTCATCGAAGGGAATCGCCGGCGGTGGGTCCATCCCCAGCAGCTCCGTAGCATAGGCGATGGGATCGCCGGGCGGGGCGGGCAGATCATCGGTGACGTTGAGGATGCCGTCGTAACGGTGCGCGATCGCCGCCCGGATCGTGCAGACGATATCGTCCACATGGATGCGGTTGAACACCTGCCCCGGCTTGTCGATGCGCCGGGCCTCGCCCGCGCGCAGCTGAACCATCGCGTTGCGCCCGGGTCCATATATGCCGGCAAGGCGCAGCACCGCGACCCGGACGCCGTGCCTGCGGCCGAAGGCCTGCCAATCCGCTTCCGCTTTCAGCCGTCGTTCGAGGCGCGCGCTGCCCGCGCGCGGCGGGGTCGCCTCGTCCACCCAGGCCCCGTCGTGGTTCCCGTAGACCCCGAGCGTGGTGAGATAGACCACCTGCCGCAGGCGGCCGGCGGCGAGGGTTTCCGCGGCGCAACACAGGATAGGGTCGCCCCGATCGTCCGGTGGAGCGGACGCCAGCAGAATCTGGACATCGCCCAGAGCCGCCGCGAGACCATCCCCAAGCGTCCTGCCATCGAAGGCGAAAGCCTCCACGTCGGGCGGAAAGGTGGAGAGGCGGGCCGTGTTCCGCGCTGTGCCGATGACGCGGCCAAACGCCGCGCGATCCTCGGCCAACAGGTGCCGGGCGCAATAGCCGAAGCCGATGGCGGCGAGCGAGATCATGACCGGTTGATGCCGGAGGTGCGGGCGTCCGGCAAGGGGCCCGACGCGTCAGCATCTGCCGCCCGGCCGGCGAGGGCGCTGGCGCACAGCCGGCGCACCGTCGCCTCGCTCTCGCGCGTCACGCTTTTGCGGTCGTGGGCGGCATCGAGCCGCACCGGCGCGCCGAAGGTGACTTCCACATCGATGGCGCCGTGGCGCAGCACGTCCATCAGATGCGGGGCCAGCTCCATATCGCCGAACCAAGCGGCCACGGGCCGATGGCTGCGGCCCATGGGCAGGCCCTGAAGCCGGACATAGGACACGGCGAGGGGCTGCACCACCACCTCCGCCCCGGCGGCGAAGGCCTCGCGCGCAGCGCCCACCAGGGCGGTGCGGAATGGCAGCACGCGGTTGCCGTCGCTCGACGTGCCCTCGGCGAACAGCACCACGGGGTCGCCATCGGCGAGGCGATCGGCAATCTCCCGGTTCACCGCGCCGGTGGCATGGCGGCGCTGGCGATCCACGAAGACGGTGCGCTGGAACTTGGCGAGAAGGCCGATGAGCGGCCAGCCGGATACCTCGCTCTTGGCCACGAAGAACAAAGGCGTGAGCGAGCCGACCACGGGGATGTCGAGCCAGGAGGCGTGATTGGCGAGGATCAGCAGCGGACGGTCCGCAGCCGGCGTGCCGCGGACATGGACCCGCACGCCGATGAGCCGCAGCAGGATGCGGTGATAGAGCCGCGGAATGTGGCGGCGGGCATCGAGACCGAGCTTCAGCGAGATCCACTGAAGGGGAATGCCGACCAGCGTCACCCCGCCGACCACGCTGAGCACGCCGGCAAGCCGCAGGCGGTCCATCAGGCGCGAAAGGGCGGGCTGCTCCGGCCCGAGGGGCGGCAACAAATGACCGTCGCTGGAAGCGGGCGCCGACGGTCGCCCGCCGGGAGGCGTCACTGCTTCTCGTCCTCGTCGAGCGGCACCGCATAGAGCTCGAGGCGGTGGCCACGGAGCTTGAAGCCGAGTTCGCGAGCGATCTGCTCCTGCAGCGCCTCGATCTGCTCGGAGCGGAATTCGATGACCTGACCGGACCTGAGATCGATCAGGTGGTCATGGTGCTCGTCGGGCATCTGCTCGTAGCGGGCCCGGCCGTCGCCGAAATCGTGCCGCTCGATGATGCCGGCGTCCTCCAGCATCTTCACGGTGCGATAGACCGTGGAGATGGAGATGTTGTCGTCGATGGCCACGGCGCGGCGGTGCAGCTCTTCCACGTCGGGATGATCCTGCGCGCCGGACAGCACGCGGGCGATGACCCGGCGCTGCTCGGTCATCCGCATGCCCTTGGCGAGGCAGGCTTCCTCAATGAGGCTGATCTTTCCGCTCAAGCGGGACCTCCGCGACGACCCAGGGACATTCCTCTGCCTTATCGCGCCGCCGCTTCCGCGCCGCAAGGGGGCGGACAAAGGCTTGCCAAGGCTCACTTGCCGAAGCTCAAAAGTCGCGGCGCAGCAGCAGCGCGTCGGCGCCGCCCGCATAATAGCCCCTGCGCCGGCCCACCTCGCCATAGCCAAGGCGCGCATAAAGCGTACGGGCGGCTGCATTGCCTTCCTCCACCTCCAGGAAAGAGGTGGAGACGCCTTCGGCGGCGAGGCGGGCCAGGTGGAAGGAGACCAGCGCCCGGCCAACGCCCCGGCGGCGGCGGTCGGTGACGACGGCGACGGTCAGGATTTCCGATTCGGGCGTCACGCAGTGGGACAGGATAAAGCCCACCGGCGGCTTGCGGGGGCCAAGCGTCGCCACATGGGCGCGCACGGCGCGGTCGGCAAGCAGCCGCTCGAACTCGTCGGCGTCCCAGCCGCGCGCGAAGGCGCGGGCGTGGATGGCGGTAAGATGGGGGATATCCGCCGCGGTCGCGGCCCGCAGCAGTGGCGGGCGGGGCGGGAACAGACGGTCGAGCAGGCGTTTCATCGGCGGGCGATGCGGGCCTTGTCCTGCGGCTTGGCATCGGGGGGCCGCAGGTAGAGCGGGCGCGGCGCGGCCGCTTCGGGATCGGCGACGGAACCGAGACGGGCAACCCATGCCACGTCGGGGGCCGGCGTATCGTCGACCAGCTCCGGCAGTTTTTCAGACGGCGGCCAGGCATCGGCCACGAGATTGGCCCCGGAGCCAACGATCCGCACCGCACCGATGGCCACGGAGCGCGCCGCCTCCCGCACGCTGGTGATGCGCGGGGCGATCAACGTGCGTCCGCCGACACCAAACATCTGGAGGAACACATGGCCGTGGCGGGCATCGATGGCGGACACCACCGGCACGGCATCGTCATGGGCAAGATAGGGTGCGGCGAGGGCGGCCAGCGTCGTCACGCCCACCACCGGCCGATTAGAGGTGAGGCCGAAGCCGCGGGCGGCGGACAGGCCCACCCGAAGCCCGGTGAAGCTGCCGGGTCCCACCGTGACGGCAATGCGGGCGAGGTGCTCGAAATCGATGCCGGCGGAGCTCATCACCTGCTCCACCAAGGGGATCAGCGTCTCCGCATGTCCCCGCTCCATGAGCAGCGAATCGCCCGAGACGATGCTGTCCGTCTCGGTGTCGAGCACCGCGGCGGAGCAGGCGGCAAGCGCCGTGTCTATGGCGAGGACATACATGAACGCGGGCACCCCGATCGCCGCCACGATCAACCGAAACCGTGGCGGGGGGAAGCGACCCGGCACGCTCACTTTCGGGAAAGGTTAATGAGACCGTTCCCGAATACCGTCAAACCGGGTCCGCGTCGTCAGACAGCCCGGACTTCCGCCACTTCCGGCACAAAATGCTTCAACAGGTTCTCGATGCCGTTCTTTAGCGTGGCCGTCGAGGAGGGGCAGCCCGAGCAGGAGCCCTTCATGTTGAGGAAAACCACACCATTCTCGAAGCCGCGGAAGGTGATGTCGCCGCCATCATTGGCGACCGCCGGGCGCACGCGCGTCTCCAGCAGCTCCTTGATGGTGGCGACGATCTCGCCGTCCTTGGCGTCGAAGAACTCATCGCCGTCGCTGACATCCGGCTTCACGCCCTCGGACAGGACCGGAGCGCCGGACATGAAGTGCTCCATGATGGCGCCGAGAATGGCCGGCTTGATCTGCGGCCACTCGCTGTCAGCCTTGGTCACGGTCACGAAGTCCGAGCCGAGCATCACCGCCGACACGCCGCGCACGTCGAACAGGCGCTGGGCGAGCGGGGAGAGATCGGCATCCTCGGCCGAGCGCAGATCGAGAACGCCCTCGCCCAGCACCGAACGGCCGGGCAGGAACTTCAGGGTCGCCGGGTTCGGCGTGGTTTCCGTCTGGATGAACATGGCCAATCCTCAAAAGAAACGGTGCGGGGAAAACCCGCCGGTTTCTCTCAAGATAGGGAGGACGCCGCGAAACGGGAAGGGAGCTATCCGGGATCGTCCCGAATTGACACGCCCCGCTCCAGCTTCACCGAACAGGGGCGGAACGAAAGGCGCGCGAATCACACGCCGGTTTCGGTTGGCCATTTGTTCCGCGGGGACAGGGCCGGGCTGACCCGGCCCCTTTTGAGGGAATGAACGCTCGTGAACGAGCGCTCAGGTGTTCCGCTCAGGTATTCATGGAGTCGAAGAAGTCCTGGTTGGTCTTCGTCTGCCGCAGCTTGTCGAGCAGGAACTCGATGGCGTCCACGGTGCCCATCGGATTCAGGATGCGGCGCAGGACATACATCTTCTTGAGCGTGTCGGCGGGAACCAGCAGCTCTTCCTTGCGGGTGCCGGACCGGGTGATGTCGATGGCCGGGAACACGCGCTTGTCGGAGACCTTGCGGTCCAGGATGACTTCCGAATTGCCGGTGCCCTTGAATTCTTCGAAGATCACCTCGTCCATGCGCGAGCCGGTCTCGATGAGGGCGGTCGCGATGATGGTGAGGGAGCCGCCTTCCTCGATGTTGCGCGCCGCGCCGAAGAAGCGCTTGGGCCGCTGGAGGGCGTTGGCGTCCACGCCGCCGGTCAGCACCTTGCCGGAGGACGGCACCACGGTGTTGTAGGCGCGGCCGAGGCGGGTGATGGAATCCAGGAGGATCACCACGTCGCGGCCATGCTCGACCAAGCGCTTGGCCTTCTCGATGACCATCTCGGCCACCTGCACGTGGCGCACGGCCGGCTCGTCGAAGGTGGAGGAGACCACCTCGCCCTTCACCGAGCGCTGCATGTCGGTCACTTCCTCGGGCCGCTCGTCGATGAGCAGCACGATCAGGAAGCATTCCGGATGGTTGGCGGTGATGGACTTGGCGATGTTCTGCAGGAGCACCGTCTTGCCGGTACGGGGCGGCGCCACGATCAGGCCACGCTGGCCTTTGCCGATGGGCGCCACGATGTCGATGATGCGCGGCGAGAAGTCTTTCTTGCTGCCGGTCGGCTCATCGTGCTCAAGCTTCAGCCGCTCGTCGGGATAGAGCGGCGTCAGATTGTCGAAATTGATCTTGTGCCGCGACTTCTCAGGGTCCTCGAAATTGATCGTGTTGACCTTGAGCAGCGCGAAATACCGTTCGCCCTCCTTGGGGCTCCGGATCTGCCCTTCGACCGTGTCGCCGGTGCGCAGGCCGAAGCGGCGGATCTGGGAGGGGGAGACGTAGATGTCGTCCGGACCGGGCAGATAATTGGCCTCGGGAGAGCGCAGGAAGGCAAATCCATCCTGCAGCACCTCGACGACGCCCTCGCCGATGATCTCCGTCTCGGTGGCGGCCAGCTGCTTGAGGATCGCGAACATCAGCTCCTGCTTGCGGAGCGTGCTGGCGTTTTCCACCTCATTCTCCTCGGCGAAGGCGAGGAGCTCGACGGGGGTCTTGGACTTGAGGTCTTGAAGTTTCACTTCCCGCATAAGGGAAAGCCTCGATGGGTATTGGGGGGCCGGGTGCCGATCGGTCAGGATCGGGGTCGGCTCGTGGGGGGAAGGACGGGATCGCAGGTCTTCAGGGGAAGCCGGGGGCACGCAGCTCGCCGCCTGACGCGCCGGCCGGACCAAGACGGCTCCACCAGGACAGCGTCTTCAAGACGACGCCACGAGCGGATGCCGGACCGAAAGGAAGCGCGTTCGCCTGCGTTTGGGAAAGCACGCGCAAGATAGGCGTGCCTTCAGGGGTGCGCAAGTCCCCCTAAAGGCGTGGGTCGGATCAAAACGGTTTGACCACCACCAGAATGACGATGGCGATCATCAGCAGCGTCGGCACCTCGTTGGCGATACGGTAGAAGCGCGCCGGCCGGGTGTTCCTGTCCTCGGCGAATTCGCGCACCCAGCGCACCAGGAAACCGTGCATGGCGGACATGGCCAGCACCAGTGCGAACTTGGCGTGAAACCAGCCCGCCTTGTACCAGCCGCCCTCGTACACGAGCCACAGGCCGGCCAGCCAGGTGACGATCATCGCCGGGTTGATGATGGCCTTGAGCAGGCGGCGCTCCATGACCTTGAAGGTCTCCGACTGCACCGAGCCGATCTCGGCGGCGCAGTGGTAGACCATGAGGCGCGGCAGATAGAGCATCCCCGCCATCCACGCGATGACGGCGATGATATGCAGCGCCTTGATCCACTCATAGAGCATTGAAACAAAGGCCTTATCTGTCCCGGTCAGCGGGCGCGGCGCACCAGCTCGACGAACTTTTCCACATGCTCCAGCGGCGTCTCCGGACGGATGCCGTGGCCGAGGTTGAAGATGTGGCGCACCCCGTCGAAATCGGCACGGATGCGCTCCACCTCCTCCTCCAGCGCGGCACCGCCGGCGATCAGCCGCAGCGGATCGAGATTGCCCTGGAGCGCCACGTCGTCGGAAAGCCGCTGGCGTGCCGCACGGCGATCAGCGGACCAGTCGAGACCGATGCCGTCGATGCCCACGTCGGCGAGCGCCTCCAGCGCCTCAAGGGTCGCCCCCTTGGGAAAGGCGATGATCCGGACATAAGGATGCTTCGCCTTGAGCCCCGCGACGATGCGGCGCAGGGGTTCAGCGCACCAGCGCTCGAAAGAGGCCGGGTCGAGCACGCCCGCCCAGGTGTCGAAAATCTGCACCGCGTCGGCACCGGCTTCCACCTGTCCCGACAGATGGGTGATGGAGGCCTCCACCAGCCGATCGATCAGCTCCTGGAACAGCTCCGGCTCACGCAAGGCGAGGAGGCGCGCCGGCGCCTGATCGTCCGTGCCCTGCCCCGCCACCATGTAGGTCGCCACCGTCCACGGTGCGCCGCAGAAGCCGATCAGCGCCGTCTCGGTGGGAAGCTGGGCTCGCACGTCGGCGATGGCCTCATAGACCGGCCCCACCTTGGCCGGATCGAGCGTATCCGACAGTGCAGACAGCGCGGCGCGATCCGCAACCGGTGTCAGGCGCGGACCTTCGCCGGCCTCGAAGCGCAATCCCGTGCCGAGCGCATGGGGGATGACGAGGATGTCCGAGAAGATGATGGCCGCATCGAAGCCGTAGCGGCGGATGGGCTGGAGCGTCACCTCGGCGGCGAGGCGCGGCGTGTAGCACAGGGTCAGGAAGTCGCCGGCCTCCGCCCGCACGGCACGGTACTCCGGCAAATAGCGTCCGGCCTGACGCATCATCCAGAGCGGAGGCGGGTCCTGGATCGTGCCGTCGAGAACCGAAAGGAAGCGCGATCGCGTGGCTGGAGAGCGGTCCATCCCGTTCCTTCAATCAAAGAGAGATATTTTTAAAAGAGAGAGTCTTTGTTGTCTTAACGGTTGATTAACCAGTTGCCGGCTCGTCGACAACCGATCCACAGCGGAACCCATAGCCGACACGCGACTTGCCGCGGATGCGAAGCCGGCGAAAGGCAGGTTAACAAAGGATTAACGCACCCCCTGCGGAAACCCGTCCACATCGACGCACAGGGCGGGATGGGAATCTCTCCCGCAGGGTGATCGTGTGGATGGATTTCGGACTTATCCAGAGGCCGCCCTTGCAAGGGGCCAGAACGCGTGCCTTCCTCAACAGCCTTCCACAGGAGCGGTGGACAAAGTGACTCAGTCGAAGCCTGGCGAGGCCTATTTCCACCTCCACCTCGTGTCGGACGCCACGGGCGAAACCCTGATCAACGTTGGCCGGGCGGCCAGCGCGCAATATGCGAACGTGCTGCCCATCGAACACGTCTACCCGCTGGTTCGTTCCATGAAGCAGCTGGAGCGGGTGCTGATCGAGGTGGAGTCCAATCCCGGCATCGTCCTCTTCACTCTGGTGGACAAGGACATCCGCAGCCGTCTGCGCTCGCGCTGCGAAGAGCTGGGCCTGCCGCATCTCTCGGTGATGGCGCCCGTGGTCCGGCTGTTCCAGTCCTATCTCGGTGGTGAGCCGACGCCGCGGGTGGGTGGCCAGCACGCGCTGGATGCCAGCTATTTCAAGCGCATCGACGCCCTCAACTTCACCGTCATGCATGACGACGGGCATCTCACCGAAGACCTCGAGCATGCCGACGTGGTGCTGCTCGGCGTCTCCCGCACCTCCAAGACGCCGACCTCCATCTATCTCGCGAACCGGGGGATCAAGGCGGCGAATATCCCCCTCGTGCCCAACGTCCCGCTGCCGCCGAACATCGAGAAGCTGAAGAAGCCGCTGGTGGTGGGCCTCGTCGCCAGCCCGGAACGCATCGTCGAGATCCGCCAGAACCGGTTGCTGGGGCTCAATGCCGTGGAGACGGGATCATCGACCTATACCGACCGTGAGGCGGTTTCCGAGGAATTGGCCTTCTCCCGCCGCCTGTGCGCGCGCAACGGATGGCCGCTGATCGATGTCACGCGTCGCTCCATCGAGGAAACCGCGGCCAACATCCTCAGCCTCTACAGCGATCACCGGCGCCGCTCCATCGCTGAAACCTGAGGCCGCCAAAGCTGAGGCGTGGCGCCCGATCGGGCTGCGCTTTGGTTTGCATCGCGGACGCAGGCGTGAGATCAGCGCAGTGCGTCATTTTTTGACGGCAGCGCAACAGAGGAGAGACGATCGTGTGGCGTGGCGAACAGCCGCTCGTGCTCGCGTCCAAAAGCGCGACCCGGTTGACCCTTCTCGTGCATGCGGGCTTGCCCGTGGAAACCGTGGCTGCCGACGTGGACGAACGCGCCCTCCAGGACGCCGCCGGTGAAATGGATCCGGCCGGCATCGCCCTTCTGCTCGCGCGGGCGAAAGCGTTGTCGGGATCGAAGGCCGCGCAGGGGCGGCTCGTGCTGGGTGCCGACCAGACCTTGGCGCTGGGGCCGAAAATCTACCACAAGCCGGTCTCGGTCGAGGCTGCCCGCAAGCAACTGCTGGAACTCGCAGGCCAGACCCATGCGCTGCATTCGGCGGTCGCCGTGGCGTGCGACGGAGAGGTGCTGTTCGATACGGTGGTGAGTGCTTTTCTCACCATGCGCCCGCTCACCGAAGAGACCTTGAGCGCCTATTTTGCGGCGGCCGGTCCCCGGGTTCTGACCTCGGTCGGCGCCTATCAGCTGGAATCGGTGGGGGTGCATCTCTTCACCCGGGTGGATGGAGATCACTTCACCATTCTCGGCCTGCCGCTGCTGCAGCTTCTGCCCTTCTTCCGCGAGCAGGGGCTGCTGCCATGACGGTTCGGGCCTGTGTCACCGGCCAGCCCGTCACCTATTCCCGCTCGCCGCTGCTGCACGGCTATTGGCTGAAGGCCTATGGCATCGATGGCGCCTACGAGCGCGAGGAGGTGCCGCCGGAGACGGCGGCGGATTTCTACCGGAGCCTCGCCGCGCGCGGCTATGCCGGCTGCAACGTCACGCTGCCCAACAAGGAGATCGCCTTTTCCGTCCTCGACGAGGCGGATGAGAGCGCGGCCGCCTTGGGTGCGGCCAATACCCTCTGGCTGGAGGGCGGCAAGCTCCACGGGGCGAGCACGGACGGCTATGGCTTCATCGCCAATCTCGATGCCTCCGCTCCCGGCTGGGACGGCGCCCGCAACTGCGCGCTGGTGATCGGCGCCGGCGGGGCTTCGCGCGCGGTGGTCCATGCGCTGGTCGGCCGAGGCTTCGACCGGGTGGTGCTGGCCAATCGTACGCTGGAGCGGGCCGAGACGGTGGCATCCCTCTTCGGGCCGCGCGTGCGCCCGCTCGCCTTCGACCGCATCGCCGAGGTGATGGGCGAGGCGGATATCCTCGTGAACTGCACCTCGCTGGGCATGAAGGGATCGGACCCGCTGACGCTCGATCTTGGCCGGCTGCGCCCCGAGGCGGTGGTGAGCGACATTGTCTATGTGCCGCTCATGACGCCGTTGCTCAAAGCTGCGTCCGCCGCTGGCTTCCGCACCGTCGACGGGTTGGGCATGCTGCTGCACCAGGGCGTACCCGGTTTCCGCCGCTGGTTCGGCGTGACACCCGAGGTCACGCCGGAGCTGCGGGCGGTTCTGGTGGAAGACCTTCGCGCCAAGGGGCAGCTGGAGGCCTGAAAGATGTGGGTGCTCGGCCTTACGGGCTCCATCGGCATGGGAAAGTCAGCCACCGCGCAGATGTTCCGGGCGCTGGGCGTGCCGGTGCATGATGCCGATGCTTCGGTCCACACGCTCTATCGGGGTGCGGCGGTGGCACCGGTCGAGGCGGCTTTTCCCGGCGTGGCCCGTGACGGTGTCATTGATCGTGCGGCGCTGGGCGCCCAGGTGCTCGGTGACGCGGAGGCGATGAAGCGGCTGGAAGCCATCGTCCATCCTTTGGTGCGTGAAGCCGAGACGGCTTTTCTCACCAAGGCGCGGGCGAGCGGAGCGCGTCTGGCTGTTCTGGACATTCCGCTTTTGTTCGAGACGGGCGGAGACAGACGGGTGGATGCCGTAGCTGTGGTCAGCGCGTCGAAAGCTGTGCAACGCGAGCGCGTGCTCGCCCGCGCGGGCATGACGGACGAGAAATTCGCGACCATTCTCGCCAAGCAGATGCCGGACGGCGAGAAGCGTCGCCGCGCCCATTTCGTCATCGATACCGGGCGTGGTTTTGCCGCCGCCGAACATCAGGTGGCCGGCATCGTGCGCGCTTTGTCGGGGCCGGGCCGGCGGAAGGGGTGAGGGGAAGCCATGCGCGAGATCGTGCTCGACACCGAGACCACGGGCCTCGAGGCCTATGGCGGCGATCGGCTGGTGGAAATCGGCTGCGTCGAGATGGTCAATCGCATCCTCACCGGCAACGTCTTCCACGTCTATATCAACCCCCAGCGGGACATGCCGCAGGAGGCGTTCAACGTGCACGGCTTGTCGGCGGAATTTCTGTCCGACAAGCCGATCTTCTCGCAAGTTGCTGATGAATTCCTGGAGTTCATCCAGGAAGATACTTTGGTCATCCACAACGCGGCGTTCGACATCGGCTTCCTGAATGCCGAGCTGGAGCGCCTCGGCCGCCCGTCCATCGCCCGCGACCGGGTGATCGACACGCTGGCGCTGGCTCGCCGCAAGCATCCCGGCGGCGGCAATCGTCTCGACGACCTGATGAACCGCTATGGCATCGATTCGTCGCGTCGGGTGAAGCATGGCGCGCTTCTCGATGCCGAGCTTCTGGCCGAGGTCTATAGCGAACTGCTCGGCGGACGGCAGGCGACCCTCATCGGCCTGGTGGAGGAAAGCACCGAGGCGCCGCGCCTGGTGGTCGAGGCGCGCGCCGCACACCCCCGCCCCGTTCCGCTACCCGCGCGAATCAGTGCGGCCGAATCGGAGGCTCATGCCGCCTTCGTCGCGGCACTGGGTGAGAAGGCGATCTGGCTGAAATATGCCGACACGCCCGCAGCGGAGAAGACGGCGAGCTGAGTCGGTGACGTCTGCAGCCAGAGATGATTTTTACAACCGAATTTCAATCAAAAGTTGATCGATTGGGAAGGCCTCTGGCGGCGAAATTGCCATCGGTCCGGCTCGTTGGTCATCCGGTTTTTCCCACCCGCTGGTGACTCTCCCAGGCGATTTTAGAGGGCGGGGTCTTCCGGTGGCGCCTCGCAATGGGGCTTTCAGCCCAAAATCGCCGCCACTGCCGCCTTTATCCCGTCCGGCTCGGTCACGGGCAGTGAACAGCGCTCTCCGACGCACACGAAGGCCGCTCCCCCCTCAGGGGCGGACGCGATCCGGGCTGCCGTGACGCTTCCGACAGGCGCCGCCACCCCTTCGGCGCGCACCACGACCCGGAGCGGGAACGGGACCTTGAGCGCAGCCTGGGCCAGCGCCTCCCCTTTCGCACCGGTGGTGACGATCTCGGCGAGGCCGAGACGCGTGGCGATGGCGTTCAGGGTGGCGCCATGGGCGAGCACGTTGCGCGCGGCCGCGCCCGACAGGCCGGTGAGAATGCGGTCCGCACGCATGCGCAGACTGTCATCCCCGGTGAGGGCCGCAAGCCGGATGAGGGCATCGGCGGCGACCGCATTGTAGTTCGGCACTGCCTCGTCATGGGTCGCCGAGGGCCGCACGATGAGGCTGTCCCCGTCGTCCGCGGTGAGGAAGTAGGTCCCCGTGGCGGGGTCCAGGTGGTGCTTTTCCAGCGCATCGAGGAAGGTTGCCGCCAGTCGGAAGGGCGCCTTGTCCCCCGTCGCCTCGGCCAGCGCGATGCCGGCGCGGGCCATGGCCGCGAGGTCGGAGGCGAGGCCCGGCATCACCATCTTGTCCCCGCACCAGGAGTGCGCGAGCCGGCTGTCCTTCACCATGTGCGCCGTCACCGCGCCGAAGGCCGTGCGCGCGAGACCGATCCATTCCTCCTCGCCCAGGAAGGCACCGGCGCGGGCGAGCGCGGCGATCATCAGGCCGTTCCAGTCGGCCAGCACCTTGTCGTCCCGCCCCGGCCGCACCCGCCCCGCCCGGCGCGCGAGCAGCTTTTCGCGCAGGGGCACGAGCCGCGCCTCGTCCTCGGGGGAAATCACGCCGGCATCGGTGCGGTTGAGGATGTTTCCTTCCTCCCAGTTGCCGGCCTTCGTCACGTCGTAGATGCGGGCGAAGAAGGTGGCGTCCTCAGCCCCCAGCACTTCCTCGATCTCCGCCAGAGACCAGACGTAGAAGCGCCCCTCGTGGCCTTCCGAATCGGCATCGAGGCTCGCCGTGAAGGCGCCGGAGCGGGCCAGCATCTCTCGCTTCAGCCAGCCGACCGTCTCGCGGGCACGCCTGAGGAACAGGGTGTCGCCGGTGTCGGCATAGGCGAGCGCCAGCAGCTCCAGCAGCAGCGCGTTGTCGTAGAGCATCTTCTCGAAGTGTGGGACGAACCAGATCTCGTCCACCGAATAGCGGGCGAAGCCGCCGCCGAGATGATCGTAGATGCCGCCCTCGCACATGCGGTTCAGCGTGAGCGCGACCAGCGCCTTCATGGCATCGTCGCGATTGCGGGTGCCGGCGCGCCAGAGGAGTTCGAGCAGGCCCGACTGGGGGAATTTCGGCGCGCCCTTCAGGCCGCCATGCACTGGATCGATCAAGGGCACGAGGCGCCGGGCGGCATCGTCGAGATCGTCCATGCCGATGGCGACGCCTTCCGTCGGCTGGGCCGCCTTCTTCAGCCGGGCGAGGATCGCCTGCGTGTTCTTCTCCACCTTCTCCGGGCTCTCGGAGAAGACGGATGAGACCTGCTGCAACACCTCGGTGAAGCCGGGCCGGCCATAGCTCGCCTTGGGGGGAAAATAGGTACCGCCCCAGAACGGCCGGCCTTCGGGATCGAGGAACATGGTGAGCGGCCACCCCCCGCTCTGCCCCAGCTGCTGGAGCGCGGACATGTAGATCTGGTCCACGTCCGGCCGCTCCTCCCGGTCCACCTTGATGTTCACGAACAGCGCGTTCATCAGGGCAGCGATTTCGGGATTCTCGAAGCTCTCGTGGGCCATCACATGGCACCAGTGGCAGGCCGCATAGCCGACCGACAGGAGGACGGGCCTGCCGGTGGCGCGCGCCTCGGCGAACGCCGCCTCCCCCCAGGGCCACCAATGCACCGGATTGTCCTTGTGCTGGAGCAGATAGGGGCTCGTCTCGCGGGACAGGCGATTGAGGCTCATGTCGGAAATCCTTCGGCTTCGGCCGGCTTTGAAGGCAACGTGATCGCAGGATAAAGGTTCGGGCGAAGAAACGGGGTGCGGGGCATCTGGTTCAGGACGCCGTGCAAATCCGCAGCCACTCGTCTGGAGGATCAGGCCATGTCCGGTGAAACCACCAGCGATACCATCTTCGCTCTGTCGTCCGGGCGTCTGCCGGCTGGCGTCGCCGTGCTCCGCCTTTCGGGGCCGGAGGCCGGCGCCGCGGCGCTGGCGCTCTCAGGCGCCCTGCCCCCGCCGCGCGTGGCCCGCTATTCCGCCCTTCATCATCCCGCGACGGGCGAGGAGCTGGATCGCGGACTGGTGCTCTTCTTCCCAGGCCCGGCGAGCGCCACGGGGGAGGATGTGGTGGAGCTGCATCTTCATGGCGGGCGCGCAGTGGTGGCGGCGGTGCTGCGCGCCCTCGGTTCGCTTCCCGGTCTCCGTCCGGCGGACGCCGGCGAATTCACCCGGCGTGCCCACGTCAACGGCAAGCTGGACCTTGCCGAGGTGGAAGGCCTCGCCGATCTCATCGCCGCCGAGACAGAGGCGCAGCGCCGGCAGGCCATGGCGCTCGCCTCCGGCACTCTCTCCCGCCGCGTGACGGCCTGGCGGGAGGGCCTGGTCTCCGCCCTCGCCCTTCTGGAAGCGGGCATCGACTTTTCCGACGAAGCGGATGTGGCGGAGGATGTGGCCCGGCCGGCGCTGGACCTCATCGGCGGTCTCCATCGCGAATTGCTTGCGGCGCTGGCGGATGCGGCGCGTGGCGAGCGGGTGCGGGATGGACTCGTGGTGGCCATCGCCGGCCCGCCCAATGCGGGAAAATCCTCTCTGCTGAACCGCCTCGCTGGGCGTGATGCCGCCATCGTCTCCCCCATCGCCGGGACGACGCGCGACGTTCTGGAGGTGCATCTGGAACTCGCGGGCCAGGCGGTGACGCTGCTCGACACGGCCGGCCTGCGCGAGACGGTAGACGCTGTGGAAGCCGAGGGCGTGCGCCGGGCGCTCGCCCGTGCGGAGGTCGCGGACGCGGTGCTCTGGCTCAGCGATGAGGGGACTCCGCCGCCCGCCGCCTTCGCCGCCGCCGTATGCGTGCGGACGAAGATCGACCGGGGCGGGCCTGTGCCACACGGCTTCATCGGCCTCTCCACCGTCAACGGAGACGGGGTCGAGGATGTTGTTGCGGCCATTGCGGCGCGGGCCGAGGCGCTGTGCGGCCGAGAGCCGGCGCTGGTGACGCGGGAGCGCCAGCGTCTCGCCCTGGAAGATGCGGCCCGCCATCTGGAGCGGGCCATGGACGGGCATCGCGCGCATGAGGAGCTGCGAGCCGAGGATGTCCGCCTCGCGGTGCGGGCGCTCGACCAGACCATCGGCCGGGTGGATGTGGAGGACGTGCTCGATCGCCTCTTCAGCACCTTCTGCATCGGCAAATGAGCGCCGGGCCGGCGTGTTTCACGTGAAACATTCCGCCCAGCCTTGACGGCGCCCAAGAAGGGGCGTTTCCAGAGGGGCAATATCCCTCTGTCCCGGACCACCATGAACGGAACGACCCACCCGCTCGCCTTCGATGTCATCGTCGTGGGCGGCGGACATGCCGGATGCGAAGCCGCCGCCGCCGCGGCGCGGGTCGGCGCGCGCACTGCGCTTGTCACCCACGCGCAGGCCACCATCGGCGCCATGTCCTGCAACCCCGCCATCGGCGGCCTGGGCAAGGGCCATCTGGTGCGCGAGATCGATGCGCTGGATGGGTTGATGGGCCGGGTCGCGGACCAGGGCGGCATCCAGTTTCGCGTTCTCAATCGCCGGAAGGGCCCGGCCGTGCGGGGGCCGCGCGCGCAGGCGGACCGCAAGCTTTATGCCCGCGCCATGCAGCAGGCTCTGGCCGAACAGCCGGGACTGGACGTGGTGGAAGGCGAGGCCGACGACCTTCTCGTGAAGGATGGTCGCGTGGCGGGGCTGCGGCTCGCCGACGGGCGGGAGATCGCCTGCGGCGCGGTGGTGCTCACCACGGGCACCTTCCTCAACGGCTTGATCCATCTCGGCGAGGACAGCTATCCCGCCGGGCGCATGGGCGAAAAGCCGGCGCTCGGCCTCTCCCCTGCCCTCTCGCGTCTCGGCTTCGCGCTCGGCCGCCTCAAGACCGGTACGCCGGCAAGGCTCGATGGCCGGACCATCGATTGGGCGAGCCTGGAGATGCAGGCCGGCGACGATCCACCCGAGCCCTTCTCCGCGCTCACCACGCGGCTGCCCAACCCCCAGGTGGAATGCGGCATCACCCGCACCACCGATGTGACCCACGAGCTGATCCGGCAGAACCTCTCCCGCTCGGCCATGTATTCCGGGCGCATCGGCAGCACCGGGCCGCGCTATTGCCCCTCCATCGAGGACAAGATCGTTCGCTTCGGCGATCGCGACGGCCACCAGATCTTCCTGGAGCCGGAGGGGTTGGACGATCCCACCGTCTATCCCAATGGCCTGTCCACCTCCCTGCCGGCCGATGTGCAGATCGCCTTTCTGCGCACCATCCCCGGTCTGGAGCAGGTGGCGGTGATGCGGCCCGGCTATGCCATCGAGTACGATCATGTGGACCCGCGCGAGCTTGCGCCGACGCTGGAGACGAAGCGCGTGGCGGGCCTCTTCCTCGCCGGCCAGATCAACGGCACCACGGGGTATGAGGAGGCCGCCGCGCAGGGCCTGCTCGCCGGGCTGAATGCGGCCCGCCGCGCGGACGGATCGGACGGCGTCGTGCTCGACCGGGCCGAGGCCTATCTGGGCGTGATGGTGGACGACCTCGTGACACGCGGTGTCAGCGAGCCCTATCGCATGTTCACCTCCCGCGCCGAATATCGGCTGACCCTGCGGGCCGACAATGCCGACCAGCGCCTGACCGCCCGCGGTGCTGCGCTGGGGCTGGTCGGCGCCGAGCGGCTGGCGCATTTCAACGCGCGCACGCACACGCTGGAGGCGGCGCGCGCCCTCACCCGTGACCTGTCCCTCACGCCGACGGAAGGCGCGCGACACGGCCTTGCCTTGAACCGCGACGGCCAGCGCCGGAGCGCCTTCGACCTTCTCGCCTACCCCGACATCGACATGGCGCGGCTCGCGATGATCTGGCCGGAACTCTCCGCGCTGCCGCCGACAATCGCCGAGCAGGTCGAGATCGACGCGAAGTATGCTGTCTATCTGGAACGGCAGGCCGCGGACATCCACACGCTGCGGAAGGACGAGGCGCTCGCTCTGCCGGAAGAGCTGTCCTATGCCGATCTGCCGGGTCTCTCGAACGAGCTGAAGCAGAAGCTGGAGCGGGTGCGCCCGCGCACCGTCGGACAGGCGGGGCGCATGGAGGGAATGACCCCGGCCGCGCTCGCGCTCATCGCCACCCATGCGCGTCGGGCGGGCGGACGCTCCGCATGATCGGTTCGTTCGGGCTGTGGATCACGGGGATGGAGGTGCGCCGATGAAGGGGGCTGGCGCGGGAGGCGACGACGCGGCGCGTGCTGCTGTCGAGCGGCTGGTTTCACGTGAAACATTCCGCCGCCTCGACCTCATCGCCGAGCTGCTGCGCAAGTGGCAGAAGACCATCAATCTCGTTGCCCCTGCGACCGTGCCGGAGGTGTGGAGCCGGCACATCGCTGATTCGTTGCAATTGATTAACCATGTTCCGGCGGACGCGATCAGGTGGGTGGATCTGGGATCGGGTGGCGGATTCCCCGGTCTCGTGGTTGCCGCCGTTCTGGCGGAGCGGCCGGGCGCGGATGTCCATCTGGTGGAGAGCGACACCCGCAAGTCCGCCTTCCTGCGCGAGGCGGCGCGGGTGGCGGAGCTGCCGGTGCGGGTTCACGCCCAGCGAATCGAGCAGGTCGCGCAGGCACTTGCGCCGGAAACGCAAGTGGTGTCCGCGCGTGCGCTGGCGCCTCTTCCCAAGCTTCTGGAGTTGGCGGAGCCGTTCCTTTCCGCCGGTGCGCTCGGGGTGTTTCCCAAGGGCCGCGACGCCGAACGCGAATTGACCGAAGCCCGCAAAGGCTGGACACTCGATTGCGATCTTCGCGCCAGCGTCAGCGACCGAGAGGCGCGGGTTCTTCTCGTGAGGAGCGCCAGGCGCAGCAGCAAATAGCCACCCCGCCGGGAAGGCGCGCCGACAAGGCCGGCGCCGCCAGGTGGACGTTCTCATCCGCGGGGTCGCGCCCTGCGGAACCAGATCCAAGGGGACCACGGGCCATGAGCCAGGCTGATTATTCCTCGGGAGCCGATCTTTCCCTGCCGGCCGGCGCGCCGCGCGTGCTGGCGCTCGCCAATCAGAAGGGCGGCGTGGGCAAGACCACGACAGCGATCAATCTCGGCACCGCGCTGGCGGCCATCGGCGAGACCGTGCTGGTTGTGGACCTTGACCCCCAGGGCAACGCCTCCACGGGTCTCGGCATCGATCGCCGCTCCCGCAACGTCTCCACCTATGACGTGCTGGTGGGTGAAGCCACCATGCGCGAGACGGTGATGCCGACCGGCGTGCCGCAGCTCTATGTGGCGCCCTCCACCCTCGACCTGTCCGGGCTGGAGCTGGAGATCGCCGCCGAGCGCGATCGCGCCTATCGCCTGCGGGACGCACTCCGGGCGCTCGCGGCCGATCCCGAGGCGCCGCGCTTTTCCTATGTGCTGGTGGACTGCCCCCCGTCCCTGTCGCTCCTCACCGTCAACGCCATGGCGGCGGCGGACGCGATCGTGGTGCCGTTGCAGTGCGAGTTCTTCGCGCTGGAAGGTCTCTCCCAGCTGATGAAGACGGTGGAGCAGGTGCGGGTGGGGCTGAACCCCAGCCTCACCATCCACGGTATCGTGCTGACCATGTATGACGGGCGCAACAACCTGTCGGAGCAGGTGGTGCAGGACGTGCGGCAGTTCATGGGTGACAAGGTCTACGAGACCATCATTCCCCGGAACGTGCGCGTCTCGGAAGCGCCCTCCTACGGCAAGCCGGTTCTGCTATACGATCTCAAGTGCTTGGGGTCACAGGCTTATTTGCGGCTCGCGTCGGAGGTGATCCAGCGCGAACGGGCGGCACGGGCAGCGGCAGCGGCCTGAGGGAAGACCAGAGGGACCGGACGAAGATGGCGGATGAACAGCGCTCCCGGCTGGGGCGGGGGCTTGCCGCGCTGATCGGCGAGATGGGGGAGCCGCAGGCGGCACCGACGCGCAGCTCGGGCACGCGTGGCGGCCCGCGACGGGTGCCCATCGAGCAGGTGAAGGCGAACCCGCGCAACCCGCGCCGCGCCTTTCTGGAGGAGGGTCTGGAGGATCTCACCGCCTCCATCCGCGAGAAGGGCATCATCCAGCCCATCGTGGTGCGGCCGCTGAAGGGATCGGACGCCTTCGAGATCGTCGCCGGCGAACGCCGCTGGCGGGCGGCCCAGCGGGCGAGCCTGCACGAGGTGCCGGTGGTGGTGCTGGACCTCAGCGATCGCGAGGCGCTCGAAATCGCGATCATCGAGAACGTCCAGCGCGCCGACCTCAATCCGGTGGAAGAGGCGCAGGGCTACGAAGCCTTGATGGACGAGTTCGAATACAACCAGAACGAGCTTTCCAAGGTCATCGGGAAAAGCCGCAGCCACATCGCCAACACGCTGCGGCTGCTGAAGCTGCCGGAAGCTGTGAAGGGGCATCTGGCAGAGGGGCGGCTCAGTGCCGGCCATGCGCGGGCCCTCCTCGCCGTTTCCGATCCCGAGAAGGTGGCTCGTGAGGTCATCGCCAAGGGCCTGACGGTGCGGGATGTGGAGGCCCTGTCCAAGGCGAAGACGCCCCCTGCTCCGGTCACGGGGCGCAGTTCGCCGGCCCCTGCCACCGAGCGCAAGAGCGCGGACACCCGCGCGCTGGAGAAGCGGCTGGCCGATGCCCTGGGATTGGCCGTCAGTCTTGAGGGCAAGGGCGAGGCGGGTGAGCTGCGCATCCGCTATGCGAGCCTCGACCAGCTCGATGAGATCTGCCGCAAGCTCGGCCTGGATTGACGTTTACAGGATTGGACAAAGAAAAAGGCCGGGCATCTGCCCGGCCTTGTTTCGTTGAGATCCCGGCCGCGTCTTCTTGTGAGGACGCGGCCAAATCTGAAAAAATCAGGCAGCAGCCTTGCGACGGGTGGTCTTCTTCGCAGGGGCGACGGGCGCCTTCTTGCGGGTCTGGCCGAGGCCCATGTTCTTGGCGAGTTCGGAGCGGGCCGCAGCATAGGCCGGGGCGACCATGGGATAATCCTTCGGCAGGCCCCACTTCTCGCGGTAAGCTTCGGGGGTCATGCCGTAGCTGGTGCGCAGGTGCCGCTTCAGAGACTTGAACTTCTTCCCGTCTTCCAGGCAGATGATGTATTCCGGCGTCACCGACTTCTTCAGCGGGACGGCCGGCTTCTGCTCTTCCACCTGCGGCGCGGCCGGGGTGCCGAGCTGGCCGAGGGCGCGATAGACGGACTCGATGAGACCGGGAAGCTCGGTGGCCGCGACGCTGTTGTTGCTCACATACGCGGCGACGATGTCCGCAGTGAAGTCGATGAAGCTCGGCGACGGAGTATTGGACGCGGAGTCGCTCACGGGAGTCCCTTTCTGTTCTTCGCTATGGCGCGCGGACAATGCGGGAAGCGGCTGGAATGCGACCGGTTCAGGATGAGCCTCGGACACATGCTCCGCCGGGGCTGACGCCGCATCGGCTGACTAAGTTTCACGGTTAATCTATAGCACCTCGTCTTATAAATACAATCGGGTCTCAAAAGTTCTTCAAAAACCAGCAATAGAGCGGGTTTGCGGCTGTCGAGGAGGCGCCGTCGCGCGTTCATCGCGACGAGATGATCCTTGGCAGATCAGCGAATCGATAGGCCGACAGATGAAAACAACGGACCCTGGAAGTGTTCCCGGCTCGCCGGCGCGCAAGGCCGTGCGTCCATAGCCGGGGAGATACTAGGGGGAGGTCGCCACGCCGTGTTCTTCTACGGCGTCCGCGACAAGTACATGCGTCGATTTGTACAACTATCGGCTGCGATGGAGGCCGAGGTTTCCCCCACGTCGGCCCCCTGCCCCGACTGCTTTGGCGAAACGAACCGCGGTCTTGAGCTTGTCGCTAGCGTGGGGCCCCACGTCCTGCCGTTTACGCTGGCGCGGCGGGGCGAACCGCGTTAGGTGGGGCGGGTCCGCTCCGGCCAACGGGCGGCTTCAGGTCTGCGGTTCGGCACGGTTCTCCGGAGCGGCGCCGAACGCCCGAGGGTCTCCCGCGAGATGGGGACGAGGATGCCATGCCACGCGCCGTCGCCGGCCCCGAGATCGAGCGTCTGATCCAGCTTCTGGCCCGGCTGCCCGGCCTCGGCCCGCGTTCGGCGCGCCGGGTGGCACTGCATCTCATCAAGAAGCGCGAGGCGCTGATGGCGCCGCTGGCGACCGCCCTGGGCGACGCGATCAGCAAGATCGTCACCTGCCATACCTGCGGGAATGTGGACGTGACCGACCCCTGCACGGTCTGCACCGATCCCACACGGGACGCACGCATGCTGGTGGTGGTGGCTGACGTGGGCGACCTCTGGGCACTGGAGCGCGCCGGCGTCCTCAACGCTCGCTATCATGTGCTGGGAGGCGTTCTGTCGCCGCTGGACGGGGTGGGGCCGGACGACCTCAACATCGCAAGCCTTGTCACCCGCGTGCACGATCAGGACGTCACGGAAGTCATCCTGGCACTGGGCGCCACGGTGGACGGGCAGACGACCGCCCATTACCTGACCGATGTGCTGCGCGACACCGGAGCCCGTGTCACGCGCCTTGCCCAGGGTGTGCCCGTGGGCGGCGAACTCGATTATCTCGACGAGGGAACACTCTCCGCCGCCATCCGCGCACGCACGCAGATGTGATCGGCGGGCGGGCAGTCGTCCCCAGCTTTCACTGCAGCATCCGCTCGAAATTGATGACGAAGAGCTTCGGGTCGGGGCGCTTGTTCACCTGGATGTTCGACAGGGACACCTGCGTGTCATAGCCCTGCGGGTCGGTAACGACCCACTGCTTGAGGGCCGAGGTCTTGGCATCGAACAGGATCAGGAGCCGGTAGGTGCCGAACATGGGCACGGTTTCCTGCATCACCACCGTCACGAAGCGGTCGTCCTGGAAGATGCCGGTCACGTGCGGTTCGGTCCCGAGGTCGATGCGTTCCGCGAGCAGGAAACGCAGCGGCGTCTGCGACAGGGGCGTGATGTCCTGGGTGTTGAGATTGCGGTCGCGCACGGCCACCGACTGGCCGTTGGAGATCAGCTCCACCGGGCTCGGCGCATCGTATTCGAAGCGCACGCGGCCGGGCTTCTGCATGTAGAAGTCGCCGGTGCGCTTGGAGCCGTCCGGATCGATCTGGGTGAAGGTGCCGGTCATGGACTGCACGGAATTGAAGTAGTTGGTGACGCGGTCCACCGTCGCCTTCGGCGCGCGGCCATCGGCCGGCTGCGCCGCAGCCACGGGGGCGGCGCTCTTCATCTGGCCCTGCGTGCGCAGGAGGTCGGCAGGGGGCTGCACCGTTTGCGCGACGGCCGGGCCGGCCGCGGCCAGTCCCAGCGCCAGCAGCAGGCCGGCGGCGGCGGCGCGGCGCGCCTTCTCCGACAGGGCGCGGGTCTCGCGCTTCGGGCTGCGGGCAAATCGGGTGGCGGCGGAGCGGATGAGCATCATGGGCATCTCTGGCGCAGGGCGTGTCGCTGGCAGGAAGATCATTCCCGACGCTCCGATCCCGCCCCGCGCGGGCTGATCGGATGAACAGGGGTCTAGAGCATTTCCGGCGAATTCCGGTTCGCCGGAAATGCTCTAGGCTTCTGACGATACGCATTTTCTTCACGCGAACCGGAATCCACTTCGCTTGAAAATGCTCTAATACGCAACTTGCGGCCGGGCTATGGCGAACCTGTGGCCTTGCCGACGCCCGGAGAAACCGCCCAGCGCCGCTTCTGTTCCGGTTGGGCCGAAGCTTCAACCGGAACCGGGAACCGCTCAGGCGGGAAAACGACGCGGCACGCTCACTCGGCTGCCTGCTCGGGCAGCAGGATCTCGCGCTTGCCGGCGTGGTTGGGCGAGCCGACGAGGCCCTCGTTCTCCATGCGCTCGACCAGCGAAGCCGCGCGATTATAGCCGATCTGGAGCCGGCGCTGGATATAGGAGGTGGAGCATTTGCGGTCGCGCATCACCACCGCCACCGCCTGGGAATAGAGGTCCATGCCCTCGTCGCCCATGCCGCCCTTGTCGAACACGGCGCCGTCGCCGTCCTCGTCCTCCGCATCCTCGGCGGTCACTGCCTCCACATAAGCTGGGGCGCCCTGGGCCTTGAGGTGCTTCACCACGCTCTCCACCTCCTCGTCGGAGACGAAGGGGCCGTGGACGCGGCTGATGCGGCCGCCGCCGGCCATGTAGAGCATGTCGCCCTGGCCCAGCAGCTGCTCGGCGCCCATCTCGCCGAGGATGGTGCGGCTGTCGATCTTCGAGGTCACCTGGAAGGAGATGCGGGTGGGGAAGTTCGCCTTGATGGTACCGGTGATGACGTCCACCGAGGGGCGCTGCGTCGCCATCACCAGATGGATGCCGGCGGCGCGGGCCATCTGGGCGAGGCGCTGGATGGCGCCCTCGATGTCCTTGCCGGCGACGAGCATCAGGTCTGCCATCTCGTCGACGATGACGACGATGTAGGGCAGGGGCTCGAGGTTCATCTCCTCGCGCTCGTAGATGGCTTCGCCGGTCTCGTGGTCGAAGCCGGTCTGCACCGTGCGGGCGATGGATTCGCCCTTCTCGCTGGCGTCCCTCACCCGGGCGTTGAAGCCGTCGATGTTGCGCACGCCCAGCTTCGACATCTTCTTGTAGCGGTCTTCCATCTCCTTCACCGCCCACTTCAGCGCCACCACCGCTTTCTTCGGATCGGTGACGACGGGGGCAAGAAGATGGGGGATGCCGTCATAGACGGAGAGCTCCAGCATCTTGGGATCGACCATGATGAGCCGGCACTGTTCCGGCTTCAGCCGGTAAAGCAGGGACAGGATCATCGTATTGATGGCCACAGACTTGCCCGAGCCGGTGGTGCCGGCCACGAGCAGATGCGGCATGCGGGCGAGGTCGACGATCACCGGATCGCCGCCGATGGTCTTGCCCAGCGCGATGGCGAGCTTGTGCCCGGTGTCGCCGAAATCCTTGGTGGCGATCAGCTCACGCAGCAGCACCTTCTCGCGCTTCTGGTTCGGCAGCTCGATGCCGATGGCATTGCGGCCCGGCACCACGGCGACGCGGGCGGAGATGGCGCTCATGGAGCGGGCGATGTCGTCGGCGAGGCCGATGACGCGGGAGGATTTGATGCCGGGCGCCGGCTCCAGCTCGTAAAGAGTCACCACCGGACCGGGGCGCATCTGGCCGATCTCGCCGCGCACGCCGAAATCCTGCAGGGTCGTCTCCAGCTCGCGCGCGGTCTCCGACAGTGCCTCCGGGCTCATGGCCGGGGCCTTGGCGGGGGGGGCGGGCGTCAGCAGGTCGAGGGAGGGGTGCTGGTAGCCGGCGCGGCGGCCACCGCGCCGGGCCGCGCGGCGGCGGGCGGCGGG
>NZ_JAYRPE010000092.1:0-12283 GCF_041911315.1 Xanthobacter sp. | reverse complement strand
CTCGCCGCGCGGGGCGGCAGCGGGGTCGCCGGCTGGGCCGGCGCGGGCTGGGCGGCGGGCGTCTGCGGCCGGGCCTGCTGGGCGAAGGCGGGCGCGAGGGCCAAAACGGGCGATAGGGTCACGCCGGCCGTCAGTGCGACGGCAAGACCAAGGCGCGCGCCCATAGGACGGAAGCTGAGGAGACGACGGCGAAGGTCCATGGACCGCTCCCTCGGTGCGCAGCACCGTTGCGGGAGGCGAGGCGTGCGACGCGGCGGGATGGCTCCACAGAGCGGCCCCTGCCCGCAGATCGTTCGACCGGCCCCCTCACGAGAAATGACCGACCGGTGCCCGTCATTCCCATTCCGGAACGACGTGGCCCGACCCCGCACCGCCATCTATGCGCAAGGAGGGCCGCTCGCCAAGAGGGACGTTTGCGGAACGTCAGTTATTCGCTGTGCGGATGTTCCCCGGACCAGCGACGGCGAACGCCGGAGCGCAGATCCGGGGTCCAGCGCAGATCGGTGTGAACATCCCTATCGAGCGTCATGCCCGGCCTTGTGCCGGGTATCCACGTGGAGTGGCCGGGAATACATCTCTGGACAGGGACTCGATCGGCCCGACGTGGATGGCCGGGACGAGCCCGGCCATGACAGCCTGTGAAGGGGGAGCCATGGCGGGAGAGGAGGTCCATGCGGCGGCCACCGCTTGAAGCCGTCGCGCAGGCGTCGCAGAATCGGGCAACATGCGGGGCGCAGCGTTCGGTGCGCGAGGGGGCTTGATCCATGGTGTCGTTGAGATTTTCCGCCGGCCTGCGGCCGTTCGCGCGTGCCGCTGTCCTCGCCGCCGGTCTTCTCTGCGCCGGCCTCGCGCACCCCGCCTTCGCGCAGGCGGTCGATCCCCTCCCCTCCTGGAATGCGGGGGCGACCAAGACCGGCATCCTCGATTTCGTGAAGGCCACCACAACCCCCGGCGGGCCGGATTTCGTGCCCCCCGCCGACCGCATCGCCACCTTCGACCAGGACGGCACGCTCTGGGTGGAGCAGCCGGTCTATACCGAGGTCGCCTTCGCCGCCGCCCGCGTGCGCGCGATGGCGCAGGCCAATCCGGCGCTGAAGACCGAGGAGCCGTTTCGCACGGCCATTTCCGGCGACGAGAAGGCCAGTGAAGAGGCCCTGGGCAAGCTCTCCTCCGGCGATTTCATGAAAATCATCATGCTCACGCTGGAATCCCTCACGGTGGAGGAGCTGCGCGCCGCGGCGCAGGACTGGATGGCCACCGCCCGCAATCCGGTGCTCAACCGCCCGCACACCGAGCTCACCTACCAGCCCATGCAGGAGGTGCTGCAGCTGCTGCGGGCCAACGGCTTCCGCACCTATATCGTCACCGGCGGCGGGCAGGATTTCGTGCGCGCCTTTTCCGAGAAGCTCTATGGCATCCCGCCCGAGCAGGTGGTGGGCACGCCGGACGCGGTACGCTTCGGCTACGACGCCGCGGGCCGCCCGGTGCTGCGGCTGGAGCCGGCCGTTCTGTTCGAGGACGTGAACGGCGGCAAGCCGGAGGGCATCCACCTCATCATCGGCAAGCGCCCCATTGCCGCCTTCGGCAATTCCACCGGCGACCGGCAGATGCTGGAATATACCAAGGCCGGCAAGGGCCTGCGCTTCGCGGCCCTGGTGCTGCACGACGACGGGAAGCGCGAATTCGCCTATGGCCCGGCGCAGGGCCTGCCATACTCCGAGGTCGGCACCTTCACGCAGAAGCTCTATGACGAGGCGAAGGCGCGCGGCTGGTACGTCATCTCCATGAAGGACGACTGGAAGAAGGTGTTCGCCTTCGAGCCGTAAGGGTCCTTCGCGGCCCCGTTGCGTCCTCCTCCATTTTGGGGATGCGGCGCCCGGAGCTTCCCTGGACGATGGCGACGCGCTCAACCGAGACCTCCCGGAAAGCGCCGGCCGGGCCGCCGCTTCCCCGCAGGCGCCCGGCCGGATTTTTATCCGGATACCGCCGAGCGCCCATTCGGCACCTCCCTGATGGCGACTTTTCCCGCTGCGCCGGACAGACACGCGACTGTCACCGCCGTCCGCTTGATTTGCATCATGGAAGGCAGGACGCTGCCGGCCGACAGGTTGGGGCGAGCATCCGTCCGGAGGCCCTGCCCCCTGGCCGGCCCGGACGGCGGCACGAGGGAGAGCGCACATGACCGCTCATTTGGCCGCAGCGGCGGCCCAGGACGCCCAGCACAATCGACATGCCAAGTATGATCGCCTGATCTCGGCGGCCCAGGCGCTGCCGAAGCTCAAGGTGGCGGTGGCCCACCCCTGCGACGACGTTTCGCTCCGCGCCGCGCTGGAGGCGGCGGACCTCGGGCTCATCGAGCCCATCCTCGTCGGCCCCCCGGCCAAGATCGCGGCGGCGGCCGCCGCCGGCCAGCTCGACATTTCCGGCGTGCGGCAGGTGGCCGCGGCGCACAGCCACGAGGCGGCGGAGAAGGCGGTGGCGCTGGTGCGCTGCGGCGAGGCCGACGCCTTGATGAAGGGCAGCCTTCACACCGACGAGCTGATGAGCGCCGTGGTCGCCCGCGACACCGGCCTGCGCACCGCGCGACGCATCAGCCATTGCTTCGTCATGGACGTGCCGAGCCATCCGGACGCGCTCATCATCACGGATGCTGCCATCAACATCGCCCCCTCGCTGGAGGACAAGGCGCACATCGTGCAGAACGCCATCGAACTGGCGCAGGCGCTGTCCTTCCCCGAGGTGCGGGTGGCCATCCTCTCGGCCATGGAGACGGTGAACCCCGCCGTGCCCTCCACCATCGAGGCGGCGGCCCTGTGCAAGATGGCCGATCGCGGCCAGATCACCGGCGCCATCGTCGACGGGCCGCTGGCGCTGGACAATGCCATCGACCTCGGCTCGGCCGCCATCAAGCACATCTCCTCGCCCGTGGCGGGGCGGGCCAACGTGCTTGTCGTGCCGGACCTCGAAGCCGGCAACATGCTGGCGAAGAGCCTGTCCTTCCTCGCCGGCGCCGATGCGGCTGGCATCGTCGTGGGCGCGCGGGTGCCCATCATCCTCACCAGCCGGGCGGATTCCGCGCCGACGCGCCTCGCCTCCTGCGCGGTGGCGGCGCTGCTCGCCGCCGCCCAGCAGGCCACGGCCCGCGCGGCGGCCAAGGCGCTGGAGGTCTGACCATGGCGCGCGTGCATCTTGTCCTCAATGCCGGCTCCTCCAGCCTCAAGTTCCAGGTGTTCCTGGACGACGGCGCGGACGTGCCCAACCGCATCTATCGCGGCCTGTTCGAGGGGCTGGGCACCGATCCGCACTTCAAGGTGAAGGACCACGACGGCGCCACCGTCGGCGACCAGCGCTGGGACGGCCACGCGGCCTTCGGCTTCGAGGAGGCGCTGGCCTATCTCTCCGACTGGCTCGGCGCCCACCGGGGCGGGCACCAGCTCGCCGCCGTTGGCCATCGCGTGGTGCATGGCGGCCCGCATTATACCCATGCGGTGGAGCTGACCCCCGCCATCATCAACGAGCTGGATACCCTCTCCCCGCTCGCGCCTCTGCACCAGCCGAAGAGCCTTGAGCCCATCCGCATCATCGCCCGCCGCGTGCCGGGCCTGCCGCAGGTGGCGGCGTTCGACACCGCCTTCCACCGCACCCAGCCGGAACTGGCGCAGATGTTCGCCATTCCCCAGTCGATGACCGACGCGGGCGTGAAGCGCTACGGCTTCCATGGCCTCTCCTACGCCTATCTCGCCACCCAGTTCCCCAAGGTGGACCCGCGCCTCGCCAAGGGGCGAGTGGTGGCGGCGCATCTCGGCAACGGGGCGAGCCTGTGCGCCTATGACGCCGCGCGCTCCATCGCCACCACCATGGGCTTCTCGGCCCTCGACGGGCTGGTGATGGGCACGCGCAGCGGCACCATCGATCCCGGCGTGGTCTTCTATCTCCAGCGCGAGATGGGCATGAGCGCGGAGGAAGCGGAGCTTTTCCTCTACACCAAGTGCGGCCTCGTCGGCGTCTCCGGCCTCTCCAACGACATGCGCGTGCTGCGCGAGCGCTGCGAGACGGATGCGGGGGCGCGGCGGGCCATCGACCTGTTCGTCTACCGCATCAACCGCGAGTTCGGCTCGCTGGTGGCGGCGCTGCGGGGCATCGATGCCCTCGTCTTCACCGCCGGCATAGGCGAGAACGATGCCGAGACCCGCGCCGAGGTGCTCCGCGCCGTCGCCTGGGCCGGCTTCGAGCTGGACCCGGAAGCGAACCGCGCCGGCGCCACCCGCATCACCAAGGGCACCGGCCCGCAGGCCTATGTGATCCCCACCGACGAGGAATGGACCATCGTCCGCGAGATGCGGCAGGTCCTCTCCCACACCCAGGTTCCTTCGGCCTGAGGAGGCCTCCATGCATCCGCTCGACATGATGAACGTCTACGGCCGGGTGGCGGAGATCTACCGCCTGCGCATCGGCGAGGCGGTCTCGGCCTATGGCGCGGCCATGCGGGAAGCCGCCTCCGCCTTCGCCGGGGCGGGCCGCCCGCAGACGCCGGCGCAGGCGTGGCGCGACAGCGTCTCCTACGCCTTCGACGCCGCCCAGCGCTCGCTGATCTTCTGGGACACCATGCGCCAGCGCGGCAACAACTGGATCGCGCATGAAAAGGCCGGCAAGCCGCCGCTGCTCGCCTTCGATTACGAGATGGTGGCCGACGCCCGCACCTTCGCGCGGCCCTGCAACTATGCCCTCGTGCGCATCCTGCCGCCGGACGGCGTGACGCTTGATCCCGAGCAGCGCGCCTTCCTCATCATCGATCCGCGCGCCGGGCACGGGCCGGGCATCGGCGGCTTCAAGAAGGATTCCGAGGTCGGCTTCGCCCTGAAGGCGGGACACGCCGTCTACATGGTCATCTTCTTCCCCGAGCCGGTGCCGGGGCAGACGCTGGCGGACGTGTCGCTGGCGGAATCCGAATTCGTGCGCATCGTGCGCGATCGCCACCCCACCCGCGAGCGGCCGGTGGTGATGGGCAATTGCCAGGGCGGCTGGGCCGCCATGCTGGTGGCGGCGCTGGACCCGGACAATGTGGGCCCCATCGTGGTCAACGGCGCGCCCATGTCCTACTGGGCCGGCAACGATGCCGAGAACCCCATGCGCTATGCCGGCGGCGTGCTGGGCGGGGCGTGGACCGCCTCGCTGGCCTCGGACCTCGGCGGCGGCGTCTTCGACGGCGCCTATCTCGTGGACAATTTCGAGTATCTGAACCCGGCCAACACCTATTTCACCAAATACTATTCGCTCTATTCCAAGATCGACACCGAGCCCGCGCGCTTCCTGGAATTCGAGCGCTGGTGGGGCGGCTACTTCCTGATGAACCGGGAAGAGATCAAGTGGATCGTGGAAAACCTGTTCGTCGGCAACAGGCTGGCCGCCGGCAAGGCGGAATGGGCGCCGGGCAAGACCTTCGATCTCAAGGCCGTGCGCTCGCCCATCATCGTCTTCGCCTCGCTGGGCGACAACATCACCCCGCCCCAGCAGGCCATCAACTGGGTGGCGGACCTCTACCCCACCACCCAGGCGCTGAAGGATGCGGGGCAGGTCATCGTCGGCCTCATGCACGAGAGCGTGGGCCATCTCGGCATCTTCGTCTCCGGCGCCATCGCCCGGCGCGAGCATGCGCAGATCGTGGACCTGCTCGATTATGTGGAGGCGCTGCCCCCCGGCCTCTACGGCATGACCATCGAGGAGGACCGCTCCGGCCCCGAGGTGAAGTATGACGTGACCCTCACCGAGCGCCGGGTGGAGGATCTCGCGGTTCTTCAGAAGTACGACCGCAACGACGAGATCCCGTTCGAGGTGGTGGCCAACGTCTCGCAGACCAATTCACGGCTGTACGAGACCTTCGTCCATCCGGCGCTCGCCGCCGTGGTGACGCCGGAGATGGGGCGCGTCACGCGGGCGGTGCATCCGCTGCGCGCGGTGCGCTGGGGCCTGTCCGATCTCAACCCGTGGCTCAAGGCCATGGCGCCGCTCGCCGATTTCGCCCGCAGCCAGCGCACGCCGCGCGACGAAAAGGGCGTGCATGTGGCCGGCGAGCATTTCGCCGCCACCGCCATCACCGCCGGCCTGGACCTCTACCGCCGCCTGCGCGATGCGACGGTGGAGACCGAATTCTTCCGCCTCTACGGCACCTTCGCCATGCTGGACCCGGACCTCACCGCGCCGGCCACCGCCGCCGCTCTGGTGGAGCAGCCGCCGGCGGAAGTGGCGGCCGCGCTCGCCGCCATCCGCGAGGGCGGCTTCACCGATGCGGGCGTGCGCGTGGCGCTCATCGGCTTCAAGCGGGGCGGCAACGAGCGCCGGCTTTCCACCCTGAAGCAGATCCGCGAGCTGGTGGGCTACGAGCTGGGGCTCCTGGCCATGCCCTCCGATGTGGCGCAGGCCATCATCCGCCGCCAGTCCATCATCGTGGACCGCAACGAGGCGGAGGCCATCGCCACCCTGCCCGCGCTGCTGAAGACGCCCCAGGAGCGCTCGCGCCTGCTGGCCCTGCTCGACCGGCTTCTGTCCAACATGGACATCGCCCCCGAAGCCGCCTCGGTGGTCGACGAGGTGCGCCGGGTGCTGGCGGCGGCCGATGCAGCGCCGGGCGTGGCCCCGGCCGTGCCGCAGGGGTCGGGCGCGCAGGTGGTGCCCTTCCCGCTCAGCGTGGCCTGAAGCTTCGGCACAGCGGGCGGCCGGCTGGCGCCAAAAGGCAATTGGCCCGCCGCGCCGCCTGTGCCAAGCGCTGGGGTGAGACGGGTACGTTGCCGGCCCCGACCGCGGTGCTAGTGTGCGTGCAAGCGTGGCGCTGCCGGGTCGCGGAACGGCGGTGCGGAACAAGTTGCGGAGGTCGGGGCGGCGCCGCCATGCGGCATCGCCCGGCCGATCAGGGGGGAAAAGCCATGGGCATCGTCGCTCGTCGGAAGCCGGCGCGTTGGGAAACCGTTCGTCCGGCCGTGTGGGCTGCCGCCCTGCTATTGGGTGCCTTGCCGATCGGCGCGCGCCCTGCCCTCGCCCAGCAAGGTCCGATCCCCGTGGGGGTGGTGGCCGCCGAGCTGAAGCCTATCGCCGATGCCATGGAATTCGTCGGCCGCGTGGAGGCCCCCGAGCGGGTGGACATCCGCGCCCGCGTCAAGGCCATGCTGGAGGCCGTGCTCTTCAAGGACGGCGAGAGCGTGAAGGAGGGCCAGCCCCTCTACCGCATCGAGAAGGCGCCCTTCGAGGCCGACGTGCAGCAGGCACAGGGTGACGTGGAGCGGGCGAAGGCCGCCCTCGCCCTCGCCAAGATCCAGCGCGAGCGCGCTGAGGAACTGCTCACCAAGAATGCCGGCACGGTGGTGGCCCGCGACCAGGCGATCGCCAACGAGGACAGCTCCAAGGGCGCGCTGCTCACCGCCGAGGCGGCACTGAATACCGCCAAGATCAATCTCGGCTATACCGACATCGTCTCCCCCATCACCGGCCGCATCGGCCGCACCGCTTTCACCCGCGGCCACATCATCGGCCCGGACAGCGGGCCGCTCGCCACCGTGGTGAGCCAGAACCCCATGTATGTCACCTTCCCCGTCAGCCAGCGCGACTATCAGGAAGCGCAGAAGGAGGAGGGCAAGGCCGACCTCTCCAATGTGGAAGTCCGCATCAAGTTTCCCGATGGCAGCTTCTATGGCGAGGTGGGGCGCATCAACTTCATCGACGTGTCGGTGAGCCGCACCACGGACACCATCGTCATGCGCGCCGACGTGCCCAACCCCAAGGGCCAGCTGACGGACGGCCAGCTCGTGCGGGTGGAGCTGAAGTCCGGCAAGCCGGAGGAGCGCATCGTCATCCCGCAGGCGGCGCTCATCGCCGATCAGGCCGGCGTCTACGTCTTCGTGGTGGAGGACGGCAAGGCGGTGGTGCGGCGGGTGAAGCCGGGCGGCAACGTGGGCGCCGGCATCGTGGTGGAGGGGATCAAGGCCGGCGAGCCTGTGGTGGTCGAAGGCTTCGAGGCGCTCAGGCCCGGCGCCGCCGTGCGCGCGACCCCCGTCGTCGGCGTGAAGGGCTGAGCCATGCTCTCCTCCGTCTTCGTCGACCGCCCGCGGCTCGCCATCGTCATCGCCATCGTCACGGTGATCGCGGGCCTGCTCTCGCTCTTCGCGATCCCCGTATCGCAATATCCCGACATCATCCCGCCGCAGGTGTCGGTGACCACCTTCTATCCCGGTGCCTCCGCCGAGGTGGTGGATTCCACCGTCGCCCAGCCCATCGAGGCGCAGGTGGTGGGCGTGGACAAGCTCATCTACATGAAGAGCGTCTCCGGCGATGACGGGTCCTACACCCTCACCGGCTCGTTCGAGCTGGGCACCGACCCGGATATCAACACCGTCAACATGAACAACAGGGTGCAGGTCGCGCTCTCCAAGCTGCCGGAGGACGTGAAGCGCCAGGGCGTGACGGTGAAGAAGAAGTCGTCCGCGCTGCTCGGCGTGCTGGCGATCTATTCGCCCAAGAAGACCTGGGACCCGCTCTATATCTCCAATTACGTCACCATCAACATCCTCGACGAATTGAAGTCCATCCCCGGCGTGGGCGACGCGGGCCTGTGGGGGCCGCAGGACTATGCCATGCGCGCCTGGGTGAAGACCGACCGCCTCACCGGCCTCGGCCTCACCGCCGAGGACGTGGTGAACGCCATCCGCTCGCAGAATATCCAGGCCGCCGTGGGCCGGCTCGGCGCCCGCCCGGTGGCGAACGACCAGCAATTGCAGCTGAACCTGCGCACCAAGGGCCGCCTCTCCAGCGTCGCGGAGTTCGAGAACATCGTCCTGCGCACCAATGCGGACGGCTCGGTGCTGCGCCTCGGCGACGTGGCGCGCCTCGAGATGGGGGCCTCCAACCTCGACCGCGAGACCTTGTTCAACGGCGGCCCCTCGGCGGTGCTGGCGCTCTACCAGTCGCCCGGCGCCAACGCCATCACCACCATCAACGCCATCCGCGCCCGCATGGACGAGCTGGCGAAGGCCTTCCCCGAGGATCTCGCCTGGAAGGTCACCTACGACCCCACCGTCTTCGTCACCGACACCATCCACGAGGTGCAGAAGACCCTCATCGAGGCGTTCATCCTCGTGGTGCTGGTGGTCTATCTCTTCCTCGGCTCGTTCCGCGCCACCCTCATCCCGACGCTCGCGGTGCCGGTGAGCCTCATCGGCACCTTCATCGTGCTGAACGCCATCGGCTATTCCGCCAACACCGTGTCGCTGCTCGCCATCGTGCTGGCCATCGGCATCGTGGTGGATGACGCCATCGTGGTGGTGGAGAACGTCGAGCGCGTGATGGAGGAGCATCCCGAGCTTTCCCCCGCCGACGCCACCAAGAGGGCCATGGCGGAGATCACCGCCCCCATCATCGCCATCACCCTGGTGCTGCTCTCCGTGTTCGTGCCGGTGGCCTTCATCCCCGGCATCTCCGGCGAACTGTTCCGCCAGTTCGCCATCACGGTGGCGGTGGCCATGTTCCTCTCGGCCATCAACGCGCTCACCCTCTCGCCGGCCCTGTGCGGCATCCTGCTGAAGCCCTCCCACGGGCCGAAGAAGGGGCCCATCGGCTATGTCATGCGCGGCATCGACAAGGTGCGCGATGCCTATGGAGCGGTGGTGGCGCGCCTCGTGCGCTTCTCGCTCATCGGCCTCGTCTGCGTGTTCGTCGCCTCGGGCGGCATCTTCGCGCTGTCGAAGCTCACGCCCACGGGCTTCCTGCCGGAGGACGACCAGGGCGCCTTCTTCGTCGTCGTGCAGCTCCCCGGCGGCGCCTCGGTGGGGCGCACCACCGAGGTGATCCGCAAGGCCGAGGCGATCCTGAAGGAAGAGCACACGGTGGAGGACTACACCTCCGTCATCGGCCTCAACTTCATCGACAACTACTCCCAGCCCAACGCCGCCTTCATCGTCGTCACCATGAAGCCGTTCGAGGAGCGCAAGGGCAAGGACGAGAGCGCCAACGCGGTGCTGGCGCGCCTCGGCGAGAAGATGCGCATGATCCCCGGCGGAACGGTGGTGCCGCTCGGCCCGCCACCCATCGTCGGCCTCGGCACCGGCGGCGGCTTCTCCTTCGTGCTGCAGGACCTGCGCGCGGGCGACCCCAAGGTGCTGGCGCAGGTGCTGCGCGGGCTCTTGATCGCCGCCAATCAGGACCCGCAGCTTACCCGCGTGTTCTCCACCTATTCCGCCACCAACCCCTCGCTCCAGCTCGACATCGACCGCGACAAGGCGCAGGTGCTGGGCGTGCCGCTCGACAGCGTGTTCACCGCGCTCCAGACCTCGCTGGGCGGCCTCTACGTGAACGACATGAACCTCTACGGCCGCACCTGGCAGGTGCAGGTGCAGGCGGAGGGCGAGGACAGGAAGGACGTGGAGGACATCTACCGCATCCATGTCCGCAACAACAAAGGCGAGATGATTCCGCTCAGGTCCATCGTCGAGGTGCGGGTGGAGGTCGGCCCGCCGGCGCTCATCCGCTACAACAACAAGCGCGCGGTGACGGTGCAGGGTTCGCCCGCCCCCGGCGTCTCCTCCGGACAGGCGCTGGCTGCCATGGACGCGGTGGCGGCCAAGACCCTGCCGCAGGGCTTCTCCGGCGCGTGGACCGACACCTCGTTCCAGGAGAAAAGGGCGGAGGGCAAGACGGGCATCATCCTCGCCTTCGCCGTGCTGTTCGCCTTCCTGTTCCTGGTGGCGCTCTATGAAAGCTGGTCCATCCCGGTGCCGGTGCTGCTCTCCGTCACGGTGGGCATGCTCGGGGCGTTCGCGGCCATCGTCATCGGCCAGCTGACGCTCGACCTCTACGGGCAGATCGGCATGATCGTGCTGATCGGCCTCGCGGCGAAGAACGGCATCCTCATCGTCGAATTCGCCAAGGAGCGGCGCGAGCATGGCGAGGACCTGCTCCAGGCCGCCACCGAGGGCTCGCGTCTGCGGTTCCGGCCGGTGATGATGACGTCGCTGGCCTTCATCCTCGGCCTCTACCCGCTGGTGGTCGCCACCGGCGCGGCGCAGATGGCGCGGCAGAATGTGGGCACGCCGGTGTTCGGCGGCATGATCGCCGCCTCCTTCCTCGGCATCTTTGTCATCCCGCCGCTCTACGTGCTGTTCCAGGGCATCCGCGAAAAGCTGCGCCCCGGCGCCCGGCCCAAGGTGGCGGCGCCGCCGGCACCGGAAGCCGGCAGCGGCCACTGAGACGCTGAAAGGCCGGTCGCCCCTCCCGGGGCGGCCGCCTCAGATGCCCAGATACGCCTCGCGCACGCGCGGGTCGGCGATCAGCTCCGCCGCCGGGCCGACCATGGTGACCCGGCCGGTCTCCATCACATAGCCCCGGTCCGCCACGGACAGCGCTCCGAAGGCGTTCTGCTCCACCAGCAGCACGGTCACGTCGAGCGCCTTCAAGCCCTTCACCACCTCGAAGATCTGCGCCACGAGGATGGGCGCGAGGCCCATGGAGGGCTCGTCCAGCAGCAGGCAGGCGGGGCGGCCCATGAGGGCGCGGGCGATGGCCAGCATCTGCTGCTGCCCGCCGGAGAGGCCGCCGGCGAGCTGGTTGCGCTTCTCCTTGAGGATGGGAAACATGGCGAAGGCATCCGCCATGTCGCGCTCCACGCGGTCGTCGGCGAAGACGAAGGCGCCGAGGCGCAGGTTTTCCTCCACGCTGAGATTGGTGAAGATCTGCCGCCCCTCCGGCGATTGCGCCAGCCCCCGCGCCACCCGGCGATAGGCGGGCACGGCGGTGAGCGCCTCGCCGCGAAAGGTGATGGTGCCGCCCGACACCGGCTGAACGCCGGAAAGGCAGCGCAAGAGCGTCGTCTTGCCCGCGCCGTTCGCCCCCACCACCGTGACGATCTCTCCGGAGCCGACGAACAGATCCACCCCGTGCAGCACCTCGATGCGCCCGTAGCGCGAGCGCAGGCCCTCAACCGTGAGCATGGAGCGCCTCCGTCGTGCCTGCGCCGAGATAGGCCTCGATCACCCTGGGGTCGCGGCTGACCACGGCCGGATCGCCCTCGGCGATCTTCTCGCCATGGTCCAGCACCACGATGGTGTCGGAGAGGCGCATCACCCGCTTCATGTCGTGCTCCACGAGGAGGATGGCGACGCCGGTCTTGGCCACCTCGCAGATGAGGCGGTCGATTTCCTCCGTCTCCACCGCGTTGCAGCCCGCCGCCGGCTCGTCGAGCAGCAGCACGCGGGGCCGGGCGGCCAGCGCGCGGGCGATCTCGAGGCGCTTCAGCGCGCCGTAG
>NZ_JAYRPE010000091.1:0-8189 GCF_041911315.1 Xanthobacter sp. | reverse complement strand
CTGGGCCTGCCCGCCGCCGCCGATGCCGAGACGATGGCGCGGGAGACGGTGCGCGACCACGCGCTCGCCCTGCTCCACACCGTGCCGTTGGCGCTGGGCATGGCGCCGGACCGCGCCGCCCTCGGCCTCCTCGCCCGGCCGGACGGCGCCGCCTTCCATGCCGCTCTGGTGGGCGACGCCAGCGACCTCTCCGCTTTCTCCCCCGCCGAGCTGGAGGCGTGGCTCGCGGAGGCGCCGACGCCCACCGCCCGCGCCTTCGCCCGCATCCGCGCGGCCGATCCGGCGGAAGGGCACGTGCATCTGCCGGAGCTGAGCGCGGACGTGCTGGCCGCCACCCTCGCCCGGCCGCCCGCCGCCATCGGCTCCCACCGCGAAACCGGCGCGCTGGGCCGCGTCGCGGCGACGCCGCTTCTTGCCGCGCTGCTCGCGTCCGAGGGACCGAGCCTGTTCGTGCGCCTCCTCGCCCGGCTGGTGGATGGCCTTGCCCATCTCGCACCGCGCCCCGCCCCTCCCCTTCCGGCCGGCATCGCGCCCGCCGCGCGCGGGCTGCTGGGGCATCGGGCGGAGGTGGAGGACGGGCGCGTCGCCGCCTATCGCATCCTCTCCCCCAGCGCCTGGAACCTCGCCCCCGGCGGGCTCATGGAGCGGGCGTTCGCCGCCCTCTCACCCGGCTGGCGGACGCGGTGGCTTGCGCCGCTGCTCGTTTGCGCCATCAATCCCTGCGTGCCCGTCACCCTCTCCTTCGCCACGGAGCCCGCCTATGCATGAGATGGCCGTGTGCGAGAGCCTGCTCTCGGCAATGGAAGAGGCGGCGAAGGCGCAGAATTTCTCGCGCGTCACCCGCGTGCGCCTCGCCATCGGCCGCTTCGCCGGCATCGAGGTGGAGGCGCTGCGCTTCGGCTTCGACGTGGTGACGCGGGGATCGCTGGCGGACGGCGCCGAGCTGGTGGTTCTGGAGGAGGAGGGCACCGCCTGGTGCTTCGACTGCTCCGAGACGGTGCCGCTCGCCCACCGCCTCGCCCCCTGCCCCCGGTGTGGCGGGGAACGGCTCGTGCCCAATGGCGGCACGGACATGAAGATCAAAGACCTGGAGGTGATGTGATGTGCACGGTCTGCGGTTGCAGCGGCGACGGCGCCACCATTTCCGCGGCGCACGGTCCTTCCCACTCTCATGCCCATGGTCACGACCATCCGCACACCCACACCCATGCGGATGGCACCACCCACAGCCATGCCCATGGACACGGGCATGACCACGACCACCACGACCATGACCACCACGACCATGGTCCCCATCACCACGACGATCACCACCACCCCGCGCCCGATGCCGGCACGCTGGACTACGGCACCGGCCCCGCCCGCGCCCATGCGCCGGGGCTGACGCAGGCGCGCATGGTGGAGATCGAGACCTCCATCCTCGCCAAGAACGACGATTACGCCGGCAAGAACCGCGCCCGGCTCGATGCCGCGGGCGTGCTGGCGCTGAACCTCCTCTCCGGCCCCGGCGCCGGCAAGACCACGCTTCTGGTGGAGACGCTGAAGGCGCTGTCCGGTCGCCTCCCCTGCGCCGTCATCGAGGGCGACCAGCAGACCGATAACGACGCCGCCCGCATCCGCGCCGTGGGCACCCCGGCGGTGCAGATCAACACCGGCAAGGGCTGCCACCTCGACGCCCACATGGTGGGTCACGCGCTGGAAAAGCTGCCGCTGCCGCCCGGTGGGGTGCTGTTCATCGAGAATGTGGGCAACCTCGTCTGCCCCGCCGCCTTCGACCTCGGCGAGACGAAGCGCGTCACGCTCATCTCGGTGGCGGAGGGCGAGGACAAGCCGCTCAAATATCCCGACATCTTCGAGGGCGCCGACCTCGTCCTCATCACCAAGGCCGACCTCGCGCCGCACGTGGATGCGGACATGGCGACGCTGGAAGCCAACATCCGCCGCATCAACCCGACGGCGGACATCCTCACCACCTCCTCGCGCGGCGAGATCGGGCTCGCCCGCTGGATCGCCTGGCTGGAAGCCGCCCGCGCCGCCCGCCTCAACGAGCTTGCGAGCGCCCGCGAGGCCGAAGCCTCGGCGCTCCGTGCTGCGGCGGGAGGGGCGCGATGAACCGGCGCCCGGCCATTCTCGTGGTGGACGACGAGCCGCGCTCGGTGGAGGTCATCGCCCGCGTGCTCGACGAGGAGTTCGACGTTTTCACCGCCCTCAATGCGGAGGAGGCCCGCCGCATCCTCGAGAATGAGTGGATCCAGGTGATCTTCTGCGACCAGCGGATGCCGCAGACCTCCGGCGTCGCGCTGCTCACCGAGGTGCGCGAGCGCTGGCCGGACATCCTGCGCATCATCGTCACCGGCTACACCGAGCCGGAAGACATGATCGGCGCCATCAACGACGCCGGCATCTACCAGTTCATCCCCAAGCCCTGGCACCCCGACCAGCTGCTGCTCGCCGCCCGCAATGCCGCGCATCTGTTCCAGCTCCAGCGCGACCATGAGCGGCTGAATCTGGAAATGAAGCTCACCGCCGGCAATGCCGAGGCCCGCCTCGGCGCGCTGGAAGCGCGGGTGAAGCAGAATTTCCACTTCGACACCTTGGTGCGTGCCCCGGGCAGCCCGCTCTCGCAGGTCTGCACCCGCGCCGCGCAGGTGGCGACCTTCGACGTGCCGGTGCTGATCCATGGCGAGACCGGCACCGGCAAGGAGCTGCTGGCCCGCGCCATCCATTATTCCAGCCTGCGCTCGGACCGACCGTTCTTTGCGGTGAATTGCGGGGCGATCCCGGACGAGCTTCTGGAATCCGAGCTGTTCGGCCACAAGAAGGGGTCGTTCACCGGCGCCCATGTGACCCGCATCGGCCTCCTCGACCAGGCGGACGGCGGCACCATCTTCCTCGACGAGATCGGCGACGTTTCCCCCGCCTTCCAGGTGAAGCTGCTGCGCTTCCTGCAGGAGGGCGAGATCCGCCCCGTGGGCTCCAACGAGGCGAAGCGGGTGAATGTGCGCGTGCTCGCCGCCACCCATCGCGACCTCAAGGGCGAGGTGGCCCGCGCCCGCTTCCGCGAAGACCTCTATTACCGCCTCTCGGCCATGGTGCTGACGCTCCCCGCCTTGCGCGAGCGGCGGGCGGACATTCCGGTCCTCGCCCAGAGCGTGCTTGATGCGCTCTCCAGCCAGCACGGCAAGCGCGTGCGCGGCTTCAGCGACGAGACGCTCGCCTGCATGTCCGCCTATGACTGGCCGGGCAACGTGCGCGAATTGCAGAACGAGGTGACGCGCATGCTGGTGCTCACCGAGCGCGACAGCCTCTCCGCCGATCTCCTCTCCCCCCACGTGGTGCGCGCCGCCGCCGCCGAGACGCGGGCGCCGGAGACGCTGGCGAATTCCTCCATCGCGCTGCCGGAGAGCGGTCCGCTGAAGGACCGCATCGAGCGCATGGAGGCGACCATCCTCACGGAGACGCTGGTGCGCTGCCGCTGGAACAAGAGCCGCGCGGCGGAAGAACTTGGCCTCTCCCGCGTCGGCCTGCGCGCCAAGCTCGACCGCTACGGCATCGCCCGCGGCGGTGCGTTCGGCCAGCATTGAGGGGGTGGGGATGAGGGCAGACATCATTCAGCCCAAACAGGCGTCATGCCCGGCCTTGTGCCGGAAGTCGGCTGTTGCCGACTTCCGGCCCCGAGAACGGAACCCGCGAACACGCGGGTTCCGGGCATCCACGTCGGCCCGACTGCGCTCCCTTTTTGTCGTCTGCTCCCAGCCGTTCCACGTGGATGGCCGGGACAAGCCCGGCCATGACGGCCCGTTCTTGAGTTTTCTCCCGCGTCTTCGATAGGAGCCCCGCCATGTGCCTCGGCATTCCCGGACAGATCGTCGCCGTCGCGGACGCGGAGGCCATGCTGTGTGTCGTGGACGTTTCCGGCGTCCGCCGCACCGTGGACGTGGTGTGCGTGGCCGAGCCCGGCGCGCCGCTGGAGGACCTCATCGGCGCCTGGGTGCTGGTCCATGTGGGCTTCGCCATGAGCCGCATCGACGAGGAGGAGGCCGCCGCCACCCTCAAGGTGCTCTCCGAGATCGGCGAGGCGGCGGCCGAGATGGAAGCCCTCACCCAAGGCAGCGTCGAGCTGCTGTCCACCCCGCGCTGAGGAGCCGGACATGCGCTTCGTCGATGAATTCCGCGACCCCGCCCTCGCCGCCGCTCTGGTGAAGGAGATCGGCGCCATCGCCGCGCGGCTGGAGCGCGGGCGCGACCGTCCCTTCGCCATCATGGAAGTGTGCGGCGGGCACACCCACGCCATCTTCCGCTATGGGCTGGAAGGCCTGCTGCCCGACCTCGTCGAATTCGTCCACGGCCCCGGCTGCCCGGTCTGCGTGCTGCCCATGGGCCGGGTGGACGATTGCGTCGCCATCGCCGAGCGGCCCGAAGTGATCTTCACCACTTTCGGCGACGCCATGCGCGTGCCGGGCTCCAAGAAGAGCCTGCTTCAGGCCAAGGCGGATGGCGTCGACGTGCGCATGGTCTATTCGCCGCTGGATGCGCTGACGCTGGCGAAGCGCAATCCGGAGCGCGAGGTCGTGTTCTTCGGCCTCGGTTTCGAGACCACCATGCCCTCCACGGCGCTGACCGTGCAGCGGGCGGCGCGCGAGGGCGTGACGAACTTCTCCCTGTTCTGCAACCACATCACCATCATCCCGACGCTGCGCGCCTTGCTGGAGCAGCCGGACCTCGGCATCGACGGCTTCATCGGGCCGGGGCATGTGTCCATGGTCATCGGCACGTCGCCCTATCGCTTCATCGCGGAAGAGTTCGGCCGGCCGCTGGTGGTGTCGGGCTTCGAGCCCATCGACCTCCTACAATCCCTGCTCATGGTGCTGCGGCAGATCGAGGCCGGCGGGGCGCGGATCGAGAACCAGTATGCCCGCGTGGTGCCGGAGCATGGCAATCCGGCGGCGCTCCGGGCGGTTCAGGAGGTGTACGAGCCGCGCGAGACCTTCGAGTGGCGCGGCCTCGGCTCCATCGCCGGCTCGGGCGTGCGGCTGACGGCGCCCTATGCCGCCTTCGATGCGGAACGGCGCTTCGCCGTGCCTGACATCAAGGTGGCCGATCCCGCCCAGTGCCGCTGCGGCGAGGTGCTCACCGGCGCCGCGAAGCCCTGGGCCTGCCCCGAGTTCGGCAAGGGCTGCACCCCCGAGACGCCGCTCGGCGCGCTGATGGTGTCTTCCGAAGGTTCTTGCGCGGCTTACTATCAATATGGCGGTATACGGGGAGAGGCCGCATGAACATCCCGTTCTCCACCCCGACCGCCGCCCGCCGGCGGCCCATGACGCAGAAGACGGTGACGCTCGCCCATGGCGGCGGCGGCAGCGCCATGCGCGATCTCATCGACGACGTGTTCCTCTCCGCCTTCTCGGGCGAAGGCCGCGCCGCGCCGGAGGATCAGGCCCGCTTCGACCTTTCCGCCCTGATGGCGCGGGGCGACCGGCTCGCCTTCACCACCGACGGCTTCGTGGTGGACCCCCTGTTCTTCCCCGGCGGCGACATCGGCAAGCTCGCCGTCTGCGGCACGGTGAACGACCTCGCGGTGGGCGGAGCGACGCCGGTGGCGCTCTCCTGCGCCATCATCATCGAGGAGGGGCTGGAGGTGGAGACGCTCCGCCGCGTCGTCCGCTCCATGGCCGAGACGGCGCAGGCGGCGGGCGTCGCCATCGCCACCGGCGACACCAAGGTCGTGGCGCGCGGCGCCTGCGACAAGCTCTTCATCACCACCACCGGCATCGGCGTGATCCGCGCCGGCCTCGACGTGGGCGTGACCAAGGCGCGGCCGGGCGACAAGGTGATCGTCAACGGCCTGCTCGGCGACCACGGCGCCGCCATCCTCAATGCCCGCGGCGACCTTGCGCTGGACACCGCCATCGAGAGCGACTGCGCGCCGCTCAACGGCCTGATCGACACGCTCATTTCCGCCGCCCCCGGCCTGCGCATGATGCGCGACGCCACGCGCGGCGGCATCGCGGCGGTGGTGAACGAGCTGGCCGAGGCGAGCAAGGTCGGCATCCGCCTCGACGAATTGAGCCTGCCCATGCGGCCGGAGGTGATGGGCTTCTGCGAGATCCTCGGCCTCGACCCGCTCTATCTCGCCAATGAGGGCAAGATCCTCGCCGTGGTCCCCGCCGGGGAGAGCGACGCGGCGCTGGCCGCGCTGCGCGCCCATCCTTTGGGCCGCGAGGCGGCGGTGATCGGCGAGGTCACGTCCGAGCGGCCCGGACGGGTCGTCATGAGAACGCGCTTCGGGGGCGAGCGCATCGTCGACATGCTGGTCGGCGATCAACTGCCCCGCATCTGCTGAACCTTTTTCAAACCTTCAAACACCGGGGAGACTTTCATGCACCGCACACTCCGCACGGCAGCCGCCGCTGCCGCCTTGACCCTCCTGCCGCAGCTCGCCGCCGCCCATACCGGCGTCGGCGACGTCCACGGCTTCAGCCACGGCTTCGCCCATCCTCTCGGTGGCCTCGATCACCTGCTCGCCATGGTCACGGTGGGCATCTTCGCCTGGCAGCTCGGCGGGCGCGCCATCTGGGCGGTGCCGGCCACCTTCGTCGGCCTGATGGCGGTGGGCGGCGCGCTCGGCATCTCCGGCATCGACGTGCCGTTCGTGGAGCTGGGCATCGCCTTCTCGGTGATCGTGCTGGGCGGCGTGGTGGCTTTCGGCGTCAAAGCGCCGCTGGCGGCGGCCATGGCCATGGTCGGCTTCTTCGCCATCTTCCACGGCCACGCCCACGGTGCGGAAATGCCCGCGGATGCCTCTGGCCTCGCCTACGGCCTCGGCTTCATGTCGGCGACCGCCCTCCTCCACCTCGCCGGCCTCGGCCTCGGCATGGCCATCGGCCGCTTCGGCGAGCTGCATGGCGAGAAGTTCGTGCGCGGCGCGGGCGCGGCGGTGGCGGTGGCCGGCGTCGGCATCCTCGCCGGGCTCGTCTGAGCCCGCGCGGCGCCTGAGCGAAGGCCACGAGAAAAGCCCGCGCGGCGCCTGAGCGAAACCAATCGGCGCCGGTCGCAGGCCGGCACCGATGGTGCGCGCCCTCCAACATGCTATAGCGCCCGTCCGACACGCTTGAGAGGCCGGACGGGTGCTGTACGACGAGGCGTATCTGGCGCGGACCGAAGGACTCGTCCGCGCCCATCTGCCGGACTGGGGCCTGCCGCCGGACGCGGCGCTCCAGCTCCTCTCCATCTCCGAGAACGCCACCTTCCGCGCCACCGCCGGCCAGCAGGACATCGTCGTCCGCGTCTACCGGCCGGGCTATCACGAGGCGGCGGAAATCCGCTCGGAGCTGGCCTGGATCGAGGCGCTGCGCGCCGACGGCGTTGTGCCGACCCCTGCCATCATTCCCACGCACGACGGCCACCTCCTGAATGAGGTGAATGGGGACGGCACCCCGCGCCGGCTGGCCGCCTTCGCCTTCGTGCCCGGCGTCGAGCCGCAGGAGGGCGCGGACCTCGCCCACTGGTTCGCCCGCCTCGGCGCCTTCCATGCCCGCCTCCACGCCCATGCCAAGGGCTGGCAGCGGCCGGAGGGGTTCGCCCGCAAGGTGTGGGATTTCGAGAGCATGCTGGGCGACCGCCCGCTGTGGGGCGATTTCCGCGTCGCGCTGGGGCTGGGTGCGGCCGGCCGCGCGCTGCTGGAGCGCACGGCGCTCGCCCTGAAGGACCGGCTCGCGCGGCTTACGACGCCCGAGAGCTTCGGCCTGATCCATGCCGACCTGCGCCTCGCCAATCTGCTGGCGGACGGGGACAGCCTGACCCTCATCGATTTCGACGATTGCGGCTTCTCCTGGTTCCTCTACGACTTCGCCTCGGCCGTCTCCTTCATGGAGCATTCGCCGCTGGTACCCGCGCTCAAGGATGCGTGGATGGCGGGCTACCGCACCCTCGCGCCTTTGCCGGCGGATGCCGACGCGCAGCTCGACGTGTTCGTGATGCTGCGCCGGATGCTGCTCACCGCCTGGGTCGCCTCCCACGCCGAGACGCCAACCGCCCAGGCCATGGGTGCGCCCTATACAGCGGGGACGCTGGCGCTGGCCGAGACTTTTCTGACGCGGCGGAGGTAGGCGCCGTCCTACCCCCTTTTGCACCGCCGTCATCGCCCGGCTCGTCCGGGCGATCCACGGTTGGACGGGTTCGGGTTTCAG
>NZ_JAYRPE010000090.1:0-29323 GCF_041911315.1 Xanthobacter sp. | reverse complement strand
GCCGGGCCGCCGGACGCCGCGCCGGTGGAGCCGGTCTCGCGCACCGGCGCGGCCGGCGGCCGGGACCGGCTCGGCTCGGCTGCGCTCTCGGCGAAGCGGTCCACCGGCACCTCGCCGATGGCCACGTCCACGCCCGCCTCCCAGTGGAAGGCGAGAATGTCGGCCCAGTCGGCGAAGTCCCTGTCGGCGGTCGCGCTCATGAATTCCTTTTAGCCATTGAAGCGCCCAGCGCGAAGCCCGGCATGCCGCGCCGCACCACACTTTCCAGTGCGGCGGCATTATATTCCCACATACGGAAAGATGTTGCCCTAAACGGCAGTGCGCGGTTGTCTTTGCCGGCGTGTCGTGGAAAAAGTCCAATCAACGGGATTGACGGACGGGAGCAGGCGTATGAGCGCGGCGGAGCTGCCTGAGCGCGAAGGCATGGATTATGATGTGGTGGTGGTCGGCGCCGGCCCTGCGGGCCTTGCCACCGCCATCCGCCTGAAGCAGCAGGCCGCCGAGCGCGGCACCGACATCTCCGTCGTGGTGGTGGAGAAGGGCTCGGAAGTCGGCGCCCACATCCTCTCCGGCGCAGTCATCGACCCCGTGGGCCTCGACGCCCTCGTTCCCGGCTGGCGCGAGGAGGCGGATGCGCCCCTCACCGTGCAGGTCACGGACGACGCCTTCTACCTGCTTGGCCCGGCCGGCGGTGTCCGCCTGCCCAATTTCGCCATGCCGCCGCTGATGAACAATCACGGAAATTTCGTCGGCTCGCTGGGCAATGTCTGCCGCTTCCTCGCCCAGAAGGCCGAGGCGCTGGGGGTGGAGATCTATCCCGGCTTCGCCGCCGACGAGATCCTCTATGACGACAAGGGCGCCGTCACCGGCATCGCCACCGGCGACATGGGTGTGGACAAGAACGGCGTCCCCAAGGGCGAATTCACCCGCGGCATGGAATTGCGCGGCCGCTACACCGTGTTCGCCGAGGGCGCGCGCGGGCACCTGACGAAGCAGATCATCGCCAAATATGACCTGGGCGCGGGCCGCGACGTGCAGAAGTTCGGCATCGGCCTGAAGGAACTCTGGAAGGTGAAGCCGGAGAAGCACAAGCCCGGCCTCGTGCAGCACGCCTTCGGCTGGCCGCTCGACGGCAAGACCGGCGGCGGCGCCTTCCTCTATCACATCGATGACGAGCAGGTGGTGGTGGGCTTCGTGGTCCACCTCAACTACCAGAACCCCTGGCTCTCGCCGTTCGACGAGTTCCAGCGCTTCAAGACCCATCCCACCTTCCGCGACACCTTCGAGGGCGGCAAGCGCATCGCCTACGGCGCCCGCGCCATCACCGAGGGCGGCTACCAGAGCGTGCCCAAGCTCTCCTTCCCCGGCGGCGTGCTGGTGGGCTGCGCGGCGGGCTTCGTGAACGTGCCGCGCATCAAGGGCAGCCACAATGCGGTGCTCTCCGGCATGCTCGCCGCCGACCACCTGCTGAACGCCCTCGCCGCCGAGCGCAGCCACGACGAGCTTTCCAGCTACGAGGCGGCCTGGCGCTCCTCGGCCATCGGCGCGGACCTGAAGAAGGTGCGCAACGTGAAGCCGCTGTGGTCGAAGCTCGGCACCTTCGTCGGCATTTCGCTGGGCGCGCTGGACATGTGGACCAACACGTTCGGCTTCTCGCTGTTCGGCACGCTGAAGCACGGCAAGACCGACGCCGCCTCGCTGAAGCCGGCGAAGGACTGCAAGAAGATCCAGTATCCCCGCCCCGATGGCGTGCTGACCTTCGACAAGCTCTCCTCGGTGTTCCTCTCGAACACCAACCATGAGGAGAACCAGCAGGTGCATCTGGTCGTGAAGGACATGGCTTTGCAGAAGGCGTCCGAGCACGACGTCTACGCCGGCCCCTCCAACCGCTACTGCCCCGCCGGCGTCTATGAGTGGATCGAGGAGGGGGCGGACGCGCCGCGCTTCCAGATCAACGCGCAGAACTGCGTCCACTGCAAGACGTGCGACATCAAGGACCCCAACCAGAACATCACCTGGACGGCGCCCGAAGGCGGCGGCGGGCCGAACTATCCCAACATGTGAGGATGGGTGTCGTCATGCCCCGGCTCGTCCGGGGCATCCGCCTTGCCCTATCCCCGCGCGGCCTCGGCCGCCTGCGGCAGGTCCTGCGCCGCGACCTCCGACAGGGCATGGCCGTAGAGCACGAGGCAGGGGCCGTCTGCCCCTTCGTCCACGGCGCGGGTCACGGCCTCCACGAGGCCGGCGACGGTAGCAATGACCACTTTCTCCTCCGGCCGCGTGACCGAGAAGATGGCGACGGCGGGTGTCGCCGGCTCGATGCCGGCCGCAAGCAGGTTGCGCACGAGGTCCGGCAGGGTCCGGCGCGGCATGTAGACGACGGTGGTGGCCGCCTTGTCGGAGAGCGCCTTGAAGTCGAGATCGGCGGGCAGCTTCCCGTCGCGCGCATGGGCCGTGACGAATTGCAGCCGCCGTGCGTGATCGCGGTGGGTCAGGGAGGTGACGAGCCGGCTCGCCGCGCCCTGGGGGGAGGAGATGCCGGGCACCACCTCCACCGGCACGCCGGCCGCGCGGCAATGGGCGATCTCCTCGCCGGCCCGGCCGAAGATCATGGGCTCGCCGCCCTTGAGGCGCACCACGCGGCGGCCCTCGCGGGCCAGCTCCACCATCAGCGCGTTGATGTCGTCCTGCTTGCAGGAGGGGCCGTAGCCGGTCTTGCCCACCAGCATCTTCTTCGCCTCGCGCCGGGCGAAATCGAGGATCGCGCCGGACACGAGGTCGTCATAGAGCACCACGTCCGCCGATTGCAGCGCGCGCACGGCCTTCAGCGTCAGAAGCTCGGGATCGCCCGGCCCGGCGCCCACCAGCACCACCGAACCGCCGTGCGGGGATGAGCCCTGCGTCTCGAGCGCGGCGAACAAAGCGGCGCGGTCGGCCTCCTCCGGCGCGCGATGGGGCTCGGCGAGGGCCTTTGCCGCAAACCGCTCCCAGAAGGCGCGGCGGGCGTGGAAGGAAAGGCCGCGCTCGGTCACCGCCGCGCGCCACGTCTTCGCCGCCTGCGCCCAGGCGCGGAAGCCGGAGGGCAGCAGCGCCTCGATCTTGGCCCGCACCGCCTGCCCGAACACGGGGGCGGCGCCATCCGTGGAGATGCCCACCACGAGGGGCGAGCGGTTGACGATGGCGCCGAAGGTGAAGTCGCACAAAGCCGGCCGGTCGATGACGTTCACCGGCACGCCGGCCGCGCGGGCGGCGGCGGAAAAGCGCTCGGCCGCGTCCGCATCCTCGAAATCGCCGATGGCGAGGGCCGCGCCCTCGATGTCGTCCACATGCCAGTCGCGCACATGCACGGCGATGGGGCCGTGGGTCGGCGCGCCGGCCAGCCGCCAGATGTCCTCGCAGACGGCAGGGGCGATCACCTCCACCCGCGCCCCTGCGGCGGAGAGAAGCTCCGCCTTCCAGGCCGCCGGCTCGCCGCCGCCCGCCACCAGCACGCGCCGGCCCTCGAGCCCGAAGAACAGCGGCAGGCGGGCAAGCGCCTCCATGCGCGCCTGCCGCGTCTCACGCGGGGCACGGGGGCTGCTGGATTCGGCGCCGGGGGCGGCCATGGGAAAAGCTCCAAAAAGCTCGCTGTTCGGAAAGGGTAAGCTCCAAGTCCGCCGGGCGCCACCCCTCTCCCCTCGCGGGAGAGGGGATGGGGGTGAGGGGGGGCGCGCGGCTCTCGCAGAGCCGGACAAACGGCGCCATACCCCTCACCCCAGCCCTCTCCCGCAAGGGGAGAGGGTGCCCTGAGATCAGCCGCGGGCGGCGACGACGATGATCTCGACCAGGAACTGCGGCGCGGCGAGCTTGCCTTCGCTGGTGGCGCGGGCGGGGGGATTGGCCTTGTCCACCCAGGTGTCCCACACGCTGTTCATGCCGGCGAAGTTCTTGATGTCCGACAGCCAGATGGTCGCGGTGAGGATGCGCGACTTGTCGGTGCCGGCGCGGGCCAGCAGGCTGTCGATGGAGGCGAGCACGGCCTTCGTCTGGCTCTCCACGTCCGGCCCCTCGGCCACCTGGCCAGCGAGATAGACGGTGTTGCCGTGGATCACCGCCTCGCTCATGCGGGCGCCCTTGTCGAGCCGTTCGATGCTCATGATGTGTCCTCGTGTTGGGGATGGCGGGTGTTTAGCAGCATCCGGGGCACAGGCGTCAACCGTCAGCGGCGACCTCGCGCCCCGGACGCATGGAGCGCCAGCGCAATGTGAGCCGGGGCCCAGCGCAAAAGACCGCCGAAGGCGCTGCCATATCCTGGGCTCTCAGGCATGGCCCGCTGCGCGGAATCGTTGCGCTGGGTCCCGGCTCTCCTTCCACTCCGCTGCGCTGCGTTGCAGTCGGCCGGGACGCGAGAGGGGTGCAGCCCCTCAGTGCGCCTCTTCCCAGTTCTTCGCCGCCCGCGCGTCCACCTTCAGCGGCACGGCGAGATGGACGGCAGGGGCCGCCGCCGTCTCCATGGCGTGGCGCACCACGGGAATGGTGGCCTCCGCCCCGGCCTCCGGCACCTCGAACACCAGTTCGTCGTGCACCTGCAACAGCATGCGGGCGGAAAGGCCCGCATGCGCCAGCGCCGGCTCCATGCGGATCATGGCGCGGCGGATGATATCGGCGGCCGTGCCCTGGAGGCGGGCATTGATGGCGGCGCGCTCGTTGAAGGCGCGCAGAGACGGGTTCTTCGCCGCGATGTCGGGATAGTGGCAGCGCCGGCCGAACAGCGTTTCCACGTATCCATGCTCGCGGCAGAAGGTCTTGGTCTCCTCCATATAGTCGCGGATGCCGGGGAAGCGCTCGAAATAGCGCTTGATGTACTGCCCCGCCTCCTCCCGCGGAATGCCCAGCTGGTTGGCGAGGCCGAAGGCGGAGATGCCGTAGATGATGCCGAAATTGATGGCCTTCGCCCGCCGCCGGATTTCCCCCGGCATGTCCTTCACCGGCACGCCGAACATCTCGGACGCCGTCATCGCGTGGATGTCCAGCCCATCCGTGAAGGCCTGCCGCAGCGCCGGGATCTCTGCGATCTCGGCCAAGAGCCGCAGTTCGATCTGCGAATAGTCGGCCGAGACGAGAAGATTGCCCTCCTCCGCCACGAAGGCGCGGCGGATACGCCGGCCTTCCTCGGTGCGCACGGGGATGTTCTGGAGGTTGGGATCGGAGGAGGAGAGCCGCCCCGTGGTGGTGGCGGCCAGCGCATAGGAGGTGTGGACGCGCTTGGTCTGCGGATGCACGAAGTTCGGCAGCGCGTCCGTATAGGTGGAGCGCAGCTTGGAAAGCTGGCGCCATTCCAGGATCTTCTGCGGCAGCTTGTGGCCCAGCTCCGCCAGTTCCTCCAGCGCGGTGGCCTTGGTGGACCACATGCCGGTGGCGGTCTTGGTGCCGCCGGGCAGGCCCATCTTGCCGAACAATATGTCGCCCATCTGCTTGGGGCTGCCCACGTTCAGCCGCTCGCCGGCGAGTTCCGCGATCTCGTCCTCCACCCGCGCCGCGCCCTGCGCGAATTCGGAGGAGAGGCGCGCCAGCATGGCCTTGTCGATGGCGATGCCGCGGGATTCCATGCGCGCGAGCACGGGAATGAGGGGCCGTTCCAGCGTCTCGTAGACGGTGGTGCGCCCCTCGGCGGCGAGGCGGGGCTTCAGCACCTGCCACAGGCGCAGCGTCACGTCCGCATCCTCGGCGGCGTAGGCGGTGGCGGGCTCCAGCGCCACCTTGTCGAAGGTGATCTGCGCCTTGCCCTTCCCCGTCACCTCGGAATAGCCGATGGGCTGATGGCCGAGATGGAGGACGGAAAGCTCGTCCATACCATGGCCGTTCTTGCCGGCATCGAGCGCGTAGGACATGCACATGGTGCAGTCGATGGGCGCGACGTCGATGCCGTGGCGGGCCAGCACCGCCTCGTCATACTTCACATTGTGCCCGATCTTGAGGGTGCCCTTGTCCTCGAGCATGGGCTTCAGGGTCGCGATGGCATCGCCGAGCGAAATCTGCCCCGGCAGCAGGCCCTCGGAGAACAGGCCGTCGCCCGCGCCCTGGTGCAGCAGCGGGATGTAGCAGGCCTCGTTGGGCGAGAGCGCCAGCGAGACGCCCACGAGGTCCGCCTGCATGGGGTCCAGCGAATTGGTCTCGGTGTCGAAGGCGACGACGCCAAGGTCCATGGCCTTCGCGCACCACGCTTTCAGCTCGGCGAGATCGAGGATGGTGCGGTAGGCCTTGCGGTCCACCGGCGTCGCCCGCGCGGCCTGCGCGCGCTGGTGGGCGAGATCGGAAGGGGTTGGGGTGCCGCTGGGGGCGGCGGGGGTAGCACCGGGTTGAGCAGGCGCTTCGCCGTCTGCGGAGGGCGCAGCGGCGGGGGCGAAGAGATCGCCGCCGCTCGGCGCGAGCTTCGGGTCGGGCTCCACCTCGCCGGCTTCCACGCCATAGGCCTCGGCTACGCGGCGGGTGATGGTGGTGAATTCCATGGCCTTCAGGAAGGAGATGAGGCGCTTGGCGTCCGGGTCTTCCAGCACGAGGTCTTCCAGCGGCACCTCCACCGCCACGTCGCGCACCAGCGTGACGAGCTGCTTGGAGATGCGCGCGGCCTCCTGATTGTTCATCAGCGACTCGCGGCGCTTCGGCTGCTTGATCTCGCCGGCGCGGGCGAGCAGCGTTTCCAAGTCGCCATATTCGGCGATGAGCTGGGCGGCGGTCTTGATGCCGATGCCGGGCACGCCGGGCACATTGTCGGTGCTGTCACCGGCCAGCGCCTGCACGTCCGTGACCTTCTCCGGCGGCACGCCGAAATATTCCACGACCTCGCCGAGGCCGATGCGCCGTTCGGGGCGCGCCCCGCGCCCGCCGCTCTCGCCCGAGGCGGGATCGTACATGGCGACCTTGGGGCCGATGAGCTGCATCAGATCCTTGTCGGCGGAGACGATGAGCACGTCCGCCCCGGCCTTCACCGCCTGCTCGGCATAGGTGGCGATGATGTCGTCCGCCTCGTAGCGCGCCTGCTCCACCGGGATGAGGCCGAAGGCGCGCACCGCCTCGCGCATGAGCGGGAACTGGGGAATCAGCTCGTCCGGCGGCTCGGAGCGGTTGGCCTTGTAGTCGGGGTAGAGCTCCTTGCGGAAACTGTCCTCCGACTTGTCGAAGACGATGGCGAGGTGGGTGGGGCGGATGCCCACGGCGCCGTCGCGCACGAACTGGAACAGCTTGGTGCAGAACAGCCGCACCGCGCCCGTGGGCAGCCGGTCCGAGCGGAAATTGTACTTCCGGTCCTGGTTGATGGACTGGAAATAGGCGCGGAACACGAAGGAGGAGCCATCCACCAGGAACACATGGTCGCCGGGCTTGAGGGGGCGGGGAGAGGGGGACATGGGGCGTCCTTCAAAGGTCCGGCGGCAGCGGCGATCAGGGGTCGGGATCGGGGGTCGCAAGATCGGGGGTCGATCGAGGCGCGCACGATGCCCGAGGGGGCGGCAAGGAACAAGTGCCGCGGCACCCGCCGAACACGCGCGCCGCCGGCGCGGGAAAGCCCGCCAGCCCAATGGTCACGCCGTGCCGCAGCGCACACTTCGCAGGCATCTGCATCCTCAGATGAACAACGGAAGTGCAGGCTCCCAGCGCGCCCAATTTTTCATCAGTCCAATTTTATTCGTGGAATCAGATACCTAATCATCCGGGCGCACTTGGCCCATCACTTGCTTTTATCACTGCGGCGCAGTCGATGATGACCGCGCCCCATATTCGTCCCAACGATGGGACCCGCAGCAGAGCCGCTGACAGCCATGACCGGAAGGTCGTGAGCATGTCCGCGGCTTTTTTCGTTTCGGGTCTCCGCGTCCGCCTTTGCCGATCCAGGGGAAAAGAACATGAGCGACGCTTTCAAGTCCGGGCCCAACGAAACCGTCTCCACCGCAGCCGACGCCTCCACCCCCGCCGGCGTCTCGCGCCGCTCGCTGCTGAAGGGCACGGCCGCCGCGCTGGGCACCGCCGCCCTGTTCGAGAGCATCCGCATGGCCTTCCCCGGCGGCGTGCCGGCGGCCTATGCCTCCGAGGCGCCGGAGACCAACAAGGCGACGCTCGGCTTCATCGCCCTCACCGACGCGGCGCCCCTGTTCGTGGCCAAGGAAAAGGGCCTGTTCGACAAATACGGCATGACCGACGTGACGGTGGCCAAGCAGGCCTCCTGGGGCACCACGCGCGACAATCTGGTGCTCGGCTCCGAGGGCAACGGCATCGACGGCGCCCACATCCTGACGCCCATGCCCTACCTGATCTCCGCCGGCAAGGTGACGCAGAACAACGTCCCCACCCCCATGTACATCCTCTCCCGGCTGAACCTGAACAGCCAGTGCATCTCGGTGGGCCAGGAATATATCGACCTCAAGATCGGCCTCGACACCAAGCCCTTCAAGGAAGCGCTGGACAAGAAGAAGGCCTCCGGCAAGTCGGTGAAGGCTGCCATGACCTTTCCGGGTGGCACCCATGACCTGTGGATCCGCTACTGGCTCGCCGCCGGCGGCATCGACCCCGACAAGGACATCGAGACCATCGTCGTCCCGCCGGCCCAGATGGTGGCCAACATGAAGGTGGGCACCATGGACTGCTTCTGCGTCTGCGAGCCGTGGAACGAGCAGCTCATCCACCAGAAGATCGGCTACACCGCCGTCACCACCGGCGAGCTCTGGAAGGACCATCCGGAGAAGGCGCTCGGCATGCGCGCCGCCTATGTGGACAAGAACCCCAAGGCCGCCATGGCGCTGCTGAAGGCGGTGATGGAAGCCCAGATGTGGTGCGACAAGATGGAAAACCGCGAGGAAGTCGCGGCCATCTGCGCCAAGCGCCAGTGGATCAACGTGCCGGTCGCCGACGTGGTGGACCGCATGAAGGGCAAATTCGACTACGGCACCGGCCGCGTGGTCGAGAAGAGCCCGGTCATGATGAAGTATTGGCAGGACAATGCGTCCTACCCCTACCAGAGCCACGACCTGTGGTTCATCACCGAGGACCAGCGCTGGGGCAAGTTCGAGCCCGATTACGACGCCAAGGCCCTCATCGCCAAGGTGAACCGCGAGGACATGTGGCGCGAGGCGGCGAAGGCCCTCTCCGTGCCGGCGGCCGAGATCCCCACCTCCACCTCGCGCGGCAAGGAGACCTTCTTCGACGGCAAGGTCTTCGATCCGGAAAACCCGTCCGCCTATTTGTCGAGCCTCGGCATCAAGCGGATTTCGTGATCGCGCGGCGCCGCCCCTGATCCCAGACCACGGGGGCGGCGCCCCCTGCCCCGAACCCGGAGACGCATTCATGTCCATGCCCGCCCTCAAGCTGGAAAAACCCTCGGCAGCCGTGCACGGCAAACCCGCGCCGGCCGCGCAAATCCCCGCCGCGCAAGTCCTGGCCGCGCAGGTGGTGAAGATGCCGGCGCGCAAGCGCCCGGCGCTGGCGGAGAAGATCGTGCCCTTGCTGAAGACGGCCGCGGCCAACATCGTCCCGCCCATCGTCGTCATCGCCCTGCTCCTGGGCCTGTGGCAGATCCTGTGCAGCGCCCCGGGCTCGGCCCTGCCGCCGCCCTCCTCCATCATCCAGAATTCGTGGGAGCTAATCGCCCACCCCTTCTATGACCGGGGCGGCCTCGACAAGGGCCTGTTCTGGCACATCCTCGCCTCGCTCCAGCGGGTGGCGGTGGGCTACAGCCTCGCGGCGGTGGCGGGCGTCGGCCTCGGGGTGCTCATCGGCCAGTCCACCTGGGCCATGCGCGGGCTCGACCCGCTGTTCCAGGTGCTGCGCACCGTTCCGCCGCTCGCCTGGCTGCCGCTCTCGCTGGCCGCCTTCCGCGACGGCCAGCCGGCGGCGGTGTTCGTCATCTTCATCACTGCCATCTGGCCCATCATCATCAACACGGCGGTGGGCATCCGCAACATCCCGCAGGACTACCGGAACGTTGCTGCGGTGCTGCGGCTGAACCCCATCGAATTCTTCCTGAAGATCATGATCCCGGCAGCCGCGCCCTACATCTTCACCGGCCTGCGCATCGGCATCGGCCTCAGCTGGCTCGCCATCATCGCGGCGGAGATGCTCATCGGCGGCGTCGGCATCGGCTTCTTCATCTGGGATGCGTGGAACTCGTCGCTCATCGGCGACATCATCGTGGCGCTCTTCTATGTCGGCATCACCGGTTTCATTCTGGACCGCATGATCGCCGCCGTCGGCGCCTTCGTCACCCGCGGCACCGCCGCTGCCTGAGGAGGCTTCCATGGGCGCCTATCTGAAGCTCGATCACATCGACAAGACCTTCACCCGCGGTTCCGCCTCCACCAATGTGCTGAAGGAGGTGACGCTCGACATCGACAAGGGCGAATACGTCTCCATCATCGGCCATTCCGGCTGCGGCAAGTCCACTTTGCTGAACATCGTCGCCGGCCTCACCTCCGCCACCACCGGCGGGGTGATCCTCGACGGGCGGGAGGTGAATTCCCCCGGCCCGGACCGCGCCGTCGTGTTCCAGAACCACTCCCTGCTGCCCTGGCTCACCGTCTATGACAACGTGCGCCTCGCGGTGGACAAGGTGTTCTCCGGCACCCGCTCGCGCGCCGAGCGGCATGACTGGACCCTGCACAATCTCGACCTCGTGCAGATGGGCCATGCCAAGGACAAGCGCCCCTCCGAAATCTCCGGCGGCATGAAGCAGCGCGTCGGCATCGCCCGGGCGCTCGCCATGGAGCCGAAGGTGCTGCTGCTGGACGAGCCGTTCGGCGCGCTGGATGCGCTCACCCGCGCGCATTTGCAGGACAGCGTGATGCAGATCCACGCCACGCTGGGCAACACCATCCTCATGATCACCCACGACGTGGACGAGGCGGTGCTGCTCTCCGACCGCATCGTGATGATGACCAACGGCCCCTCCGCCTATGTGGGCGAGGTGCTGGAGGTGAAGCTGCCCCGCCCGCGCAAGCGCCTCGAGCTGGTGACAAACCCCACCTACCTCAAGGCCCGCGAGGCGGTGCTGAAATTCCTCCACGAGCGCCACCGCTTCGTCGAGGCCGCCTGACGCAAAGGCGCGGCCTGCCCGCGCCCTCCTCCTAGACCGCCGAGACCACGCGCCCAACCGGCGCGCACGGGTTCGTGCGCCCTTCATCAGGAGTTTCGCCATGAGCCTGACCCCGCACCAGATCGAGCTGATCCAGGACTCGTTCGCCAAGGTGGTGCCCATCGCCGACACCGCCGCCGCCGTCTTCTACGGCCGGCTGTTCGAGATCGCGCCGCAGGTGAAGCCCCTGTTCAAGGGCGACATGAGCCTCCAGGGCGCGAAGCTCATGGCGACGCTGGGCATGGTGGTCGCCGGCCTCAGCGATCTCGGCAAGATCGTCCCCGCCGCCGAGAGCCTCGCCCGCAAGCATGTGGCCTATGGCGTGAAGGACGAGCACTACGCCCCCGTCGGCGCCGCGCTGATCTGGACGCTGGAGCGCGGCCTCGGCCCGGACTTCACGCCCGAGACCAAGGCAGCCTGGGTGGAAGCCTACGGCATCCTCTCCTCCGTCATGATCGCCGCCGCCGCCAAGGCGCCGGTCGCGGCCGAGTGAGGAGAGGCACGTGAGCGAGCCCCTTCTCGTCATCGGCAACGGCATGGCCGCCGCGAAGCTCTGCGAGGAGCTGACGCGGCGCGCGCTGGGCCGCCACGCCGTGGCGGTGATCGGGGCGGAGCCGCACCTTGCCTATAACCGCGTGCTGCTCTCCGAAGTGCTCGCCGGCCACATGAGCGCCGCCGAGGCGGAGATGAAGCCCGCCTCCTGGTGGCGCGCGCGGGGCGTGACGCTGCAATACGGCACCCCCGCCGCCGCCATCGACCGCACCGCCCGCGAAGTGGTGCTGACGGACGGCCGGCGCCTGCCCTTCGGCAAGCTGGTGCTGGCCACCGGCTCCCACCCCATCCGCCTGCCGCTGCCAGGCATGGCGCTGCCCGGCGTCCACACCTTTCGCGATTTGAAGGACGTGGAGGCCCTGCTCGCCGCCGCTGCCGTTCCCGGCACGCGCGCCGTCGTCATCGGCGGCGGGCTGCTGGGCATCGAGGCCGCCGCCGGGCTCGCGGGTGCGGGCGTCGAGACCCACCTCGTCCACCTCATGGACCGGCTGATGGAACGCCAGCTGGACGTCGCGGCTGGTGCCTTCCTCCGCCGCGCGGTGGAGGCCAAGGGCATCGAAGTGCTGCTCGGCGCCGCGAGCGAAGCCATCGAAGGCGAGAGCCGTGTCACCGGCCTGCGCCTGAAGGACGGCCGCGTGATCCCCGCCGACATCCTCGTGGTGGCCTGCGGCGTGACCCCCAATGCGGACCTCGCCCGTGGGGCGGGGCTGGAGGTGAAGCGCGGCATCGTGGTGGACGACACCCTCGCCTCCTCCGATCCGGACATCTTCGCCATCGGCGAATGCGCCGAGCATCGCGGCATGACCTACGGCCTCGTCGCCCCGGCCTATGAGCAGGCCGGCGTGCTCGCCCGCCGCCTCGCCGGGGAGGATGCGCGTTACGAGGGTTCGGTGGTCTCCACCAATCTCAAGGTGTCGGGCGTGCCCGTCTTCTCCGCCGGCGACGTCACCGGCGGTACGGGCACCGAGGACATCGTGCTCACCGATCGCGGTCTCGGCGTCTACCGCCGGCTCATCGTGAAGGACGGCGTTCTGGCCGGCGCCGTGCTGTTCGGCGACACGGCGGACGGCCTCTTCTACCTCGACCTCATCACCCGCCGCACCCCCATCGCCGCCATGCGCACCGAGCTTGCGTTCGGCCGCGATGCGGTGGCCGCCGCAGCCTGACAAGAAGAAGAAGAAAGGAAACCCCATGGGCGCCGATTTCACCCTCGACCAGAAGCGCTATCTGGAAGGCTTCGTCTCCGGCGCCAAGGCCGTGCAGATCGCCCGCGGCGCGCCCGCCGCCGCGCCGGTCGCCGAGATGACCGGGCCCGATGCCGCGAGCCATCGCGCCATGGCCCGCACCGAGGCCGAGGGCAAGAAGCTCACCCCCGAGGAAAAGGCGAAGCGCGAGGAGCTGGGGCTCGACGCCTACGACCGCATGCGCGCTGCGGCCCGCGACGGCGTCTTCCCCAAGGGCCCGGACGTGCTGCGCTGGAAGTATCACGGCTTGTTCTATGTCGCCCCGGCGCAGGACAGCTTCATGTGCCGGATGCGCATTCCCGGCGGCATCCTCAGCCACTGGCAGTTCCGCGGCGTCGCCGACATCGCCGAGCGCCACGGCGGCGGCTACACCGACATCACCACCCGCGCCAACCTCCAGATCCGCGAGATCCCGCCCACCGACGGCATCGCCGTGCTGGAGGGGCTGGTTTCCCTCGGCCTCACGGCCAAGGGCTCGGGGGCGGACAATATCCGCAATGTCACCGGCACCCCCACCGCCGGCATCGACCCGCAGGAACTGCTCGACACCCGCCCGCTGGCGAGCGCGTGGCACCATTACATCCTGAACAGCCGCGACATGTACGGCCTGCCGCGCAAGTTCAACGTGGCCTTCGACGGCGCCGGCACCATCGGCGCGCTGGAAGACACCAACGACATCGGCTTCCAGGCGGTGGAGGTGATGGACGGCTTCGGCATCGCCCCCGGCGTGTGGCTGCGCCTCGTGCTCGGCGGCATCACCGGCCACAGGGATTTCGCCCGCGACACAGGCATCGTGGTGCGCCCGGACGAGGCGGTGGACGTGGCGGCGGCCATCGTGCGCGCCTTCATCGACACCGGCGACCGCACCGACCGCAAGAAGGCACGGCTGAAGTACGTGCTCGATTCCCTCGGCTTCGACGGCTTCCTGAAGCGGGTGGAGGACAAGCTCGGCCGCCCCTTCACCCGCCTTGCCGCCGAGGCGGTGAAGCCGCGCCCGGAGCCGGACCGGCTCGCCCATCTCGGCGTCCATCCGCAGAAGCAGGCCGGGCTGAACTATGTGGGCGTGGCGACGCCCGTGGGCCGCATGAGCGCGGCGCAGATGCGCGGCCTCGCCGACATCTCGGCCCGCTTCGGCGACGGCGATATCCGCCTCACCGTCTGGCAGAATTTGCTCATCTCCGGCGTCGCTGATGCCGATATCGCGGCCGTTACGGACGCGGTGGAAGCGCTCGGCCTCACCACCAAGGCAACACCGCTCCAGGCGGGCATCGTCGCCTGCACCGGAGCGAAGGGCTGCCGCTTCGCGGCGGCCGACACCAAGGGCACCGCGCGGGCGATCCTCGCCCATTGCGAAGAGCGCGTCGCCCTCGACGGGCCGGTGAACATCCACGTCACCGGCTGCCACAATTCCTGCGCCCAGCACTATATCGGCGATATCGGGCTGATCGGGGCGCGGGTGCCCGTCAATGACGACGGAGACACGGTGGACGGCTATCACATCCTCGTCGGCGGAGGCTTCGGCAGCGCAGCCGCCATCGCCCGCGAGCTCTACCAATACGTGCCGGCGGAAGACGCCCCGGCCGTGGTGGAACGCCTGCTGAAAAGCTGGCAGGCCCACCGCGTCGAGGGCGAAAGCTTCGCCGATTTCACCCGCCGCATCGAGCCCGACGCGCTGAAGGCGCTGGCGGAGGCGGCATGAACCGCCCGGCCCCTTCCATTCGGCCGCTGCGCGACGTTGTGCGCTGGGCCCCGGCTCGCATTCCGCTGACGCTTCATGCGTCCGGGGCGCGAGAGCGGGATCGTGTCCCGGCCGACTGCAACGCAGCGCAGCGCAGTGGAAGGAGAGCCGGGACCCAGCGCAACATGCGCGCGCCCATGGCGCGCACCGTTTCCGGATCACGCCCATGAGCCTCCAGTCCCGTCCCCCCATCGTCCCCGTATTGCCCGACAGCGCCCCCTTCACGGCGGAGCAGCGGGCGTGGCTAAATGGCTTCTTCGCCGCAATCCTCTCCACCGAGACGGCGCCCGCGCCCATGGCCCTTTCGGCCGGCGATGCAGCGGCGCTGATGCCTGATATCTCCGCCCCCGCGCCCGCTGAAGAGGACGATGGCGCGCCTTGGCACGACCCGTCCATGCCGCTCCCCGAGCGCATGGCGCTGGCCGAGGGCAAGGCCCTGCCCCGGCGCATGATGGCGGCCATGGCGCAGCAGGATTGCGGCCAGTGCGGCTATGTCTGCGAGACCTACGCCAAGGCGCTGGCGAGCGGCGCGGAAGCCAAGCTCAATCTCTGCGCCCCCGGCGGCAAGGAGACGCTGCGCATGCTGAAGCAGCTCGCCGCCGAGACCTCCGCCCCCGCCGAGGCCGCGCCCGCTGCAGAGGCCCCCGCCCCGGCGCACCCGACGCCCATCGCGGCCGCTACCGGTACCCGCGAGAATCCCGGCGAAGTCACCTTCCTCTCCCGCACCCGCCTCAACAAAGCGGGCTCGGAGAAGGAGACCTGGCACGTGGAATTCGACCTCGCCGGCTCCGGCATCGACTATGCCGCCGGCGACAGCTTCGGCGTCTTCCCGGTGAACGATCCCGGCCTCGTCGCCGCCGTGCTGGAGGCGCTGCACGCCCCCGCCGATTTCCCCATCGCCGGCCATACGCTGGCCGAGGTGCTGGCCCGCGAGGTGTGCCTGAAATCGGCGCCGGACGCGCTCTTCACCCTCATCTCCTATCTCGTCGGCGGGGAGCGCAAGGCGAAGGCCCGCGCGCTTGCCAATGGCGAGGACCCGGACGGCGATGCCGCCACCCTCGACGTGCTGGCGGCGCTCACGAAATTCCCCGGCATCAGGCCCGATCCCGAAGCCCTGATCGAGTGCTTGGAGCCGCTGCAGCCGCGGCTCTATTCCATCTCCTCCAGCCCCGTCGCCACCCCCGGCCGGCTCACGCTGACGGTGGATGCGGTGCGCTACGATCTCGACGGCCGCACGCGGCTCGGCGTCGCCTCCACCTTCCTCGGCGACCGCCTGGCGCCGGGCACGCGCATGAAGGCCTATATCCAGAAAGCCCACGGCTTCGCCCTGCCGCAGGATTTGGCGAAGGACGTCATCATGGTCGGTCCCGGCACCGGCATCGCGCCCTTCCGCTCCTTCCTGCACGAGCGGCTGGCGACCAGGGCGCCGGGCCGCAACTGGCTGTTCTTCGGCCACCAAAGGCGCGAGACGGATTTCTTCTATGAGGACGAGCTCAGCGGCCTCCAGGCCGCCGGCTGCCTCACCCGCCTCGACACCGCCTGGTCCCGCGACGGCGACCGCAAGATCTATGTGCAGGATCGCATCCGCGAGGCCGGCGCAGAGCTGTGGGGCTGGCTGAAGGACGGCGCCCATTTCTACGTCTGCGGCGATGCCAAGCGCATGGCGAAGGACGTGGAGACTGCCGTCGCGGATGTGGCCGCCGCCTATGGCGGGCTCTCGGCCGAGGCGGCGGCGAAATTCGTCGCCGATCTCAAGACCGCCGGGCGCTATCAGGCCGACGTGTACTGAGCTAGAAATGATGGCCAAGCCTCAGGCAGGACCGGCATGAACGCCCCGCTCACCTCGCCCCCTTCGGTGAAGACCACCTGCCCCTACTGCGGCGTCGGCTGCGGCGTGAAGGCGACGCCGGACGGGCTGGGCGGCGCGCTCGTCGAAGGCGATCACGACCACCCGGCCAATCTCGGCCGCCTGTGCTCGAAGGGCGCGGCGCTGGGGGAGACGCTGGGGCTCGGCACCCGCCTGCTCCATCCGCTGGTGCGCGGCGCGGACGGCGTGCTCGCCCGCACCACCTGGGATGACGCGCTGGACCGCATCGCGGGAGACCTCCGCACCATCATCGACCGGCACGGGCCTCGGGCGGTGGCCTTCTATCTCTCCGGGCAACTGCTGACCGAGGATTATTACGCCGCCAACAAGCTGGCCAAGGGCTTCCTCGGCACGGCGAACGTGGACACCAATTCGCGCCTGTGCATGTCCTCCTCCGTGGCCGGCCACAAGCGCGGCTTCGGCTCGGACACCGTGCCGGGGAGCTATGAGGATCTGGACCGGGCGGACCTCATCGTCCTCACCGGCTCCAACACGGCGTGGTGCCATCCCGTCCTGTTCCGCCGCATGGAACAGGCGCGCAAGACGCGGGGCACGAAGCTCGTCGTGATCGACCCGCGCCGCACGGACACGGGGGCCGAGGCGAACCTGTTCCTGCCCCTCGCCCACGGCACCGATGCGCTGCTGTTCTCCGGCCTGCTGGTGCATCTGGCGCAGGGCCCGGCCTTCGATGCCGCTTATGTGGACGCGCACACGACAGGCTTTGCCGAAGCCTTGGAAGCCGCCCGTGCGGTGGCCCCCGATGCCGAAGCCACCGCGCGCGCCTGCGGGCTGGCGCTGGCGGACGTGGAACGCTTCTTCGCGCTCTTCACTGAAACGGCGCGCACCGTCACCTGCTATTCGCAGGGGGTGAATCAGTCGGCGGTGGGCACCGACAAGGTCAACGCCATCCTCAACTGCCATCTCGCCACCGGCCGCATCGGCCGGGAGGGCATGGGGCCGTTCTCACTCACCGGCCAGCCCAATGCCATGGGCGGGCGCGAGGTGGGCGGGCTCGCCAACCAGCTCGCCGCCCACATGGGCTTTTCCCCCGCCGAGGTGGACCGCGTGCGCCGCTTCTGGGGCGCGCCGCATATGGCCGAGCACGAGGGTCTGAAGGCGGTGGACATGTTCGCCGCCATCGGCCGGGGCGAGATCAAGGCCCTGTGGGTGATGGGCACCAACCCCGCCGTGAGCCTGCCCGAGGCGGACGCCGTGCGCACGGCGCTGGAAGGGCTGGAGCTGTTCGTCCTCTCCGAGAACGTCGTCGCCAACGACACGGCCGGCTGCCGCCCGCATGTGATGCTGCCCGCCGCCGCCTGGGGCGAGAAGGACGGCACCGTTACCAATTCCGAGCGCCGCATCTCCCGCCAGCGCCCCTTCCTGCCCCGCCCCGGCGAGGTGCAGCCCGACTGGTGGGCGCTCAAGGGCGTTGCGCAGCGCCTCGGCTTCGGCGCGGCCTTCGCGTGGCGCGGGCCGGCGGACATCTTCCGCGAGCATGCCGCCCTCTCCGGCTTCGAGAATGACGGCGCGCGGGATTTCGACATCTCCGCCTTCGCCAGCCTCACCGAAGCGGCCTACGAGGATATCGCGCCGGTGCAATGGCCCGTCCCCACCGGCCGGGCGGAGGGCACCGCGCGCCTGTTCGCGGACGGCGGCTATTTCACGCCCGACCGGCGCGCCCGCTTCGTCGCCCCGCGCCCCGTGGTGGCGGTTTCGGCCGAGAACGATTTCCCCTTCCTGCTCAACACCGGCCGCATCCGCGACCAGTGGCACACCATGACCCGCACCGGCCTTGCGCCCCGCCTCGGCGCGCACATCCCGGCGCCGTTCGTGGCGGTGCACCCGGATGATGCCGCGCCGCTCGGGCTCGCAACCGGGATGCTGGCCGAGGTGACGAGCGCCCACGGCCGCGCGGTGCTGGAGGTGGTGGTGGACGCCGGCCAGCGGCCCGGCACGTTGTTCGCGCCCATCCACTGGAGCCACGCCAATTCCTCCGACGGACGCGTCGGCGCGCTGGTGCATGCGGTGACGGACCCCATCTCCGGCCAGCCGGACTCCAAGGCGACTCCGGCCGCGCTGGCGCCTCATGCCGCCCCGTTCGAGGGCTTCGTGCTGGCCCGCCGGCCCATGGCGCTGCCGGAGGGCGTGTGGTGGGCGCGCGCGGCGCTGGAGGGTGGCTATGGCTGGCGCTTTGCCGGCCGCATGGGGCCTGAGGACTGGACGCGATGGGTGAAGGCGGAAGGCCCGGCCGATGTCGCCGAGCTGAGCGACACGCCCTCCGGCCTCTACCGCGCCGCCGCCTTCGATGCGGACGGGCGGCTCGATTTTGCGGTGTTCATCGGCGCCGCCGGCCAGCGCGTGGCGTGGGATGCGCTGAAGGGGCTGCTGGCCTCGGAGGTCTCGGCCGCCGACCGTCGCCTCGTCCTCTCCGGCCGCCGGGCGGGCGCGAATGCCGCCTGCGGGCCGCTGGTGTGCGCCTGCTTCGGGGTGCCGAAGGACACCATCCTCGCCGCCATCCGGGACGGTGCCGCCGATGCGGCGGCGGTGGGCGCGCGGCTCAAAGCCGGCACCAATTGCGGCTCCTGCCTGCCGGAAATCCGCAAGCTGATTCTGGAGGCGAAGGCGCCGGCGTGAGACGCCCTCGCGCCCCGGACGCATGCAGCGAAAGCGGAATGTGAGCCGGGGCCCAGCACAACGGGCCGCCGAAGGCGCTTCCGAACCTCGCCGCTCTCTGGCCATCGCCCCGCTGCGCGGGAACTCTTGCGCTGGACCCCGGATCAGCGCTCCGGCTGCGCCGTCGCTTGTCCGGGGAACAGGAGCATAAAGCCCCCCGGTCAAGCCGGAGGGCGAAGGGATGGCCTCAGCCTTCCTTGCCTTCGGCCTTGGCGCGCTCGATGCCTTCGAGGATCAGCTTGTGCGCCTCGGCGGCGTCGCGCCAGCCGACGATCTTCACCCACTTGTTGGGTTCCAGATCCTTGTAGTGCTCGAAGAAGTGCTCGATCTGCTTGAGGGTGATCTCGGGCAGGTCGTTGTAGTTCTGCACCTTGTCGTAGCGCTTGGTGAGCTTGGAGGAGGGCACGGCGATGATCTTCTCATCCATGCCGGCCTCGTCCTCCATCAGCAGCACGCCGACGGGGCGCACCGAGATGATCGCGCCGGCCACGATGGCGCGGGTGTTGGCCACCAGCACGTCGCAGGGGTCGCCGTCGCCGGAGAGGGTGTGCGGGATGAAGCCGTAGTTTCCGGGATACCGCATGGCGGTATAGAGGAAGCGATCCACGAAGAGGGTGCCCGCGGCCTTGTCCATCTCGTACTTGATCGGCTCCCCGCCGATCGGGACTTCGATCAGCACGTTCACGTCGTGGGGCGGGTTCTTGCCGATCGGGATCGCGTCGATGCGCATGGGATGCTCGCTCTTGACACTGGCTGCGGGACTTCGGGTCCGCTCCGACCAAAGTCGAATCGGCGCCACGCAAGGCTGCGCAGGCGCTTCGGACCCGACGGGCGGGTGCCCGTCCGGGCGCTACCGCTGCCAAGCGAAGGCGGTCTTGTCCAGCGTTTTCGAACCGAACTGCTCGGTCGAGGATGCGACCGGTTGCCCCCCCAACGCCTGATAGAAGCCCACGGCGCTTTCGTTTTCCGCGAGCGCCCACACCACGAGACCACCAAGCCGAGCGATGGCGAGATCGCGCCGGGCGGCCGCGAACAGGCGCTGGCCGAAGCCGAGGCCCTGATATTGCGGGTGGAGGTAGATTTCGTAAATCTCGCCGCCATAGGGCAGCGCCTTGGCGCGGTTGCCGCCGTAATTCACATAGCCGGCGATATCCTCGCCCACGAGCAGGACGGACAGGCGGCTGCCCCTGCGGATGGCGGCATCCCACCAGCGCGGGCCGCGCCGCTCCACCATGCGCTCCAGCTCGATGCCGGGGATGATGCCGCGATAGGCTGTCCGCCACGCGTCGTCATGGACCGCCGCGATCGCCTTGGCGTCGGCGGGCTTGGCCCTGCGGATCTCGATCAGGCCGGTCGTCATACCCGTGATGGAAGCAAACCCGGCGCCTTCCATCAAGGGGCATGACGCAGGACAGCCGCAACCGGCAGGGGACGACGCCTTGAGCCTTGCCGCACGCGCGCCCAAACCGCGCGGCGGCATAGGCACTTAGGAGGTATCAGGCCGCGACCTCGGGGATGAGGCGCACCGTCATCACAAAGCGGCGTTCCTCGCCCGCGGGGATGTGGAGAAGGCCCGGCTTCTCCACGAACGGGCGGGTATCGCCCTCCGGCGTTGCATAGCCGGACCATGGCTCGATGCAGAGGTAGGGCGCGCCGGGCTTGGTCCAGATGCCGAGGTCCGGCATGCCGGGAAAGGTGATGTCCAGCCCCGGCCGGCCCGGCACCCCATACTGGAGCCGGTGCGAATTGAGCCCGAGGAAGATCAGCGCGTCGCGCTCGAACATGGCGTCATCCGGCTTGAGCACCCCCTCGGCGGCGGGGCTCGGCTCGCTGGCGCGGGAGAGCAGGCCGTTGACGGGGCGGTGGATGGGCGCGGGCTCCGGCTGCTCGAAAATCACCCGGTGCTCGGCGCGCGTGCCGCCATAGGGCAGCGGCCAGAGGAAGGCGGGGTGGTAGCCGAAGCTCGCCGGCAGCACGCCGGGGCCGGGATTCGTCACCACCGCCTCCATGGCGAGCGTCGCGCCTTCGAGCGCAAAAGTGACCTCCAGCGCGAAATCGAACGGGTATTCCGCCCGCGTCGCCGCGCTGGGGAGAAGGCGGAAGGTGGCCCGGTCCGGCGCCTCTTCCACCACCTCGAACTCGGAGAAGCGCGCGAAGCCATGCCGGCGCATGGGGTGGCCCTTGCCCTCATGCACGAGGGTGAGGTCCGGCAGCTCGCCGACGATGGGAAAGAGCAGCGGCGCCCGGCCGGTCCAGTAGGCCGGATCGCCGTGCCACAGCAAGGCGCGGCCCTCGGCGTCGGCCAGCGCCCGCAGCTCGGCGCCCAGCGTGGAAATCTCCGCCGACAGCGCGTCCGAGCGCAGCGATACGGTCCTGCCCATGGTGTCCCCCCGGTTTCTTCCCTGCGCCAGCTGTAGCACCGGAGCGAAGCGGGGGCACGGGCTGGCGCGGCCCTCCCCAACGTCAGACCTACAACCAAAGGCGCACGCGCGGTATCCCTCACCCGAAAGTATTAGACAGCAAGGCTTCTGCAACAAGTGGGTTTCCAAGTCGGAAAAACGCCCGCCACGCCACGTAATAAAGCGTCAAAAAGCCACTCCAAACATTTACAGATCATCGATTCCCGCGCACTCCACAGAAGCAGGCAGCGCACTGCACAATACATTCGGCGTATGGCCGAAAGTACGGGGTTTCCTCAACTAGCGCGCGGCGTCGCCTCTGGTACAGAGTGCAGGGTGACGAGGCCGGTCGAGGCCAAGGTCGATCACGAAGATAACAACCGGGGCCCACGGGTACCGCGGGCTTTCAGGGAGGGCGACCCATGGACAATTCCGTGGCCGCACGCATTGCGGCCGATCCCAATTACCAGGCGCTGAAATCGCGCCGTTCGCGCTTCGGGTGGAGTCTCACCCTGGCGATGCTGGTCGTGTATTACGGCTTCATCCTGCTCATCGCCTTCCGCAAGGACCTTTTGGCCGCACGCATGGGTGACGGCGTGATGACCTGGGGCATTCCGATCGGCTTCGGCGTGATCGTGTTCACCATCCTCATCACCGCCATCTACGTCCGCCGCGCCAACGGCGAGTTCGACGCGCTCTCCGAGAAGATCAAGCAGGAGGCGCTCAAGTGAACGCGACGCTCCCGACCTCGTTCGCCCGCCGCGCGCTCGCCATCGGCGCCACGGCCGCGCTCGTCCTCGCCCCCACCCTGGCGCTCGCCGCCGGCGGCGATCTCGGGCAGGCCGACAAGCAGGCCACCAACTGGACCGCGATCACCATGTTCGTGGTGTTCGTGCTGGGCACGCTCTACATCACCAAGTGGGCGGCCGCGAAGACCAAGTCGGCCGCCGACTTCTACACCGCGGGCGGCGGCATCACCGGCTTCCAGAACGGCCTCGCCATCGCCGGCGACTACATGTCGGCCGCTTCCTTCCTCGGCATCTCCGCCGCGGTGATGAGCTCCGGCTATGACGGCCTCATCTACTCCATCGGCTTCCTCGTCGGCTGGCCGATCCTGACCTTCCTGATGGCCGAGCGCCTCCGGAACCTCGGCAAGTTCACCTTCGCCGACGTCGCCGCCTTCCGCTTCGCCCAGACCCCGGTGCGCGTGTTCGCCGCCTCCGGCACCCTGGTCGTGGTGGCCTTCTACCTCATCGCCCAGATGGTGGGCGCCGGCCAGCTCATCAAGCTGCTGTTCGGCCTCGACTACTGGATCGCCGTGCTGATCGTCGGCGCGCTGATGATGGTCTACGTGCTGTTCGGCGGCATGACGGCCACCACCTGGGTGCAGATCATCAAGGCCTGCCTGCTGCTCGGCGGCGCCACCTTCATGGCGGTCATTGTGATGTGGCGCTACGGCTTCTCGCCCGAGAAGCTGTTCGCCGCCGCGGTCGAGGTGAAGACCAACATCGCCGCCGCCAAGCCCGGCACCACGCCCCAGGCGGCGGCCGCGGCCGGCCAGTCCATCATGGGACCGGGCAACTTCATCAAGGACCCGATCTCGGCCATCTCCTTCGGCATGGCGCTCATGTTCGGCACCGCCGGCCTGCCGCACATCCTGATGCGCTTCTTCACGGTTCCGAGCGCGAAGGAAGCCCGCAAGTCGGTGATGTGGGCCACCGCCTGGATCGGCTACTTCTACCTCCTGACCTTCATCATCGGCTTCGGCGCCATCACCTTCGTGCTCACCAATCCGGAGTTCCTCACCGGTCCCGGCGGCGGGCTCATCGGCGGCGCCAACATGGCGGCTGTGCACCTCGCCCATGCGGTCGGCGGCAACGTGTTCCTCGGCTTCATCTCGGCGGTGGCGTTCGCGACCATCCTCGCGGTGGTGGCCGGCCTCACGCTCTCGGGCGCCTCGGCGGTGTCGCACGACCTGTATTCGACGGTCATCAAGAAGGGCAAGGCCGACAGCGCCTCGGAGCTGAAGGTCTCCCGCATCACCACGGTCTGCCTCGGCATCCTCGCGGTGCTGCTCGGCATCGCCTTCGAGAAGCAGAACATCGCCTTCATGGTGTCGCTGGCCTTCGCGGTTGCCGCCTCGGCCAACTTCCCGGTGCTGTTCATGTCGGTGCTGTGGAAGGACTGCACCACCAAGGGCGCCGTCATCGGCGGCTTCCTGGGGCTCCTGTCCTCGGTGGTGCTGACCGTGCTCTCGCCTTCGGTGTGGGAAGCCACCCTCGGCAACCCGGCCGGCTCCGCGCCGTTCCCCTACACCTCGCCGGCGCTGTTCTCCATGACGCTCGGCTTCGTCGGCATCTGGCTGTTCTCGATCCTCGACAACAGCCAGCGGGCGAAGATCGACCGGGCCGGCTTCCCGGCGCAGGAAGTGCGCTCCGAGACGGGCATCGGTGCCGCGGAGGCGTCGGGGCACTGACCTTTCGTCAGTCGCTCCATGCTAGGCTAACGCCATGCCACGGCCGGACCACATGACCGGCCCCCCGAACGGGGACCGCCGGGAGGATGAACCCCGGGCCGCCACGGCCCGGGGCACAGCCCCCCACGGTCCCGAGGACGCCCCCGCAGCGTCCGGCCCGCCCGCCCCCGGGCGGGCCTCGCCGTCAGAACGGGACCGGCGCGAGCTGGTCTCGCTCATGACCTCGCGGGTGCGCGACGTCTATCTGCGCAAACCCTTCTTCGTGGACGGGGCGACCGACCTCGTTTCCCTCTGCCGCGACCTCTCCGCCCGCCGCCTCAGCGAAGCCGTGGTGCGCGACGCCGGCCGCATCGGCATCTTCACCACCACCGACCTGCGCGACGCGCTCACCCGCGACACGCCCCCCGCAGCCCTCACGGTGCGCGAGGTCGCGACCTTCGAGCCCTGGTGCATCTCCCCCGATGCCGAGCTGTTCGAGGCGCTCATCCTCATGCTGCGCCACCGCATCCACCGCCTGCTCGTGCGCGCGGGCGGCGGACGGGCGACGGGCGAGGACGGCATCCTCGGCGTGCTCGGCCAGCTCGACCTGATGGCCTTCGTCGCCAACCACTCCCATCTGATCGCCCTGGAGGCCGCCCACGCGGGCAGCCTCGACGAGCTGAAGGCCGCCGCCCGGCAGATCGACAGCATGGTCGCCGTGCTCAGCGCCGACGGGGTGCGGGTGGAGGTGATCGCGGCGCTGGTGGGCGAACTCAACCGGCAGGTGTTCCGCCGCCTGTGGGAGCTGCTGGCGCCGGAAGAGCTGCGCGCCAAGTCCTGCCTCGTCATCATGGGCAGCGAGGGGCGCGGCGAGCAGATCATCAAGACCGACCAGGACAACGGCCTGCTCCTCGCCGACGGCTTCGCCTTCGCGGGGCTCGACGACATCACCGCGCGCTTCACCGCCGCGCTGATCGATTTCGGCTATCCCCCCTGCCCCGGCGGCGTCATGCTCAGCCGGCCCACCTGGTGCCAGCCGCTCTCCGCCTTCAAGGAGACGCTGAAGGACTGGATCCACGGCGGGGCCATTGACGGCCCCAAAAAGGACGGGCCGATGAACCTCGCCATCTTCCTCGATGCCGTGGCGGTGGCGGGCGATGCCTCCCTGCTCGCGGCGGCGCGAGGGCATGTGGATTTCCTGATGATGGGCGACCACGGCTATTTCGCCCGCTTCGCCCAGGCGGTGGAACGCTTCGGCGAGAGCGGAAGCTGGTGGAGCCGCCTGCCCGGCCTCACCGGGCGCGGCGCGGCCGAGGTGGACCTGAAGAAGCTCGGCATCTTCCCCCTCGTCCACGGCGTGCGGGCGCTGGCGCTGGAACACCGCATCACCGCGCTGGGCACCGCCGACCGGCTCGCCGCGCTGGTGGCGGCCGGGCACATGGACGAGGGCTTCGCCCGCGATCTCACCGATGCGCTGCGCCTGTTCATGGGCATGAAGCTCGCCAGCAACCTGAGGCAGATCGCCGAGGGCCGCGCCCCCGGCAATGCGCTGCGCCTCGCCGATCTCGGCACGCTGGACAGGCAGGCGCTGAAGGAGGCCCTCGCCATCGTGCGCGGCTTCAAGCAATGGCTCTCCCGCCACTACCGGTTCGACGCCCTATGAGCCCCGGCCGCGCCTCCGCAGAGCCTGCCGAGCCGCCGGGAGGGCGCGGGCCGGACCGCCAAGGACCGGACCGGCAGGGGCTCATCGCGCTGGCGGCACTGGGCGTGCTCGCCTTCAATTTCCCGCTGCTGGCGGTGTGGGACACGGAGGCGACCGTCTTCGGCCTGCCTCTGCTGCCGGTGGCACTGTTCGCCATCTGGGGCGCGCTGATCGCGGCTTTGGCGTTTGCGAGCGAACGGCGCGGGCATGGGGCGGCCTCCCCCCTTCTCCCGGCCGAGCCGGACGAGCACTGAGGCGGCATCATGAACCCCGCCCTCTCCCCGGCCCTCGTCATCGGCGTCGCCGCGCTCTATCTGGCAGCGCTGTTCGCCATCGCCGCCTTCGCCGACCGCCGGGCGCGGGAGGGCCGCTCGCTCATCGGCAATGCGTGGGTCTACGGCCTGTCGCTGGCGGTCTATTGCACCGCCTGGACCTATTTCGGCAGCGTCGGCCGCGCGGCGACCACGGGCGTGTGGTTCCTGCCCATCTATCTCGGCCCGACACTGGTGATGCTGGTGGCCTGGGTGGTGGTGCGCAAGATGATCCGCATCGCCCACACCTACCGCATCACCTCCATCGCCGATTTCATCGCCTCCCGCTATGGCAAGAGCCCGCTGGTGGCGGCGGTGGTGACGCTGATCACTGTCGTCGGCATCGTCCCCTACATCGCCCTGCAACTGAAGGCCGTCTCCGCCGGCTACACGGTGCTCACCGCCACCGGCGCGCAGACGGCGGCGCCGAGCTGGTGGCAGGACGGGACGCTGCTTGTGGCGCTCGCCCTCGCGCTCTTCACCATATTGTTCGGCACCCGCCACCTCGACAGCGCCGAGCGGCACGAGGGCATGGTGGCGGCGGTGGCAGCGGAATCCCTCGTGAAGCTCGTCGCCTTCCTCGCGGTGGGCGCCTTCGTCACCTACGGCCTGTTCGGTGGCTTCGCCGATGTGTGGGCGCGCGCCTCGGCGCTGCCGGGGGTGACGGGCCTGCTGACGCTCTCCGGCGCGGGCAATTTCGCCTGGGCGCAATGGTTCAGCCTCACCCTGCTTTCCGGCCTCTCCGTGCTGCTGCTGCCGCGCCAGTTCCAGATGATGGTGGTGGAATGCGTGGACGAGCGGCACCTGAAGCGCGCCGCATGGCTGTTCCCGGCCTATCTCCTCGCCATCAACATCTTCGTCCTCCCCCTCGCGCTGGGCGGGCTCGTGCTGCTCGGCAAGGGCGCGGACCCGGAGACCTTCGTCCTCACTTTGCCGCTGGCCCACGGGGCGGGGGCGCTGGCGCTCATCGCCTATGTGGGCGGGCTCTCGGCGGCGACGGGGATGCTGATCGTCGAGACCATCGCCGTCTCCACCATGGTCTGCAACGACCTGGTGATGCCGGCGCTGCTGCGCCTCAAGCTCATCCGCGCCGACGGGGGCGACCTCACCCGCCTCCTCCTCAACATCCGCCGCGCCGCCATCCTCTGCGTGCTGCTGCTCGGCTATCTCTATTTCGTGGTGGCGGGGGAGGCCTATGCGCTGGTCTCCATCGGCCTCATCAGCTTCGCGGCGGTGGCGCAGTTCGCCCCGGCGCTGCTCGGCGGCATGTACTGGCGCGGCGGCACGCGTCTCGGTGCCTTGGGCGGGCTCCTCGGCGGCTTCGCCGTGTGGGCCTATACGCTGATGCTGCCCTCGGTAGCGAAATCCGGCTGGATGGACGGCGCCTTCCTCACCCATGGCCCGTTCGGCATCGCCGCCCTGGCGCCCGAGCGGCTGTTCGGCCTCTCCGGCCTCGACAACCTCTCCCACGCCCTGTTCTGGAGCCTCCTCGTCAACGGCGCGCTCTATGTGGGGCTCTCGCTCTGGCGCGCGCCGTCCGGGCGGGAGGCGAGCCAGGCGCTGCTGTTCGTGGATGTATTCGCCCGCGGCCGCAGCGCCGCCGATCCCGTCTTCTGGCGCGGACGGGCGCACCGGGCCGACCTCGAAGCCCTCGCCCGGCGCCTGCTGGGCGCGGACACCGCCCGCCAGATCTTCGAGGACCACGCCCGCGAGCGCGGCACCGGCGACGTGGCGGACCTCACCGCCGATGCCCGCCTCGTGGACCTCGTGGAGCGCCGCATCGCCGGCGTGGTCGGCTCGGCCTCCGCCCGCGTGCTGGTGGCGGCGGTGGCGGACGAGGAGCCGCTGGGCGCCGGCGACGTGATGGACATCCTCAACGAGGCCTCGCAACTGCGCGTCTATGCCCGCGCGCTGGAGGAGAAATCCCGCTCGCTGGAGATCGCCTCCGCCGAACTCTCCGCCGCCAACGCCCAGTTGCGCACGCTGGACGAGCTGAAGGACGACTTCATGTCGTCCGTAACCCACGAATTGCGCACCCCGCTCACCGCCATCCGCGCCTTGTCCGAACTCATGCTCGACACGCCGGACATGGAAAGCGAGCAGCGGCAGGACTTCCTGCGCATCATCGTGGGCGAGAGCGAGCGGCTGGGGCGGCTCGTCAACCAGGTGCTGGACATGGCCAAGATCGAATCGGGCCATGCTGAGTGGCACAGCACGGATGTGGACCTCAGGGCCCTCGTCGCCGACGCGGTGAAGGCGACGGCCGAACTCGCCCGCACCAAGGGGGCCGAGATCGTGCTCACCGCCCCCGCCTCGGTGCCGACCGTGAAAGCCGATCCCGACCGCCTCACGCAGGTGATGCTGAACCTCATCTCCAACGCCGCGAAATTCGTGCCGGCGCAAGGCGGGCGCATCGACGTGCGGCTGTCCGCCGACGCCGGCGGGCTGGAGGTGCAGGTGGAAGACAACGGCCCCGGCGTACCGCCCGCCGACCGCGACACCATCTTCGAGAAGTTCCGCCAGGGCGGCGACGCCCTGAACCGCCCGCCCGGCACCGGGCTCGGGCTTCCGATCAGCCGCCGGATCGTGGATCATTTCGGCGGAAAGATCTGGCTGGATCAACGGGAGGGGAAAGGCGCATGCTTCGCCTTCCGGCTGCCGCTCCGGTCCCAAGGGGCGAACGCCCCGACACTAACAATTTCGGCAGAAGCCGAAGAGACCACATGAGGAGGAAACGCCATGGACAGGGAGATCGCCATGGAGCCGGGCGCCCATCCCGCGCCCTGCCCGCAAGGGGCCAAGGTGCTCATTGCCGATGACGAGCCCAACATCGTCATCTCGCTGGAGTTCATGATGAAGCGCGAGGGCTTCGCCGTGCTGGTGGCGCGCGACGGCCGCGAGGCGCTGGAGACCATCCGCCGCGAGCATCCGCACCTCGTGCTGCTGGACGCCACCATGCCCGGCATGAGTGGCTTCGACGTGTGCGAGGCGGTGCGGGCGGACGCCGAGGTGCGCGCGACCCGCATCGTCATGCTCACCGCCAAGGGCCGCGAGACCGACATGGCCCGCGGCGTCGGCGCGGGGGCGGACGCCTATGTCACCAAACCCTTCTCCACCCGCGAGCTGATGCAGAAGGTGAAGGACATGCTGGCCGAGCCGCCCGCCGGGAGCCTGCCTGCATGAAGTTGCCGCGGGGGACGGGCGCCGTTCTGGCCATGCTACTGCCGGGGCTCGCCCTCGCTCTGTGGCTGGTGCTGGGCGCCGGCTTCCTGCTGATGGCGCTG
>NZ_JAYRPE010000089.1:0-12416 GCF_041911315.1 Xanthobacter sp. | reverse complement strand
GCGCACCGAGCGCACCACGGACAGCACGGAGAAGACGTCGCCGGTGATGCGCTTGTCCACCGCCTGCATGTCCTCGAGCGGCACCTTGTGCAGCGCAATGCCGCGGTCGGAGGCCAGCGCCACGATGCGCCCGGTAATGTGGTGCGCCTCGCGGAACGGGATGTTCAGCGCCCGGACCAGCCAGTCGGCGAGGTCGGTGGCGGTGGAATAGCCCTGGCCGGCGGCCGTGGCCATGCGCTTCTCGTCCGGCGACAGGTCGCGGACCATCCCGGCGGTGGCGGCGATCACCAGGGAGAGGGCCGAGAAGGCATCGAACGCGCCTTCCTTGTCCTCCTGCATGTCCTTGGCATAGGCCAAAGGCAGGCCCTTCATCACCACGAGGATGCCGGTGAGCGCGCCGATGATGCGCCCGGCCTTGGCGCGCACCAGCTCGGCGGCGTCGGGATTGCGCTTCTGCGGCATGATGGACGAGCCGGTGGTGAAGGCATCCGACAGCTTCACCAGCGCGAAGGACGGCGAGGTCCAGATCACCACCTCTTCGGCGAAGCGCGAGAGGTGGATGGCGCAGATGGACGCGGCCGAGAGCGTCTCCATCACGAAATCGCGGTCGGAGACGGCATCGAGCGAGTTGGCTGTGGGCCGGTCGAAGCCGAGCGCCGCCGCCGTCGCTTCGCGGTCGATGGGGAAGGAGGTGCCGGCCAGCGCCGCCGAGCCCAGCGGGCATTCGTTGAGGCGCGCCCGCGCGTCGGCGAAGCGGCTGCGGTCGCGCGCCATCATTTCCACATAGGCCATCAGATGGTGGCCGAAGGTCACCGGCTGGGCCGTCTGCAGATGGGTGAAGCCGGGCATGACCGTGGCCGCATGCGCGAGCGCCTTCTCGGCCAGCGCCCGCTGGAGATCGGCGAGCTGGGCGTCGAGGGCGTCGACCGTGTCGCGCACGTAGAGGCGGAAGTCGGTGGCCACCTGATCGTTGCGCGAGCGGGCGGTGTGGAGGCGTCCGGCCGGGGCGCCGATCAGCTCGGCGAGGCGCGATTCCACGTTCATGTGAATGTCCTCCAGCTCGCGCCGGAAGGAGAACTTGCCCGCCTCGATCTCTGACAGGATCGTGTCTAGACCCTTGGTGATCTTCTGGGCATCTTTCGCCGCCACGATGCCCTGGGCGGCCAGCATGGCCGCATGCGCCTTTGAACCGGCGATATCCTGCGCATAAAGACGCTGGTCGAAGCCGATGGAGGCGTTGATCTCCTCCATGATGGCGTCGGGGGCAGTGCTGAAGCGCCCGCCCCACATCTTGTTGCTCATGACGGACCCTCCGGTGATGACCACTGCCGACGACAACCGCGCGACTGACCCTCAGGACACGGCAACCGGCCCCGCGCCGGGCGCGCCGGTGGCGAGGCGCTCTTCCGCGGTGAGGACGATCGGCGTGGTCGCGCTGGCGACGCTGGCGGGCGCCGTGGCCGGCGCGCTCGCCCTATACGGGATGAACCGCCTCCCCGGCAATGCACCGCAGGGCCAGAGCGTGGCGAGCGTGCCGGCCGCAGCCCCCTCCGGGGCGGCCGCAGACCCCGCCTGCGCCGGTACGGTGGAGCGGGTGCGGGCCTTCGCGCCCCTCGCCAAGGGCGAGCTGGCCGCGATCGCGCTGGCGAGCGAGCCGCGCCGCCTGCCGCCGCTCACCTTCACCGATGCCTCCGGCAAGCCGGTGACGCTGGCGGATTTCAAGGGCCGGGTGGTGCTGCTCAATCTCTGGGCCACCTGGTGCGTGCCCTGCCGCAAGGAGATGCCGGCCCTCGACCATCTGGAAAAGCGGCTGGGCGGGCCGGATTTCGCGGTGGTGGCGGTCAATCTCGATACGCGCGACCCGGACAAGCCGCGCGCCTTCCTCTCCGAGATCGGCGTGAACAGCCTCGCCTTCTATAGCGATCCGGCGACCAAGACCTTCCAGGCCCTGCGCGGGGTGGGCCGCGGCTTCGGCCTGCCCACCACCCTCCTCGTCGATCGGGACGGCTGCGAGATGGCCTATCTGGCGGGTCCGGCGGAGTGGGGCGGTGCCGATGCGGAAGCGCTGGTGAAGGCCGCCATCGGCGCCGGCCGGGCGGATGCGGCAGGTTCCAGCTCGGCAGCCAGCTCGGCAGGGTTCCGCTGAGGAGAGCCCGCTGAGCTGACGCTTGGCGGAATAAGATACCTGCCACGACTGGGTCGCTGCGTTCCAATCTGCGAAAATATCGTCTCGCTTAAAGCTCTTGCAACCTTCAGGTGGCAGAGTTCTCTGCAACCAGGGGGATGGGGAAGCTAGGCGCTGCCGGGGCGACGGTGCGGCGCTGCCGTTTACCTTTCTTTCACTCCTTTTTCATTTGCGCGAAAAGAGCTGGTATATCTTGCTCTTGACAGCACGCCTGTGCGCGTTCATTCGAAGTCGAATCACCGGTGGCGACCATTGAAAATATTGTCGATTTTCGGAACGCGCCCTGAGGCGATCAAGATGGCGCCGGTGGTCCAGGCGCTGGCGCGGGAGCCGGCCATCCAGTCGCTCGTCTGTGTCACCGGCCAGCACCGGGAGATGCTGGATCAGGTTCTCCGCCTCTTCGACCTGACGCCCGACTTCGATCTTGGTCTGATGTCCCACAACCAAGGGTTGAGTCGTCTTGCCGGCGGCGCGCTTTGTGCGATCGACAGCGTGCTTGAGGATGTGAAGCCGGATCGCGTGCTGGTCCATGGCGACACCACCACCGCCATGGCTGCGGCCCTTGCCGCCTTCCATCGCCGCCTTCCGGTGGGGCATGTGGAGGCGGGCCTGCGCACCTACCACCTTGGCCAGCCCTTTCCCGAGGAGATGAACCGCCGCGTCGCCGATCTGTGCAGCGACCTCCTGTTCGCGCCCACCCCCGGCTCGCGCGACAATCTTCTGTCGGAGCAGCTCGAGGGGCAGGTCTTCGTGACCGGCAACACGGTGATCGATGCGCTCCAGTCGGTCCAGCGTCGCCTCGACGCCGATCCGGACCTGCGTGCCGCCCTCGACGCTGAACTTCCGCCCCTCGATCCGCGCCGGCCCATCCTTCTGGTGACGGGGCACCGGCGTGAGAATTTCGGCGAGGGGTTCCGCAACATCTGCGAGGCGCTGGACCAGATCGCCGACCGCGGCGATGTGGAGATCGTCTATCCGGTCCACCTCAATCCCAACGTCAAGGGTCCGGTGACGGCGGCGCTCGCCGGCCGACCCAACGTGCATCTCGTGCCGCCGCTCGATTATCTGCCGTTCCAGCGGCTGATGCAGCGCTCGCACATCGTGCTCACCGATTCCGGCGGCGTGCAGGAAGAGGCGCCCGCGCTGGGCAAGCCCGTCCTCGTCATGCGCGAGATGACGGAGCGGCCGGAGGCGGTGCATGCCGGCACGGTCCAGCTCGTCGGCACAAGCCGCGCCGCCATCGTCAACGCGGTGTCCCGCCTTCTCGACGATCCGGTGGCCTATGCGGCCTACGCCGGACGCATCAACCCCTACGGCGACGGGCAGGCCTGCCGCCGGATCGTGGACTGCATCTGCGGGCGGCCGATGCAGGAATTTTCCCCCCTCCAATCCCCGCCTGCCGCGTCCGCTCCTCGGCGTCCCGCCGGCCTCGACGCCCTGCTCGTGAGAGACTGACATGCGACACCTTGCCTCTTCCATCGCCCCCGGCCGGGCCGCCCGGGGCTTCACCCCCCGGCGCTTCTCCACACTGGCCGCCGCCCTCGTGCTGCCGGTGAGCCTGCTTTCGGCCTGGCCGGCGGCAGCGCAGTCGCGCAACCCGGCGCCGCCGGTGGTCGCCCAGGCCCCTGTCGCCCAGGCCCCCGTTGCCCAGCAGCCGGCTTATGTGGCGCCGGCCTATGTGCCGCCGGTGGACCCGATCCTCTCGGCCATCCAGGAGCGGGCGGCGGACACCCGCGTCACGCGGTCCTTCACCCTCGGCGATCTCGGCATCGAGGGGCCGGTGGTGCTGCAGGGCATGGATGCGCGCCGCGACATCTATCTGCCGGTGCCGGCCGGCGTGCCGCTGGAGAATGCCAGCATCGCCGTCGACGGCGAGTATCTGCGGGGCGACGGCGGGCGCACCACCATGGTGCTCTCGGTGGACAGCACGCCGGTGTTCTCGCGGCGCCTCGAAGGCGACAACGGCAGCGCCAGTGCCACCATCTCGGTGGATAATCGGCCGCGGGAGACCGGCTTCGTGCGCTTCGGCACCGCCTGGTCGTCGGTGATCGGCGAGGCGCTGTGCGCCGACGAACGCGGCATCGGCAACGTGCTGAAGCTGCGCCCGTCCACCCGCTTCACCTACAGCTATGACGCCGGGCAGGTGCGCAGCCTCGCCACCGCCTGGAGCGGCATGCCCGGCTCCGGCGCGCTGCTGGTGGCCGGCGGCACCCTCTCCAAGGACACCTACGACACCGCATGGCGGCTCGGCCTTGCGCTCGAGACCGCGGGCAAGCGCCTTGTCGTCAAGACGCTGCCCTCCATCGGCGACGAGGTGGACCTGACCAACGTCGACGTGCCGGCCTCGCTGCGCGCGGTCGCCCCCTTCTCCAGCTTCGTCGGCGTGAAGAGCTACCGCATCCGCGACGCGTCCGAGATTGGCGCGCTTCTGGTGATGCCCGGCTCCCCGCTCGGCGCCGACGTGGCGGTGGCGGATGTCTCGCTTCTGTCCGGCATCCGCGGCGCGCTCGACGCCCTCGGTGCCCGCCTGGGCACCGCCTCCGGCGCCTTCATGGAATGGCGGGCCAAGGCGGCGAGCCTCGGCTCATCCAGCATCGCCCCGGACGAGGTGAGCCTGCAGTTCCTCGCCGGACGCCCGATCATCGCGGTCGGCGGCGCCGCCGGCGGCAAGGCCACCCAGCTGTTCGACAGCTTCTGGCGGACCTCGCTGGCCTCCGGGACCGTGACCATCCGCGCGGTGGACGTGGGGCCGGAGAAGCCTTCCTCCGTGCCGCTGTCCAGCCTCGGCCCGACCGACGGCAACCTCGACGTGCTCGCCCGCGGTGACTGGGTGGTGACGTTCGATCTCGCCGCCGCCACCGGTGGCCGCAGCCTGCCGAGCCGGCTGAACCTCGATGTCGCGGCCGCGCCCGGCGCCTCTTCCTCCGAACCGGTGGTGGCGGTGTTCCTCAACGACGTGCTGCTGGCCGCAAAGCGCCTCGACGCCACCGGCCACCCCGAGCACGTCACGGCCGCCGTGCCGCCCTATGCGCTCGCGGCCCGCAACGTGCTGCGCGTGACCTTCCAGCGCCAACCGGTGAGCGACCGCTGCCGCGAGACGCCTCAGGCCTTCCCGGTCTCGGTCCTGCCCACCAGCCATTTCGAGCTGGGCGGCGCGGCGCCGGGCGGTGACTTCCTGGGCGTGATCTCGGCCATGGCCTCGGGCGGCAAGCTGCTGGTTCCCGACAGCTATCTTGCCACCGCCAAGGCCAGCCTGCCGCGCGTGGTGCGCGCTGCCGCCGCCGCCGGCATGCCGGCCGGCACCAGCACCTTCGAGGTGTCCTCCGTGGGCACGCCGTTCCGCGCCACCGGCGGATTCCTCGCCCTCGACGTGCCGGTGCAGGGCGTCGCGGTGAAGGCCAAGGTGGACGGCGACCGTCTGATCGTCGGTGCCGACGAGAAGGCCCGCATGCTGGACATCACCGGCCTGAAGAACGTGGCCCTGGTGCAGGCGGTGCGCGGCGACGACGCCCGCGGCATCCTGTGGCAGAGCATCGGACCCGTGGCCATGACCCCGGCGAAGGCCGTGCGCCTGTCGAAGGGCGACGTGGCCCTGGTGGGTGTCGACGGCACCCTGACCGAGCTCGCCGCCTCCGGCGCCGCCCCGGGCACGGTGCGCGTCGCCGACACCGACGGCCCGGCCGGCACCCTGCAGCGGCTGTGGCAGAATTCGTCGGACTGGGGCCTGCCGCTCGGCATCGGCGCCGCCGCCCTGTTCTTCCTGCTGCTGATCCGCGCGTCGCAAGTGCGCCGCCGCGGCAACTGATCGGATCGGGACCGCCGCCATGGAACTCTATTGGCCCTATCTCCTGGCCGATTACATCCGCTTCGTCGAATACGTGGCGGCCGGGGTGGCGGTCATCATCCTGATCTCGTCCCTCGACGACCTGTTCGTCGATGCCTGGTACTGGGGGCGGCGGATCTACCGCCGCTTCGTCATCGAGCCGTTCATCCGCCCGCTCACTCCGGCCGCGCTCTACCAGAAGGATGAGCAGCCGCTGGCCATCATGATTCCCGCCTGGCTCGAATCCCCCGTGATCGCGGCCATGATCGAGAACATGGTGAGCGTGCTGGACTACCGGCGCTACGTGATCTTCGTCGGCACTTATCCCAACGACCCCGACACCATTGCCGAGGTTGAGCGCATGCGCCGGCGCTACAAGCAGCTGGTGCGGGTGGAGACGCGCAATCCCGGCCCCACCAACAAGGCCGACTGCCTCAACACGGTGGTGCGCGCCATCTTCCAGCACGAGCAGATGACCGGCGTGGAATTCGCCGGCCTGGTGCTGCACGACGCCGAGGACGTGCTGCATCCGCTCGAGCTGCGCTATTTCAGCTATCTCCTGCCGCGCAAGGACCTGATCCAGGTGCCGGTGCTCTCGCTGGAGCGCCACTGGTCGGAGCTGGTGGCCGGCATCTACATGGACGAGTTCGCCGAATGGCACGCCAAGGACCTCGTGGTCCGCGAGAGCGTCGCCGGCTCGGTGCCGTCCGCGGGCGTGGGCACCTGCTTCTCGCGCAAGGCCATGCTGCACCTTCTGTCCGACGGCACGGGCGAGGTGTTCAACACCTCGAGCCTGACCGAGGACTACGACATCAGCGCCCGGCTCTCCGCGGCGCACATGCAGTCCATCATCGCCCGCCTGCCGGTGGAATACGTCGTCAAGCGCGAGAGCCTGTTCGGCTTCGGCGAGCAGAAGGAAATCCTTCTCTCCATGCCGCTGTGCGTGCGCGAGTTCTTCCCCGACACGTTCCGCACCTCCTACCGGCAGAAGGCGCGCTGGTCGCTGGGCATCGCCTTCCAGGGCTGGCGCTCCATGGGCTGGCGCGGCAACTGGGCGACCAAGTACTTCCTGTTCCGTGACCGCAAGGGCATCGTGACCTCCCTCGTGGCCGTGCTGGCCTATGTGGTCGCGGCGCACTTCCTCATTTTCATGGGGGCGGAAAAGCTCGGCTTGCTGCCGGCCCGCTATCCCTCCATCTTCGCCACCGAGACCTGGTTGCTGGCGGTGCTGACCGGCAACGCCGTCGCGTTCGCGCTACGGTTGTTGCAGCGCTATTATTTCGTCGCCAAGGTCTATGGCTGGGAACAGGGGCTGATGTCCGTTCCCCGCGTGGTGATGGCGAATTTCGTCAACTTCGCTGCCACCGTGCGCGCGTGGAAGCTGTTCATGGGCCACGTCTTCCTCGGCCGGAAGATCGTGTGGGACAAGACCACCCACGACTTCCCCGATCAGGCGGAGCTGGGCCAGCAGCGCCAGCGCCTGGGCGAGCTTCTGCTCACCTGGCAGGCAGTGCTGCCGGAGCACGTGGAGGAGGCGCTGTCGCTGCAGGCGGAGCGGCAGCAGCCGCTCGGGCGCATCCTCGTCTCCCGCGGCTGGCTCGACGAGGAGACGCTGGCCGAAGCCATGGCCTTCCAGTCCAACCTGCCGCGCACCGTCGTCACCGAGCAGATGGTGCGGCAGTTCAACGATCTCCTGCCCATCGACCTGATGGTGCGGCGGCGCGTGCTGCCCATCGGGCGCGATCCGGGCGGCCGCCTCATCGTCGCGGTGCCTTCGCCGCTGGGCGACAAGGCGCTGGAGGAACTGCGCCGCGCGGTGGGCGACGAGCCGCTCCAGCGCATCGCCCGCGAGAGCGAGATCAACGACGGCCTGCGCCTGCTGCGTGGCGTGACCGGCAATACGGACGGCCAGAAGTCGCCGCCGCTGCTCGGCGACCTGCTGCTGGAAAAGGGGCTCATGCGCCGCGAGGCCTTCGAGGCCGCCATGGAGAACTACCGTCCCGACGAGGACGGCCGCATCGGCGAATATCTCGTGCGTTGCGGCGTGGTGACGGAAGAAGCCCTGCGCGCCACCATCCGCGAGCAGGAGCGCCGCGTCGCCGCGTCGCTCGCGCCGGTATGAGCCTCGGCAAGTCCGGCGTGGTCACGTCCGGCGTGGTCAGGTCCCGCATGGTCAAGTCCGGCCCGGCCCGTCCCGGCCGGGCAACCCCAGCAACAGCGAGATCTTCGTGCCGGCCTTCCCCTCCAGGCACACCATGGCGCGGCTGAGCCGGCGCGCCGCGCTCGGCCTTGGTGCCGCCGCGGCCGGAACGGGCCTCATCGGCCTCGATCTCGCCCTCGGCGCCCGCTCCCGCCCGCCGGGGGCCCTCATCGACGGCATCGTCTGGCAGGTCCATGGCGGCGCGCTCGATCCCCGCGGCGACTGGGACTTCATCGGCGCGCGCAGCCTGCTGGTGCAATGGCTGGTGGCCGACGGCACCGCCTTCGTGCCGCTGCCGAAGCTCGGCCTCAAGCTCATTCCCGATGCGCCCAACTGGAAGCGCATCGCCCGCGAGCCGTGGGCCAGCCAGATCATCGCCGGGCTCGCCGGCGACTTCTCCGAGCCTCGGGCCCGCGCCAATGTGGTGGAGTTGGGCGCCCTGTCGGCCAAGGTGGCGCGGCAGAAGCTGCCGTTCCACCCGGCAGGATTCTATTTTCCCGTGGAAGCCGACCCGACCTGGAAGGACGTGGGGCGCATGCGCGAGGCGCTCGCGCCGATCCCGCGCCCGCTCTGGGTGAGCTGCTACGACAATTCAAACGTCGGCCCGGAGGCGCTCGCCGACTGGATCGATCTCTGGCTGCCGCGCGACGTGGGGCTGTTCTTCCAGGACGGCTGCGGCATCTACACCCGCGCGCCGGGAGCGGCCCGCCGCTATGCGGAGGTGATCTCCCAGCGCCTCGGCGCCCGCCGCTTCAAGATCATCGCCGAGGCTTTCCGGCCGTCCGGTGACGGCTCGTTCCGCGCCGCCACCGCGGCGGAGCTGCTGCCGCAGCTCAAGGCCTATGAGGGGTTCGAGGTGTTCGTCTTCGACGGCCCGCATTATGTGGACCGCCTCATCGTGCAGCAGCTGATGGCGGGCTGATCGCGCCGCAGGCGAGGGGGCAACCACAGAGCCCGCGCGGCGATTGAGCGTTGTCCCACCAAGCCCGCGCGGCGTTTGAGCGTCAGCCCCCAAAAAAGCCCGCGCGGCGTTTGAGCGTTGCCCCGCCAAGCCCGCGCGGCGATTGAGCGTAAACCCCAAAACTCCCGCGCGGCGCCTGAGAGAAGCCCCGTATCAGTGGCGGAAGTGGCGCACGCCGGTGAAGACCATGGCGAGGCCGGCCTCGTCGGCGGCGGCGATCACCTCGGCGTCGCGCATGGAGCCGCCCGGCTGGATCACCGCCGTGGCGCCCGCCTCCACCGCCGCCAGCAGGCCGTCGGCGAAGGGGAAGAAGGCGTCGGAGGCGACCACCGAGCCCTTGGTGAGCGGCACCGAAAGGCCCGCCGCCTCGGCCGCGTCCAGCGCCTTGCGGGCGGCGATGCGGGCACTGTCCACCCGGCTCATCTGGCCGGCGCCGATGCCCACGGTGGCGAGGTCCTTGGCATAGATGATGGTGTTGGACTTCACATGCTTCGCCACGCGGAAGGCGAAGCGCATGTCGGTCAGCTCCTGCTCGGTGGGCGCGCGCTTGGTGACGACCTTCAGGTCGAGGTCATCGGCGCTGGCATTGTCGCGGCCCTGCACCAGCAGGCCTCCGGCGACGGTCTTCACGGTCAGGCCGGGCGCGCGCGGGTCGGGCAGACCGCCGGTGAGGAGCAGGCGCAGATTCTTCTTGGCGGCTACCACGGCGATGGCCTCCTCGGTGGCGTCGGGGGCGACGATCACTTCGGTGAAGATCTCCACCATGGCGCGGGCGGCCTCGGCATCCAGCGTCCGGTTCACGGCGATGATGCCGCCGAAGGCCGACACGGGATCGCAGGCCAGCGCCTTCTTGTAGGCGGCGGCGAGGTCCGCGCCCTCGGCCACGCCGCAGGGGTTGGCGTGCTTGACGATCACCACCGCCGCCGTGCGGGCGGGGTGGAACTCGGCCACCGCCTCGAAGGCGGCGTCGGTGTCGTTGATGTTGTTGTAGGAGAGCTGCTTGCCCTGCACCTGCCGCGCGGTGGCGACGCCGGGACGGATCTCGTCGGAGGCGTAGAAGGCGGCCGACTGGTGCGGGTTCTCGCCGTAGCGCAGCGCTTCGATAAGCTTGCCGCCGAAGGCGCGGAAGGCCGGGGCGTCCTCCTTCAGCTCGCGGGCGAACCAGTTGGAGATGGCCGCGTCATAGGCGGCGGTGCGGGCATAGGCCTTCTGCGCCAGCTTGCGGCGCAAGGCGAGGGTGGTGCCGCCGTGCTCGGCGATCTCTTTCAGGACCGCCTCATAGTCCACGGCCTCGACCACGACGGCCACGTCGTTGTGGTTCTTGGCCGCGCCACGGATCATGGAGGGGCCGCCGATGTCGATGTTCTCGATGGTCTCCTCGAAATCCGCCTTGCGGGCGACGGTCGCCTCGAACGGATAGAGGTTCACTACCACCAGATCGATGGGGGCGATGGCGTGCTCGGCGAGGGACGCCTGATGGCCGGCATCGGCGCGGATGGCGAGGATGCCGCCGTGGACCTTGGGGTGGAGCGTCTTCACCCGCCCGTCCATCATCTCGGGGAAGCCGGTCAGCTCGCTCACGTCCTTCACCGGCAGGCCGGCATCGGCGATGGCCTTGGCGGTGCCGCCGGTGGAGACCAGCTCCACGCCATGGGCGACGAGCTTGGTCGCGAACGGCACCAGCCCCGTCTTGTCGGACACCGAGAGGAGGGCGCGGGTCACGGGACGGATGTCGGCGGTCATCGATTGGCTCCGGGAAAAGATTGCCGCTCGCCTAGCACCAATGACCGCACATCGCCAGCCGCGCGGGCCGTCGTGCATGCATGGCCGGTATCGGCGGGAGGCATGAGCGGGGGGAAGGCGTCGCCGGCCCCGCTTTTCCTGTCGATGCGCGGCTCCGGCGCGCTGACAGGCGCGGCCCCGCCCGATACCGTGCGGCCATGCGCCCGACCGCCACCCAGACCGCCGCCAGCACCGCCGCCGAAGAGACGCCTCCCGAGGAGGCGTCCGCGCCCGCCAAGGCTCCGGCCGCGAAGGCCGACGACACGCGCGTGACGCCCATGATGGCGCAGTACATGGAGATCAAGGCGGCGAACCCGGACAGCCTCCTGTTCTACCGCATGGGCGACTTCTACGAGCTGTTCTTCGCCGACGCGGAGCAGGCCTCGCAGGCGCTGGGCATCGTCCTCACCAAGCGCGGCAAGCATCTCGGCGAGGACATCCCCATGTGCGGGGTGCCCATCGACCGGGCTGAGGAATATCTGCACAAGCTCATCGCCCTCGGCTTCCGCGTCGCCGTCTGCGAGCAGCTGGAAGACCCGGCCGAGGCGAAGAAGCGCGGCGGTAAGTCGGTGGTGCGGCGCGACGTCACCCGCCTCGTCACCCCCGGCACCATCACCGAGGACTCCCTGCTCGACGCCCGGCGCGAGAACGTGCTGGCCGCTTTGGCGCGGGTGCGGGCCGGCTCGGGGGCGGAGGATTTCGCCTATGCGATCGCCTTCACCGACATGTCCACCGGCGCCTTCCGGGTGGCCGGCACCACGCGCGCCGCGCTTTCCGGCGATCTGGCGCGGGTGGACCCGGCGGAGCTGCTGGTTTCCGACGCGCTCATGGACGATGCCGAGCTGCGCGCCATGTTGCGCGATCTGCCGGCGGTGACGCCGCTGCCCCGCCAGTCCTTCGACGGGGCGGGGGCGGAGAAGAGGCTCGCGGACTTCTACGGCGTCGCAGCGCTCGATGCCTTCGGCGCCTTCGCCCGCGCCGAGTTGATCGCGGCCGCGGCGGTGGTCGCCTATGTGGACCGCACCCAGCTCGGGGCGAAACCCCTCCTCACCCGCCCGGTGCGGGAGGCGGAGGGCGGCATCATGGCCATCGATGCCGGCACGCGCGCCAATCTGGAGCTGGTGCGCACCACCTCCGGTGACCGGCGCGGTTCCTTGCTCGCCGCCGTGGACCGCACGGTGACGGCGGCCGGCGCGCGGCTCCTCGCCCGGCGCATCGCCGAGCCTTTGACCGACCTTGCCGCCATCCGCGCCCGGCATGATGCGGTGGGGCATCTTGTCGAGGACGGCGCCCTGCGCCGTGCGCTCAGGGAGGCGCTCGCCCGCGCCCCCGACATGGCCCGCGCCGTCACTCGCCTCGCCTTGCAGCGGGGCGGTCCGCGTGATCTCGCGGCGGTGCGCGACGGCCTCGACGGCGCGCTGGCCATCGCCGGCCTGATCGGCCCGGATGCGCCGGACGATCTGTC
>NZ_JAYRPE010000088.1:0-6398 GCF_041911315.1 Xanthobacter sp. | reverse complement strand
GCCGTCATCGCCCGGCTCGTCCGGGCGATCCACGGTTGGACGGGTTCGGGTTTCAGGACAGCGTGCAGGCGGATGGGTGGATCGCCCGGACGAGCCGGGCGATGACACGTAACAAATTGAGGGCGACAGATAAGGGCACCCGAACGGCTCTTTCCCCAGCCGCAACGTGACATCGCCCCATTGCTCGGCTATGGGCGTCCCCCCGTGTCGCAGGACAGTTGAGGAGACCCCATGGCCGCCGCACCGCAGGGCAACGCAGACGCCATCGCCCGCCTCATCGCCGCCGAGATCAACGCCCGCCCGGCGCAGGTGACGGCCGCCGTCTCCCTCATCGACGAAGGCGCCACCGTTCCCTTCATCGCCCGCTACCGCAAGGAGGTGACGGGCGGCCTCGACGACACCCAGCTGCGCACACTGGAAGAGCGCCTCTCCTATCTGCGCGAGCTGGAAAGCCGCCGCGCCGCGGTACTTTCCTCCATCGACGGGCAGGGCAAGCTCTCCGACGAGCTGCGCGGCAAGATCGAGGCGGCCACCACCAAGGCCGAGCTGGAAGACCTCTACCTCCCCTACAAGCCCAAGCGCCGCACCAAGGCGGAAATCGCCCGCGAGAAGGGCCTCGGGCCCCTTGCCGAGGAGATCCTGTCGGATCGCTCGGTCGCTCCCGCAACGCGCGCGGCCGCCTTCCTCAATGAGCAGGTGGCGGACATCAAGGCGGCGCTGGACGGCGCCCGCGACATTCTGGTGGAGACCTTCGCCGAGAATGCTGAGCTGGTCGGCCGCCTGCGCGGGCATCTCAAGGCCAATGCCATGCTCAAGGCCAAGGTGGCCGAGGGCAAGGAGGAGGCGGGCGCCAAGTTCCGCGATTATTTCGACCATTCGGAGAAGTGGGCCACCGCCCCGAGCCACCGCGTGCTCGCCATGCTGCGCGGGCGCAACGAGGAGATGCTGACCCTCGACCTGGTGGTGGACGAGGATGCCACCACCCCGGTGAAGCCGGCCGAGCGCATCGTCGCCGAGGCCTACGACATCCCCCTCGCCAATGGCGCCCCGGCGGACGGCTTCCTGCTGGAGGTGGCGCGCTGGGCGTGGCGGGTGAAACTCTCGCTCCATCTCACCGTGGAATTGATGGGCGAGATGCGCGAGCGGGCGGAGGAAGAGGCCATCCGCGTCTTCGCCCGCAACCTCAAGGATCTGCTGCTCGCCGCCCCGGCCGGCTCGCGCGCCACCATGGGGCTCGACCCCGGCATCCGCACCGGCGTGAAGGTGGCGGTGGTGGACGGCACCGGCAAGCTGATTGCCACCAGCACCGTCTATCCCTTCCAGCCGCGCAACGACGTGCAGGGCGCCATGGCGGAGCTGGCGCACCTCATCCGCCGGCACAATGTGGAGCTGATCGCCATCGGCAACGGCACGGCGAGCCGCGAGACGGACAAGCTCGCCGCCGACATGATTGCCGCGCTGCCGCCGGATGCGTCGGGCAAGAAGCCCATCAAGGTGGTGGTGAGCGAGGCCGGCGCCTCGGTCTATTCCGCCTCGGCCACCGCCGCCGCCGAGATGCCGGACATCGACGTGTCCATCCGCGGCGCCGTCTCCATCGCCCGCCGCCTGCAGGACCCGCTGGCGGAGCTGGTGAAGATCGAGCCCAAGGCCATCGGCGTCGGCCAGTACCAGCACGACGTGGATCAGGCCCGTCTCGCGAAAGCCCTCGATGCGGTGGTGGAAGACGCGGTGAACGCCGTGGGCGTGGACCTCAACACCGCCTCGGCCTCCTTGCTGGCCCGCGTGTCCGGCCTCGGCGCCTCGCTGGCGGAGGCCATCGTCGCGCACCGCAATTCGGTGGGCGCCTTCAAGACCCGCAAGGAACTCTTGAAGGTCTCCCGCCTCGGCCCGCGCACCTTCGAGCTCGCCGCCGGCTTCCTGCGCATCCCCGAGGGCGCCGAGCCGCTGGATGCCTCCGCCGTGCATCCCGAAGCCTATGAGGTGGCGAAGAAGATCGTCGCCGCCTGCGGGCGCGACGTGCGCCAGATCATGGGCGATACGGCGGCGCTGAAGGCGCTCGACCCGCGCGCCTTCGTGGACGAGCGCTTCGGCCTGCCCACCGTGCGCGACATCCTCACCGAGCTGGAGAAGCCCGGCCGCGACCCCCGCCCCGCGTTCAAGACCGCCACCTTCGCCGAGGGCGTTCACGAGATGAGCGACCTCAAGCCCGGCATGGTGCTGGAAGGCACCGTGACCAACGTCGCCGCCTTCGGCGCCTTCGTGGACATCGGCGTCCATCAGGACGGGCTGGTGCACGTTTCGGCGCTGGCCGACCGCTTCGTGAAGGACCCGCACGAGGTGGTGAAGGCCGGGGACGTGGTGAAGGTGCGCGTGGTGGAAGTGGACGTGAAGCGCAAGCGCATCGCCCTCTCCATGCGCAAGGACGATGCCGGCGCGCGGCCCGCGGGCGGGCGGCCGGAGCAGCCGCGCAATGACGGGCGAGGCAACGATTTCCGCCGGCCCCAGCAAGGCAAGCCGGGGGACAAGGGTGGCGAAAGGGGCGGCGACAGGGGCGCTCAGGGCGCCTTCGGCGCGGCGCTGGCCGATGCCATGCGGCGCAAGGGTCAGTAGTCCCAAACGAAAACGGCCGGGCTCAACGCCCGGCCGCATTCAAAAGCACAGACGGACGTGTCAGCGCCGGGCGTGGACCCGCGCGAGCTTCGGCACGAGGCGGGTGAGCCGGGCGCGGCGGCCGGAGGGCGGGCCGTCCTCGTCGTCCATCAGCATCACGGCGAAGCCCATCTGCACGCTGCCGAAGGTGATGCCCAGCGCCACCGTCAGCACCCCGAGGGCCAGAAGCCCATCCGGCGAGTGTGCGAACAGGCTGGCGAGATGCGCCACGTCGAAAGCGACGAGAAGCGCCACGAACAGCGCCGCAACAGCGATGCCGATGGCGGCGTGGCGGAGAAGGAAGCGGACCAGGAACGGCATGGCGGTATCCTCGGTGCGGGGCTGGGCGCTCTGGCTTTGCGTCGGCACGGGCGATACGTCGGAACCCTCGGCACCGATCACCGCGCGGATCGCCATCGGCCGCAGACCCTTTCACGAAAGCGTCTCACGCCGCTTCCGGTACGACAAGCGCCCGCCCGTCGACACAAGGTCGCAGAGGCCGGCGGAACGGTTTGTCCCTGGACAAGGCGCCGTCCCTTCCCATGTGACACACAGGCATGGACACCGGCCCCAACGGACGCTCAAGCCGGCGCTTCAGGCGCCCCGCGATCAGGGAGACAGGGACATGACGAAAACCGACAAGATGAACCGCCTCGTGGTGGTGTGCGACGGCGCCAAGGCCGTCCTGCTCGCCGATACCGGCATCGCCCCGGCGCCGCGCCTGTCGGTGATGGAGAGCTTCAGCGAACCCCATCCCGGCACCGCCGCCCTCGGCACGGACCGTCCCGGCCGGGTGCATGAATCCGCCACCGTCGCCCGCAGCGCGGTGGAGACCACCGATTTGCACGCCCAGGCAGAAGCCGCCTTCATCGCCCGGGTCGCCGGGCGGCTCGATGCTCTGGTGGCCGCGGGCGAGGCCCCGGCCCGCATCCTCCTCGTCGCCCCGCCCAAGGCGCTGGGCGTGCTGCGGGAGGCGCTGTCTCACCGCGTCAGGCCGCTGGTGGACGGCGAGATCGCCAAGGATCTGGTGAAGCTCCCGGTGGACGAAATCGCCGGCCACATCGCCACCTGAGCCTTGATCCCGTGAGCCTTGGCCCCCGACGGGCGAAACGATCCACCGGGGGCTGGCGTTCGGATAAGGAGAAGCCGCCGCCCGCATGGCCGGCGGTGGAAAGGTGCTTCCACATGTCCGTGACCTCCCCCCGCTCGCTTTCGCCCTGCGCCGTCTCCCGGCTGCGGCTCGCCGGTTGCCTCGTGCTGATGCTGGCGGTGGGCGCTGTCGGCGGGGCGGTGACCTCTCCGGCCATCCCCTCCTGGTATCAAGGTCTGGTGAAGCCGGGTTGGACGCCGCCCAACGCCGCCTTCCCCATCGTCTGGACGCTGCTCTATCTGATGATGGCGGTGAGCCTCTGGCGGCTGTGGGACAAGGTGCCCCCCTCCTCCGCGCGCACCGTGGCCATCGGCCTGTTCCTGGTGCAGCTGGCGCTCAATTTCATCTGGTCGCCGGTGTTCTTCGGCCTGCACGCGATCCACGCCGGACTCGTCATCATCATCGGCCTCGTGGTGCTGCTGGCGCTGACGCTGCGCGCCACCTTCCCGCTGGACAGAACGGCCGGCTGGCTGCTGGTGCCCTATCTCGTCTGGGTGTGCTACGCCTCGACGCTCAATGCCGGCATCGCCGTGCTCAACTGAGCGCCGGGAGGAAACGAAGATGGTGCACTGGTCGATCTATCTGTTCATCCCGCTGGCGCTGATGCTGGTGGCCGGGGTGCTCTTCCTCGGCCTGTTCAACTTCGCCTCGGGCGGCTCGCCCCAGCGCTCGCAGAAGCTGATGCAGATGCGCGTGCTGTTCCAGTTCCTCGCCATCATCATCGTGATGGCCACCATCTTCGCCATGGGTCGCTGACGGCCATGGTCAAGCTGAACAAGATCTACACCCGCACCGGCGACGACGGCACCACCGGCCTCGGCACCGGCAAGCGCGTGCCCAAGTACGATTTGCGCGTCGAGGCCTATGGCGCGGTGGACGAGACCAACGCCGCCCTCGGCATCGCCCGCCTCCACCTCTCCGGCGAGCCGTTGCTCGATGGCATTCTGGTGCGCGTCCAGAACGACCTGTTCGATCTCGGTGCCGACCTCTGCGTGCCCCCCGCCGCCAACGAGGAGCCGGGCGCGAGCCTGCGCATCGTCCCCGCGCAGGTGACGCGGCTGGAAGAGGATATCGATCTCCTCAACGCCGAGCTTTCTCCCCTTACCTCTTTCGTGCTGCCGGCCGGCACCGCCGCATCCGCCCACCTCCATCTTGCCCGCACGGTGTGCCGCCGGGCCGAGCGCATCATGGTCGCATTGTCGCACCAGGGCGAAGGCACGGTGGGAGAGGGCGCGGTGGGCGCGCCGGCGCTGCATTACGTGAACCGGCTCTCCGACCTGCTGTTCGTCGCCGGCCGCTATGCCAACGCCCGCGGCGCGGCGGACGTGCTGTGGGTGCCGGGCAAGAGTCGCTGAAGGAGCAGCTGAAGGCGCCGGACCTGACGCAGGCTCCGTCGCCAAGGCGCGGCCCTCCGCGTCAGAGCGCGTCCCCGTTCCGCCGCATCGGAAAAACACCCTAGGCTATTGAGCCAACGCATTTTCCTCACGCGGGGCGGTATCCACCCCGCGCGAAAATGCTCTAAGCTCGCCGCCACGGGACAGGACGGCCGCAGGCGGCGGACGGGTCCCCGGGACCGTGTGATGTTCGTTCCGCTTGCCGACACCAATCCCCTGGAGCATGTGCGCCGCCCCTACGTCACCTGGGGGCTGGTGGCGCTGAACGTGTTCGTCTTCGTGGCGCTCCAGCACGGCGCGTTCGGGCCGGTGAGCGAGGCCGGCGTGCTCGGCTTCGGAGCCATTCCCGCTGTGGTCAGCGGCGTCGCCATCCTACCCGAGGGGTACGAGCGGCTGCCGCCGGCCCTCACCCTCGTCAGCTACATGTTCCTGCATGGCGGATGGCTGCACCTCATCGGCAACATGGCCTTCCTCATGGTGTTCGCCGACAATGTGGAGGACGCCATGGGCCATGCCCGCTTCCTCCTGTTCTATCTGTTATGCGGGGTCATCGCCGGGCTGGTCCATGTGGTGGCCGAGCCGGGCTCGGAAGCGCCGCTGGTCGGGGCGTCCGGAGCGGTGGCCGGGGTGATCGCGGCCTATCTGGTGCTGCACCCGAACATCCGCCTGTGGGCGCTGGTGCTGATGAAGATCCCGCTCCGCGTCCCGGCCTACTGGGCCATCGGCGCCTGGTTCGGCCTTCAGGTGTGGCAGATCCTGTCGAGCTCGGACCAGGAGACGGCGTGGTGGGCGCACGTGGGCGGCTTCCTCGCCGGAGCCGTTCTGGTGGCGCTGATGCGCCGGCCGGGCGTCGCCCTGTTCGATCGCGATCCCTCCGGCGTGCCAAGCATCCGCGAACAGGGCGTCCGAACGCCGCGCCGGAGCGAGCGTTGACACACTTTCTGGCCCCTCCTACGTTGCCCGCCCGCAAGAAATGCTGCAATGCAGGGATAAGAGCGGAAGTCACGTTTATCGGCGGATTTTACGACCGCCGGTCGAGATTTCGGGAACGGGGAGCGCGTGTCGATGAAGATCCTGGTGCCCGTTAAGCGGGTGGTGGATTACAACGTTAAGGTCCGGGTGAAGTCTGACGGGTCGGGCGTGGAGCTGGCCAACGTCAAGATGTCCATGAACCCGTTCGACGAGATCGCGGTGGAAGAGGCGCT
>NZ_JAYRPE010000087.1:0-7698 GCF_041911315.1 Xanthobacter sp. | reverse complement strand
GCCTCGCCCAGCTCGAGGCCAAGCGCGCCGAATACCAGGAATGGCTGGCGCGCCGCGAGGCGTTCCTGAAGAAGGCCGACGAGAGCCTCATCGCCGTCGTCTCCCAGATGCGCCCGGACGCCGCTGCCGCCCAGCTCGCGGCCATGAACGAGGACATGGCGGCCGCCGTGCTGGCGCGGCTCTCGCCCCGCGTCGCCAGCGCCATCCTCAACGAGAGCGAGCCGGCCCGCGCGGCCCGCCTCACCTCCACCATGGTGGGCATGGCCCGCCGCGCGCAGGACGCGCGGCCGGACGCCCCCCGCACCGCCGGGCGGCCGGGCTGATGCGCGCCAGAAAGGCCCCTCACGCCATGCGCCCCGCCCCGCAGATCGCCCTCGCGGCGCTTGCCTGCCTCGCCCTCGCCGGCTGCAAGAGCACCTATGACAACCTCGCCACCGGGCCGACGCTGACGCCCGTGGGCTACGGCCTCGACACCGCCAAGCGCGACCCGCTGCCGATGACCTTCCAGCAGCCGCAGAAGACCACCTTCCGCTCCACCTGGGACCTCAACCGCTCCCAGAGCATGTATCGCGACCTGCGGGCGGCCAAGGTGGGCGACGTGATCCGCGTCGCCATCGCCATCGACGACAAGGCGCAGTTCGACAACGCCACCGACCGCTCGCGGGAATCAAAAAGCAATCTCGGCTTCGACGCGGCGCTCACCCTCTCCGGCTTCGGCAAGGGCGCGAACGCGGGCGCGGGCTCCGGCAATCTCGACATCAACGGCGACACCAAGACCAAGGGCAAGGGCAACATCGACCGCTCGGAGAAGCTGCGCCTCTCCGTGGCGGTGGTGGTGACGGAGATCCTGCCCGACGGCAATTTCGTCATTCGCGGCTCGCAGGAGATCCTGGTGAACTACGAGGTGCGCGAACTGACCATCGCTGGCATCGTCAACCCGCTGGACGTGTCGTCCACCAACATCATCCCCTACGACAAGATCGCGGAGGCGCGCATCTCCTATGGCGGACGCGGCCGGCTCACGGATGTGCAGCAGCCCGCCTGGGGCCAGCGCATTTACGACGTCGTGACGCCCTGGTGACGTGATGGCCACCGCAGCCCCCGCCAAAGCCCTCGGCCCGAACGGAGCGCCGGAGAAGAAGCCCGGCCTCCTCGTGCCACTCCTCATCGTCACGCTGCTGGCGCTCGCCGCCGGGGCGGGGCTCGGGCTCCAGCTCGCCGGCACGGTGGAGCAGGCGGTGACGAAGAAGGTCGCCGCCGAGCCGGAGAAGAAGCCGGCGCCGCCGCTGCGCCATTCCGGCGACCTGGTGCTGAAGGATCTCAAACCGGTGGTGGTGAACCTGTCCGCGCCCTCCTCCACCTTCATCCGGATCGAGACGGCCATCGTGTTCAAGAACGGCGCGCTGGTGAACCCGGACGTGACCGCCGCCGAGCTGCGCGAGGACATCATGGCCTATATGCGCACCCTCGCGCTCAGCCAGCTCGAAGGCCCGAGCGCGCTCCAGCACCTGCGCGAGGACCTGAACGAGCGGGCCCGCGCCCGCTCCGACGGCAAGGTGGACGAACTGATCCTCTCCACGCTGGTGGTGCAGTGAGGGCGCCCGCGCGCCAGTCGGCGCTGATGTGCGCGCTCGTCGCCGGCCTGCTCCTGTCCGCCGCGCCGGCCCTTGCACAGGGCGCCGCGCAGTTGCCGTCGCTGGAGCAGCTTCTGCCCGAGGGCGGCGGCAGCACGGCGGGGCGGCTCATCCAGATGGTCGCCCTGCTCACGGTACTGTCCGTGGCGCCGGGGCTGCTCATCATGGTCACGAGCTTCACCCGCTTCGTGATCGCTTTCTCCTTCCTGCGCTCGGGCCTCGGCCTGCCCTCCACGCCGGCCAACCTGGTGCTGGTCTCGCTCTCTTTATTCATGACCTTCTACGTGATGGGGCCGACCTTCGACCGCGCCTGGCAGGACGGGGTGAAGCCCCTCACCGAGAACCGGATCGGCGAGGAAGAGGCGCTGCAACGCATCGCCGACCCGTTCCGCGACTTCATGCTCACCCATGTGCGCGGCAAAGACCTGAAGCTGTTCGCCGACATCGCCTCCCGCGACAAGCCTGCGGAGGAGGCCGCGAATGCCCCGGCAGCGCCGGAGAAGGCGAGCGAAGAGAAAGTGCCCATGCGGGTGCTCATCCCCGCCTTCATGATCTCGGAGCTGCGGCGCGGGTTCGAGATCGGCTTTCTCATCGTCCTGCCGTTTCTCATCATCGACATGATCGTCGCGACTTTGGTCATGTCCATGGGCATGATGATGATGCCGCCGGCGGTCATCTCCCTGCCGTTCAAGATCCTGTTCTTCATCCTCATCGACGGCTGGAACCTGCTGGTCGGCGGGCTGATCCGCTCGTTCTTCTGAGAGCACCGAGGCGAGCAAGCCTCGCGCAAGCTTGCCGCCCTATCGTCTCTTCCATGGCAGGTTGACCGGCGCCGCAAAGGGCCGGGCGCCGGACCCCTAGAGCGAAGAGAACGCGTCATCCGATCTGATTGCGGTGCAATCAGATCGGCGCGTGCTCTGCGGGCCGGCCATCCAAAGGCATGATGCCGCCCTGCCATGCCGGTGCGAGCCCGGCATGTCCCCCTTCATTCCAAGTCACAGAGGGACATTCCCATGACCAGCCTGATCACCAACAACTCCGCCATGGTCGCCCTGCAGACCCTGCGGACGATCAACTCCAACCTCGACACCACCAACGCCCACGTCTCCACCGGCAAGCGGATCAACTCCGCCAACGACGGCGCGGCCTACTGGTCCATCGCCACCACCCTGACCTCCGACAACGGGGCGCTGGGCGCGGTGAAGGATGCCATGAGCCTCGACAAGAACTCGGTGGATGCGGCCTCCAGCGGCGTCAACGCGGTGGTCGCCTCGCTGGCGAAGATCAAGAACAACCTGACGGCCGCCCTCTCGCCGAACGTCGACCGGGCCAAGCTGCAGACGGAAATCTCGTCCTACGTCAGCGAGATCAAGACCACCGCCGACAACACCGTGATGAACGGCAGCAACTGGCTGTCGGTGGACACCAGCGCCTCGGGCTTCAACGGCACCAAGAACCTGCTGTCGTCCTTCTCGCGCACCGGCTCGACCGTGACGGTGGGCTCCACCGCCATCGATACCGGCACGTTCACCGTCTATGACGCCTCCACCGCCGGCACCTCCACCGGCACGTCCACGACCCTCGACAAGGCCGTCACGGCTGTGGCGACGGCGGCGAACGTCACCGGCGGCGCCACCGTGACCGTGGACACGACCGCGGGCAGCCTCAAGGGCTTCATGGACACCAAGTACGTCATCGGCGGCACCGCCACGGCCGGCACCGAGTCCATCACGGACTTCGACGTGTCCAGCCTCGGCAACACCGATGCGGACCTCGCGAAGATCCAGGCCTATGTGAAGGTCGTGGACGCCACCATGCAGCAGCTGCAGAACGGCGCCACCACGCTCGGCACCACCTCGACCCGGCTCGACTCTCAGCAGACCTTCGCCCAGAGCCTGATCGACCTCAACACCTCCTCCATCGGCACCCTCGTGGATGCCAACATGGAAGAGGAATCGACCAAGCTGAAGGCCCTGCAGACGCAGCAGCAGCTCGCGGTGCAGTCCCTGTCCATCGCGAACAGCTCTTCGCAGAACGTGATGACCCTGTTCCGCTGATCGCGTCCGCCGCCGCGCCTCCGGGCGCGGCGGTCCGCGCGCCGGCGCCGCTCCCTCCCGCGGCTCTCCGGCGCGCCCTGAGTTTCTGCGTCCCCCCGACGCCCCCCTCGGCCACCTCCGCCCCCGGAGCGTGGCCATTTTTTTCGTCTTCTTCCCCTCTCCCCTCGCGGGAGAGGGTGGATCGCGGCAAGGCCGCGAGACGGGTGAGGGGGCTGGCGCAGCACGAGCGGACGCGGGGATCGCGCCCGGCCTCACCCCCGGCCCCTCTCCCGCAAGGGGAGAGGGGAGACGCAGAGCCCCCGCAACGCCCATGCAAGTTTGACCGTCGAGATTGCCGCCCGAGGCACATGAGCGCGACCGGATCTTCCGGTTGGCGCGTGCCCGGTCCCTGTTCCCGGCCGCGCCCCGCGCGCGCCGGCCGCAATCAGACGAGATCCGCCGATGATCGGCAAAGAGCAGTTGGAGCAACTCTGGCGCAATCTGCGCGACCTCGGCGCGCGCCGCCTGATCGCGCTGGCGCTGATCGCCCTCACGGCGGTGGCTGCCGTGGCGCTCGGCGCCTGGTATCTCGGCCAGCCCGAGCGCGAGCCGCTCTATGCCAACCTCACCCGCGAGGACGTGAACCGCATCGGCGGCGCGCTGAAGGACGCGGGCATCCCGTTCGACGTGAATGCGGACGGCACCACCGTCCTCGTCTCCCATTCCGACACCGCCCGCGCCCGCATGCTGCTGGCGGTGAAGGGCCTGCCGCAGAGCGGCAACACCGGCTACGAATTGTTCAACGACGTCCGCGCCTTCGGCCTCACCTCCTTCATGCAGGAGGTGACGCGGGTGCGCGCGCTGGAGGGCGAGCTCGCCCGCACCATCCAGACCATGAAGGGCATCAAGGCGGCGCGCGTCCATATCGTGCTGCCCGAGCGCGGCTCGTTCCGCCGCGACCAGCAGAGCGCCTCCGCCTCCGTCGTCATCCGCACCGAGACGGCGGAGGACGCCTCCACCGCCCAGGCCATCCGCCACCTCGTCGCTGCCGCCATTCCCGGCCTGAAGATGGACCAGGTGACGGTGCTCAGCACCGAGGGCGCGGTGCTCTCCTCCAGCGAGGACGGTGCCAGCGCCGCCGCCGGCAAGAAGGCCATGCTCCAGCAGCAGGTGAGCCGCGAGACCGAGGAGAAGGTCCGCCGCACGCTCGCCCCCTATCTCGGCCTCGGCAATTTCGAGGTGCAGGTGTCGGCCCGCCTCGACACCGATCGCGTCACCACCTCCGAGACCACGTTCGATCCCGCCTCCAAGGTGGAGCGCTCGGTGCGGGTGGTGAAGGAGCTGGGTCAGAGCCAGAACAAGACCAAGCAGCCCAATACGTCGGTGCAGCAGAACATCCCCGGCCAGCAGCAGCAGGGCGACGGCGGCACCGATTCCAACGAGAACTCCTCCCGCCGCGAGGAACTGACCAATTTCGAGGTCTCCACCCGCACCGTGCAGACCGTGCGCGAGGCCTTCGTCGTGCGCGGCCTCTCCATCGCCGTGCTGGTGAACAAGGAGCGCCTCATGGGCGCGGCCGGCGGCGCCGACGCCATTCCGGTGGAGCAGCAGCTCTACGAGGTGGAGCAGCTCGTCGCCTCCGCCTCCGGCTTCGAGAAGGAACGCGGCGACAAGCTGAAGGTCGCGGCGGTCTCCTTCGCCAATGGCGGGGCGGCGCTGGAGCCGGTGCCTCCGCTGCCGTGGTCCGAGCTGCTGCTGCGGCAGGCCGGCACCATGATCAATGCCGCCACCATCCTCATCGTCGCCGGCCTGGTGATCTGGTTCGGCCTCAGGCCCGCCGTGCGCGCCATCCTCGCCCGCCCCGAGCGCGACGAGGTGGAGGATGCCGAAGCCATCGAGGCCGCCATGCTGGCGGGCGGCGCCCCGCTCGCCGCCGTCGCCGGCCCCTCCATGGTGCCGGGCGACCCCGCCGCCGGAGAGCCGGCGCCGGGCGCGCTGAGCCTGATCGAGGATCTCACCAGCCGGCTCAACCGCTCGCCGCAGAAGCGGCTGGAGCAGATCGTCGAGTTCGATGAGGAGCAGGTCGCCGCGATCCTGCGCCAGTGGCTGCATCAGGATGCCCGTGTATGAGCACCACCGCGCTTCTCAACCACCTGCCCCATTTCGGCGTCGCGCCGCGCGGACCAGCCAGAGGCTCCGCTCCGGTGAGCGCCGTGCCGCCCGTTCCCGCGATCACGCCGACGCCCGCCTTGCGCCCGCACGAGCAACCCGGCGCCGAGGCCCTCCGCGCGGCGGCCGAGGAGGCCCGCCGTGTGGCGCTGGAGGAGGCGTCCATCGCCCTCGCCGCCTGCGAGCAGCAGCTCGCCGATGCCGAGGCCGCCTTCGCCGCGCGCCTCGAAGAGGAGATCGGCGAGGCCCGCGCCCGCTGGTGCGCCGAGGAAAGCGAGCGGCTGGCCGGCCTCATCGGCACCGGCCTCGACACAGTGGAAGCGCGCCTCTCCGAAGCGCTCGCCGCCGTGCTGCGCCCCTTCGTGAGCGGCGCCGCCCGCGCCCGCGCGCTCGACGAACTGGCCCGGCGGGTACGCGAGCTTCTGCGCGGCGGGGCGGCGGGACCTTCCATCACCATCACCGGCTCGGGCGACCTCGCGGCGGCACTATCCGCGCGGCTCTCGGACGTGCAGGGCATCGTTCTCGCGGAAGGACCGGCGAGCGACCTTCGCATCACCTGCGACGACAGCGTGCTGGAAACCCAGCTCTCCGGCTGGGCGGCCGCCGCCGCCCGCGGCAACTGAGGGGAGCGCGCCATGTCCGGCAAGGAGCCCCACGGCGAGATCATCATCGTCAAGCGCCACGACGACGAAGAGCACGAGCACCATTCGAGCGCCTGGAAGGTGGCGCATGCCGACTTCATGACGGCGATGATGGCCTTCTTCCTCATCATGTGGCTCATCAACGTCACCGACAAGGATACACGCAAGGCCATCGCCAATTACTTCAACCCGGTAGACCTCGCCTCCAGCATCACCGACGTGCGCGGGCTGAACGATCCCGAGGACACCAAGGCCAAGGGCACGTCTTCCGACGGCGACAAACAATCCAGCCTCAAGAACACCACGGGGCGCGAGACCGGCGCGGGCGATGACCGCCAGCAGGGCGACAAGGAGCGCGCCGCGTTCCGCGATCCCTATGCGGTGCTGAACAAGCTGGCCGGCGATGCCGACGCGCGGGCGGGCGGCACGCCCGACGCCGCCGTCGGCGATACCGGCTCGCCCGGCACGGGCGCCGGCGACGTGAACCGCGATCCGTTCGATCCCACCTATTGGCAGATGTCCAGCGGCCGGCAGGCGCGCAATCCGCAGGCCAAGCCCTCCAAGGTGGACCAGCCCTCCGGCCGCCCGGATGCCACCACCGGCGCCGCGAAGCCGGGGGAGCCGGAGAAGGCTCAGGCCGAGAAGGCACAAGCGGCCGCTGCGCAGGCCGCGGCAGCCGGCAAGGCGGCACGCGATCTGGAAAGCGAGCTGAAGCAGGTGGTCGCCGCCACCGTGGGCACGCCGGGCGCAGCACCGCGCGTGGATGTGCGGGCGACGAAGGAAGGTCTCATCGTCGATCTCACCGACGATCTCGACTTCACCATGTTCCCTGTAGGCTCGGCGGTGCCGGACGCCCGCTTCGTGCGGGCCATGGGCGAGATCGCCAAGAAGCTCGGCGCGCGGCCGGGCGAGATCGTCATTCGCGGCCATACCGATGCGCGGCCGTTCCGCTCCGACACCTACGACAACTGGCGGCTCTCCAGCGCGCGGGCGCACATGGCGCTCTACATGCTGGTGCGCGGCGGCCTCGACGAGAAGCGCGTGACCGCCATCGAGGGCCTCGCCGACCGCAATCTGAAGAACAATGCCGATCCCAACGCGCCGCAGAACCGGCGCATCGAGATCCTGCTGAAGGCGCCCTCATGACCCGGCCTAGCCTTCTCCTCCTCCTCGCCGGCGCCCTGCTGCTGCCCGGCGCCGCCCGCGCCGAGGACGACG
>NZ_JAYRPE010000086.1:0-99099 GCF_041911315.1 Xanthobacter sp. | reverse complement strand
AGCTGGGCGAGGCGGGCCTCGATCTCCTTCTCCATGGCGGCGAGCGCGGCCTGCTGGCGGGTGAAGCGGGCGTCGGCGGCGGCATCGGCGATGTTGCGGCAGTAGAGCGCCGCATTCTCGCCGGCGGCGGCATCGGCACCAGCGGCGGGTTCGGCGCGGCCATCGGCCGGGAGCATCAGGACGGTGCCGCAGAGCGCGGCGAGCGCCAGCGCGGTGCCGCTCCTGGCCCGGGCGGCCCTGCGGCGGCGGGCTGAGACGACGAGGATGCGAAGTCGCGTGCAGGTCACGCGCCGGAGCGCGACAACGCCCACGAACAGCGAGCACGAGACCGAGACGATCGCATAGATGATGGCGGCGTCGATGAGGACCGTCGAGACGGACATGGAACCTCCTCCTCTTCCCCGAGGGGCGGCGCCGTGCGGGGGCACGGGCGCCTTGGATGGTCGAGGTCTAGGGGGAGAGACTTGCGCGACGCTTGCGGGAGATGGCGGCCGCGCCGCCCGTCACTGGAACACCAGCTCGGCCTGCAGCGCGCCGGAGGTCTTCACCGCCTGGAGGATGGAGATGATGTCCGAGGGCTTCAGCCCGAAGCGGTTGAGGCCGTTCACCAATTGCTGGAGATTGGTGCCGCGCACGATGCCGATGGGCCCGCCACTCTCGTCCGCCTGGATGTTGGTGCGCGGCACCACCACGGTCTCGCCGAAGGTGTAGGGCTCGGGCTGCGACACCTCGGGCGTCTCCGTCACCTGCACGGTGAGATTGCCCTGGGTGACGGCGAAGGTGGAGACCTGCACGTTGCGGCCGATGACCACCGTGCCGGTGCGCTGGTCCACCACCACCTTGGCCGGCGTGTCCGGCGTGATGCGCAGTTCGCCGATCTCGGCGATGAAGCGGGCGGTGCCGGAATGGGGCGGGCGCTGCACCACCACCGTGCGCAGATCGCGCTCGCGGGCGAGGCGCTTGCCGTAGCGGGCGTGGGTATAGGCGTTGATCACGTCGGCCATCAAAGCGGCGGTGCGGAAATCGGGATTGGTGAGGTCGATGAGGATTTCCGGCAGCTCGGACAGCTGGCCGGGGATCTGCCGCTCCACCAGCGCGCCATTGGCGATGCGGCCGGCGGTGGGCACGCCTTGGCTCAGCGTCTCCGCCTGCCCGGTGATCTGGATGCCGGACACGATCTGGCCCTGCGCCACCGCATAGGTCACGCCGTCCGCACCGTTCAGCGGGGTCACGAGCAGCGTGCCGCCGCGCAGGGACGTCGCATCACCGAGCGAAGCGATGGTCACGTCGATGCGCGTGCCGAGGCCGGCGAAGGCGGGCAGGTTCGCGGTGACGGCCACGGCCGCCACGTTCTTGGCGCGGAGCGACAGGCCCTGCACGTTGATGCCCATGCGGTCGAGCATGGATTGCATGGCCTGCTCGGTGAAGGGCGAATTGCGCAGCGTGTCGCCGGTGCCCTGGAGGCCGATGATGAGGCCGTAGCCGACAAGCTGGTTGTCGCGCACGCCCTGAATGGAGGAGATGTCCTTGATGCGCGTCGTCGCCTGCGCGGCGGCGGGGCCGGCGAACGCGAGGAGCGCGGCAAGGAGCGCGGCGAGGGCCGCGAGCGCGAGGCGGATCATCGCGTCTTCACCCATACGGTGCCGTCGCCCGCCACCTCGCCGACGATGATCTGGCCGGAATCCATGTTCTTGAGCCGGATGGTGGCGCCGGCCGCACCGGAATCGAGCGGCATGCCGTAGCCGGAGATGGCGAGCCCGCCGTCCTTCAGCTGGATGCGGGTGGCGACGCCCTTGGTGACGAGGGTCACATCCACCAGCGCATTGAGCGGCACCGGCTGGCCGGCGGCGATGACCCGCCGGGCCGATTTGCCCACCACGGCGGAGGACTGGAGCGCGATGCCGCCGCGGTCGAGCACGGCATCGGACACCTCGCGCTGGGCGAGCATTCCGGCGGAGATGACATCGCCGGGATAGAGGGTGACGGCGGCGACCGGAATGCGCGCCATCGGCACGGCCTCGGCCGGCGGGCGTACGGGCGCGGCGCGCGGCGCATCGACCTCCTCGCGGCCGGCGGCGGCTTGCTGGGCAAGGGAGGAAATGCTCTGCGCCGTCGCAGGGGCGGCCACGGCGCAGAGCATGGTCGAAATGCTGGCAGCGATGCCGGCCTGCAACCACGCCCTCCTACGGGCGGCCCGCCGCTGCGGATGAGTCATCTCCGCAACCCCGTTCACCGGATGCCCTTGGAGACCACGCCGGCCATATCGTCGGCGGCCTGGATCACCTTGGAGTTCATCTCATAGGCCCGCTGCGCCTGGATGAGCTGGGTGATCTCCTTGATGGGATCCACGTTCGATCCTTCCAGATATCCCTGCACCACGGCGCCGAAGCCGGTGGTGCCGGCGACGCCGGTCACCGGCTGGCCGGAGGCGGAGGTCTCGCGATAGAGATTGTCGCCCAGCGGCTCGAGGCCGGAATCGTTGGCGAAGGTGGCGAGCGTCAGCTGGCCCACCAGCGTCGGCGACGTCTGGTTGGCGATCTGCGCATAGACCTGGCCCGACTCGTTGATGACGATGCTGCTCGCATCCTGTGGCAAGGTCAGCGCGGGGTTCAGCGCATAGCCGTCGGCGGTCACGATCTGGCCGGTCGGGCCCTTGTTGAACGAGCCGGCGCGGGTATAGAGCGTGTCGCCCGAGGGGCTGGTGATCTGGAACCAGCCGCGGCCGTTGAGCGCGAGGTCGAGCGGGTTGCCGGTCTGCGCCAGCGGGCCTTGCAGATGCAGATTGCGGATGCCGATGGTGCGCACGCCGAGGCCGACGAGGGCGCCCTCCGGCACCGGCTCCGCGCCGTCCTGATTGGGCACGCCCTGGGCGCGCTCGGCCTGATAGAGCAGGTCGGTGAACTCGGCGCGGGCGCGCTTGAAGCCGGTGGTGTTGATGTTCGCGATGTTGTTCGCGATCACCTCCACATTGGTCTGCTGGGCCGACATGCCGGTCGCGGCGATGGCCAAAGCTCTCATGTCACTCTCCTCAGATGGCCATCCGGCTGATTTCCTGGTAGGCGGCGACCACCTTGTCGCGCACCGCGATGGCGGTCTGGAGCGTCTGCTCGGCCGACATCACCGCCTCCACCACCTGCTGCACGGAGACCTTTCCGTGGATGCCGGAGATGGCGCTCACCTCCGCCGTCTTCACCTGATCCACGGCGTCCGACGACATGCGGGCGAGCATGGTGGAGAAGTCGGAGATGCTGCCCGCGCTCTGGGTGGCGCTCGCCGCCTCGGTGGCGCGGGCGGCGGTGGTGGCGCTCGTGGCGGTGGTGCGGCTCAGCGCATTGAGGGAAACGGCATCGATCATCACGGCGTCCTCAACAGATCGATGGTCATGGCGACCATGGAGCGCGCCTGCTTGATCATCTGGAGGTTGGCCTGGTAGCTGCGGCCGGCCTCCCTCAGATCCGCCATTTCGGCGAGCGGATTGACGTTCGGCACCTTCACCCGCCCCTCGGCGTCGGCGGCGGGGTTGCCGGGGTCGAACTCCACGGAAAAGGCGCTGCGGTCCACGCTCGTGGCCTTCACCTTCACCCGCGATGCGCCGAGGGCGCGGTCGGGCTCCTGGGTGAACTCCACCGTCTTGCGGCGATAGGGGTCGGCGCCCGGCGTGGTGCCGGTGGAACGCGCATTGGCGATGTTCTCGGCGACGATACGCATGCGCTGGGTCTGCGCGGCGAGGCCGCTCGAGGCGATGCCGGTGATGGTCTTGAAGGGATCGCCGATCATGACTTCACGCTCGCGAGGATCATGCGGTGGAAGGAGCGGACGATGGAGGTGTTGAGCGAATAGGCGCGGTTCACCTCGTCGGCCTTCAGCATCTCCTGCTCAAGGCTCACGCTGTTGCCGGAATGGGACGTATCCCAGCCGTCGCGCGGCGCGACCTTGGCGGCGCCGATGCCGCCCGCCGCCACGTCCATGTGGCTGCCGGAGGTGCGGACGACGGCGAGGCGGGTGCGGTCGAGGATGGCGGCGAAGGGCTCGGCGTCCACCGCCTTGTAGCCGGGGGTGTTGGCGTTCGCGATGTTCCCCGCGATGGCCGTCTGCCGCACCGTGGCCCACTGGGCGTGCCGCGAGGCGAGATTGAACAGGAACAGGGGCTCCATGGCACATTCCCCGGATGGTTCGCGCGCCTTCTGAAAGGGGCGAGGGATGACCGTTTCCTAGCGCGCGAACCTTGCCCGAGGCTGGCCGCCCTCTCACGCACTCAGGCGCACGCCCTCCAGCGTCGCCGTGAGGTGTTCGAGCAGGGCATCGGGCGCGGGCTCATCGCCGTGGTAGAGGATGCTGTCCATCTCCACGCCCACGGTGCCCGCATCGAAGATGATGCGGAAGTAGAGCGAGCAGTCGGCACAGCCGAGCTCCATGTCCATGGCGACGGTGGGGGCGACGCCCCAGTCGGCCTGGATCATGGCCTGCCCGCCATAGCGCAGCGCGCCCGGCTTCAGGGAGCGCTCGGCGCAGGAGGCGACGATGTCGTCGATGATGTTGGTCTGCCCGGCATGGATATAGGCCATGAGCAGGCCGGCATTGGTGAAGAACAATTCGGTCATCACCTCGCGCAGCGCGCCGGCCAGAACGCGCTCGCAGGCGAGCCGCTCCATCTTCGGCCGGGCGGCGAGACGCTGGAGGCGGAGGAACTCATTTCGCGCCATGGCCCGGCCTCGCATAGATGTAGTGCAGGATCTTCGCCACCGGCCGGTAGAAGTCCTGCGGAATCCACTGGTCCACCTCCACCGCCGCGAACAGGGCGCGGGCGAGCGGACGGTCCTCGATCACCGGCACGCCGTGGCGCTCCGCGATCTCGCGGATCTTGAGGGCGATGAGGTCTACCCCCTTGGCCACCACCAGCGGCGCGCCGCCGGTCTGCCGGTCGTATTGGAGGGCGACGGCGTAATGGGTCGGGTTGGCGATGACGACGGTGGCCTTGGGCACGGCGTTCATCATGCGCTGGCGCGCCCGCTCACGGGCGACGGCGCGGATGCGCGCCTTCACCATGGGATCGCCCTCGGCCTGCTTGAACTCGTCCTTCACCTCCTGCTTCGTCATGCGCAGGTTGGTCTTCCAGCTCACCCGCGACCACACGATGTCGGCGGCCACCAGCCCGATGGTGACGACGCACACGGTGGCGACGAGCCGCATGGCAAGGGCGAGGAGCACGGCCGGCAGGCGCAGCGGATCGGTGAACATGGCATTCACCACCTCATGTTCCTGCGCATAGAGCACGAGGGCCGCGACGATGCCGATGGCGAAGAGCTTGAACAGCGCCTTGCCGAACTCGATGTGTCCCTGCGTGCCGAAGATGCGCTTGAAGCCGGCCGAGGGCGACACCCGCGACCATTGCGGCCGGATGCGCTCCGCCACCAGCGACGGCACGTTCTGGAAGCCCGAGGCCACGAGGCCGGCGAGCATCAGCACGATCACCATGGGCATCAGAAAGCGTCCGGCTCCCGCCAGCGCGCCCCACAGGATGGACACCGCATCGTTGCCGGTGGCGATGGGAAAGCCGGCGGGATCGTCGATGAGGCGGGAGAGGTCGGCGGTCAGCAGCCGCACCGGGGACGCGACGAAGAAGGCGAGGATGGCGAGGATGCCGAGGAGCGAAGCGAACAGCGTCGCCTCCCGCGAGAACGGCACGTTGCCCTTCTCCACGGCGTCGGAAATCTTCTTCTCGCTCGCCTCTTCTGTCTTGCTCTCCTTGTCCTGTTCCTCAGACATGGCGCCCCCGCAGCGGCGGGGTCAGAAGGGCATGGCGCTCAGCGCACATAGGCATCTTCCTCCGTACCGGAGGAAATCTCGATCTCGCCGCGCCCCGCCATGTCGAGGGCGAGGTCGGTGACGGTGCGGCGGGCCTCCATCACGTCCTTGGCCGGGGCCGGCTCGCTGCCGGCCATCTCCTGCTCCACCATGCGGCGCACGCGGGCACCGAGGGACTGGAGGATGATCTCGCGGAATTCGGGATCGGTGCCCTTCAGCGCCAGCACCAGTTTGTCGGTGGGCACCTGGTCGAACAGCGCGGTGCGGGCGCGCGGCGTCAGCTTCACGATGTCGTCGAAGGTGAAGAGCAGGCCCTTCAGGATTTCCGCCGATTTCGGGCGCGTCGAGGCGAGGCTCGCGAGCACCGTCTCCATGGCGTCGCGGTCCATCTTGTTGATGATGTCGGCCATGCGCGCGTGCGGGTCGGCACCGGCATTGCGCGAGAAGTTCATCATGAAGTCCTCGTGCACCGTGCGCTCGATGACCTGCATGGTGGCGTCCACGATGGGCTTGAAGGTGAGCATCCGCCGCATGATGCCGTTGCGCTTGTCCTCCGGGATGAAGCTCAGCACCTTGGCGGCGCAGGCGGGCTTCACCTTGGAGAGCATCAGCGCGGCGGTCTGCGGGTGCTCCTTGGCGACGTAGGTGGCGAGCACGTTCTCGTTGACCGTGGAGATGCGGTCCCAGATGGACTGGTTCGCCGCCCCCATGATGTCGTTCATGATGTCGGCGATCTGCTCAGGCGGCAGAACGCCCTGCAGCAGCCGCTCCACGTCGGCGACGGTGCCGACGAGGTTCGCCCCGCCGGCGAAATTGCTGGCGAAATCCTCGACCAGGCTTTCGATCTGAGCCGTGCTGACCGGCTTCAGCGACGCGATGGAGCGGGTGATGAGGCGGATTTCGTCCGCCTCGAAATGCTTCATCACGCGGTTGGCCGCGGGCGTGCCCATGGCCATCAGCAGGGCCGCCACGCGGTCTATGCCCTGGAGGGGACGCGGCTTCGCCGCGCTCGCAGCCGCCATGGCCGCCTCAGCCGGCGTCGGCGTCGTTGGGGCCGACGATCTCGGTCAGGGAGACGCCGAAACGGGAATTGTCGTCCTCCACCACCATCACCTCGCCGCGGGCGATGACGCGGCCGTTCACCACCACGTCCACCGGCTCGCCCACCCGGTGGTCGAGGGGCACGACGGTGCCGCGATTGAGCTTCAGGAGGCTCGACACCGGCATGGAGGCCGAGCCGAGCACGACCTGCAGCAGCACCGGGATGCGCTTGACGGTCTCAAGCCCCGCGCCGGAGCCGAGCGTCTCGCCGGCCTTGGCGAGCAGCGCTTCGTCCAGCGCGCTGGAGGGGGTCATGGTTTCGATGTCGGGAGCGGGCATGGCTTTGATCCGGATTCGAGAGGGCGGTCAGCGGTCGCTGAGTTCAGGCGCCAGGGACGCGGGGGATTTCCGCGCGTCGATCTCGGCGATCAGCTCGTGGGCGGTGTCGATGCGGCCGGCGAGCAGCACCAGCACTTCGCGGCCGTCGCGGCCGAAGGTGTCGAGGGCGTCGCGGGCGCAGATGAGGGCGGCGGAGGCCTCCGCCAGCGCCTTGCCGTAGTCGGCGTTCAGCCGGTCCACCGCCTTGAGCCGGCGGTTGAGCAGGGCGACCGAGGCGGTGGTGACGACGAGGGCCGCGAGCAGGATGAGATCAGCGGGGAAGGATGTCATCGATGAAGTCCTGATGCTGGTTGATCTGCTCGTCGAGGCGCACCACGTAGCCGCCGTCCGACTGGCCGAGATGGCACCAGAAGAGCGGCTGGGCGGCGCTCTCCAGCTTCACCCGGCTGGCGGGGGTGGCGTCGAGCTTGAGGATCTGGCCGACCTTGAGGGCGGCGATGTCGCCGAGGGTCACCTCGTGCTCGTCCAGCACGGCGCGCAGCTCCACCTCGGTGCGGTTCACCTCGTCGCGGATCTTCTGCGCCCATTTCGGGTCCCGCCCGCCGGTCTCCGCCTGGCTGGTGCTGGCGAGCGCGCGACGCAGCGGCGTGAGGGCGGACTGCGGGATGGTGACGAACATCTCGCCACCCCGGTTCAGCGCCTGCAGCAGGAATTTCGCTGTCACCGCCAGATTGTTGCGCCGGCCGATCACGGCGAAGTCCATGCGGGTTTCCTGCCGCTCGAACTGGAAGCTGGTGTCGCTGACGAGGGCGAAGGCGGATTTCAGCGCCTTCGTCATCTGCTCGAACAGCAACTGCGCCACGCGCCCCTCGATGTTGGAGAAGGAGCGCTCGTCCTCCACCGGTGGCTCGGACCCGTCGGCGCCGAACAGCACCTCGATCATGGTGAAGATGAAATCGCGGTCGAAGCCGACGATGAGCTGACTGTCCCACGACGGCGCGTTGAAGATGCCGGCAATGGCCATGCCCTCATAGGCTTCCAGCACGTCGCCGATGCGCCCGCTCTCGACGCTGGAGAGCGAGTAATAGGCCTGCGAGGCCGCCACCTGCCGGAGCCCGTCGGCGCAGAAGGTGGCCATGCGGTCGAACAGCACATGCAGCATGGGCAGCCGGTCCAGCGAGAGGCCGGCGGCATCCAGCAGCATGTCGCGGATGTCGTGATGCTTGGAGGCGGATTTGGCGGCGGATTTGGCGTTCATGGCTCAGGCCGCCTGCTGCACGGTGCCGTTGGCAGACGGCGCGGCCTGGATGGCCTCGCTCTCCACCTCGTCGATGGTGGGGCGTTCGCCGGCGGAAATGGTCTTGCGGCCGTGCTCCAGCGCGATGGGCGGCAGCGCGCCGTTCATGAAGGCGATGAGCGCCTGCTTGGTGATGATGAAGGGCTGGCACTGCTTCTCGCGCGTGCTCTTCACCTTGGCGGCGAGCGGCGAGATGATGGCGTAGGACGAGTAGATGCCGACGAAGGTGCCGATGAGCGCCGAGCCGATATAGTGGCCGAGGATTTCCGGCGACTGGTCGATGGCGCCCATGGCCTTCACGATGCCGAGCACCGCGGCGCAGATGCCGAGCGCGGGCAGCGCTTCCGCCACCGTGCTGAGGGCGCCGGCGGCCTTGGTCTTGTGCTTCTTGATGGTGGAGATCTCCTGCTCCATCAGCGCCTCGATCTCGTGCGATTTGGCGTTGCCGATGAGGATGAGGCGGGCGTAGTCGCAGATGTACTGGGTCAGTTCCTTGTCCTTGAGCAGGCTCGGGAAATGGCCGAACAGCGCGGAGCTTGCCGGATCGTCGATATGCGCCTCGATCTCGTTGCGCGGCTTCTGGCGCATGTCGCGCATCAGCGCGTAGAGGAGGCTGAGGAGGGCGAGGAAATCCTTGCGCTTCGGCCCGGTCCCCATGGCCGCCTGCATGATGCCGGAGCCCGTGTCCTTTATGACCGAGAAGGGGTTGGCGATGATGAAGGTGGAAAAGGCGATGCCGCCGATGATGAGGAACTCGAACGGCTGCCACACCACCTCCGGGTGTCCGCCCATGGCCATGAAGCCACCAAAGGTAGCGGCCAACCCCAAAATGATTCCGATGATGACGGCCACGGCTTCCCCCGTTCTGTCCAGTGTCCGGTGGTAGGGGGCGAGGATTGTGCGAGGCTGTGCTCTGTCGATCCTTGCAATGACCCGCGTTCACTCCATAATCACCGCCAAAATGGAATGGATTGTTCTGCCCTCTTTGGGTTGTGCATGCTACACAACTCGCGTCTTGGCTCGCTGGCCTTTCTGGTTGCATGTTCGGCCGTTGCGAAGCCTTCGATATCCCGTGCCTAGCCCTGACCGGCACGGGGTGGCCGGACCGGGGGGTGTCAGAGATGACGTCTTCCGGTCCGCGCTGGGCTGATCCCGAAAATCCTCACATATTGAGCGCCTTAAGCCCGCAAGGCTCACGCAAGGCAGGGCATGCGGAATAGGCCGGCCGCCGGCCTCCCGCCGCGCGCGCCCTGTTCCCCGCGGATGCTCCCATGGAAAGCACGCTCCTCACCTACCGCCTGCTGGCGCGCGACATGACGCGCTCCTTGTCGACCAAGGCGGCCGAGAAGCCGGTGGCGCTCGAATCGGGCTACTACCTCAAGCACATCGGTAAGGTGACGAGCATCGACGGCTTTCTGAAGGATACCCGGCTCTTCACCTATGCCATGAAGGCGTTCGGCCTCGAGGACATGGCCTATGCCAAGGGCTTCATGCGCAAGGTGCTGAAGGAGGGCGTGACCGATCCCAAGAGCTTCGCCAACAAGCTCAACGACGATCGCTTCAAGGCCTTCGCCAAGGTGTTCGATTTCAAGGGCCTCGGCGCCGCCGCCACCCAATCGCCCGAGGCGGGGCAGAAGGTGGTGGACCGCTACGTGCGCCAGGCGCTGGAGGCGGACCAGGGCGCCAGCAACGAGGGTGTGCAGCTCGCGCTCTATTTCCACCGCCAGGCCCCCGCCGTGAAATCCGTCTACGGTTTGCTCGCCGATCCCGCGCTCTGGAAGGTGGTGAAGACCATCTACGACTTTCCCGACGCCATGGCGGCCGCCCCCATCGAGAAGCAGGCCAAGGCGGTGAAGGCGCAGCTCAACGTTGCGGACCTGAAGGAGCCGGCGAAGCTCGATGCGCTGCTGCGCCGCTTCAGCGCCAAGTGGGACGTGGCGCAGGGCGTGGATGCCGCCCCGGTGCTCGACCTCTTCTCTGTCCGCACGTCGAGCGCGGCCTCCTTCTCCATCCTCAACCTGAAATACGGAGGCTGAGATGGGCTCAGGTCTCTACGTCTCGCTCTCGGCGCAGCTCGCCGCCGACAAGCGCCTCACCACCATCGCCAACAACGTGGCCAATCTCAACACCGCCGGCTACCGCGCCGAGGAGGTGCGGTTCGAGGAGATGGTCTCCAGGGCCGGGGGGCAGGACGTGTCGTTTACCTCCACGGGCGAGACCTACACCTCGCGCAAGTCGGGGCCGATCAACCCCACCGGCAATCCTCTGGACATCGCGGTGGAGGGCAAGGGTTGGTTCGCGGTGCGCGACGGCGCGACCACCGCCTATACCCGCGACGGGCGGATGAGCATGAGCCCGGAGGGCGAATTGCGCACCCTCTCCGGCCGGCCGATCCTCGATGCCTCCGGCGCGCCGGTGGTCATCGATCCCACCGGTGGCACGGTGCGCATCGGCACCGATGGCTCCATTTCCCAGAACCGGCGCGCCATCGGCCGTGTCGGCCTGTTCCTGATTCCGGAGGACGCGAAGCTTGCGCGCCGCGACGGTGCGCTGGTGGTGCCGGACAAGCCCGCCGCGCTGGTGCAGGACTATACCCGCAACGTGGTACGGCAGGGCTTCGTGGAAGGCGCGAACGTGGATGCCGTCACCGAGATGACGCGCCTCATCGCCCTCCAGCGCGCCTTCGAGATGGCCGCCTCCGCCGTGTCGCAGACCGAAGATTCCACCTCGCAGACCATTCGCGAGCTTGGCCCGGGATGAGCGCGCCCCCGGTCAACGCGCTCCAGCGCCTGCGCCACGCCGTGGAGAGCGGGCTGGAGGACAATCCCATCGTCCGCGTCGGCGGCATCGTGCGGGAGGTGGCGCCCACCCATGTGCGGGTCTCCGGCCTCTCCAGCTTTGTCACGCTCGGCGAGCGGGTGGGATTCGAGCAGGCGTCGGGCACCAGCATCGGCGAGGTGGTGCGCATCGATCCGGCGGGCGCGGTGGTGAAGCCGTTCGACGAGCGGGTGTCGGTGGGCATCGGCACGCCGGCCTTCCGCATCGGCCCCCTCGCGCTCCGCCCGGATCGCTCCTGGAAGGGCCGCGTCATCGATGCGCTGGGTCGCCCGCTGGACCGGCCCGAACCGCTGGCCCATGGCCCCTGCCGGATGCCGCTCGATGCCGAGCCGCCGCCCGCCATGGCGCGCGGGCGTGTGCATCGGCCGCTCGTCACCGGGGTGCGCGCGGTGGATATCTTCACCCCCATCTGCGAGGGCCAGCGCATCGGCATCTTCGCCGGCTCGGGCGTAGGCAAGTCCACGTTGCTTTCCATGTTTGCGCGCTCGGCCGGTTTCGATACCGTCGTGGTGGCGCTGGTGGGCGAGCGCGGGCGCGAGGTGCGCGAGTTTCTGGAAGGCCCGCTCGCCGCCAGCCGTGACCGGGCGGTGGTCATCGTCTCCACGTCCGACCAGAGCCCCATGATGCGCCGGCTCGCGCCGCAGGCGGCGCTGGCGGTGGCGGAATATTTCCGCGATGCCGGGGAGAGCGTGCTGCTCATCGTCGATTCCGTAACCCGTTATGCCCATGCCGCCCGCGACGTGGCGCTGGCGGCGGGCGAGCCGGCGGTGGCGCGGGGCTATGCGCCCAGCGTCTTCTCCACGCTGCCGAAGCTGCTGGAGCGGGCCGGGCCGGGCATGGAGGGGGAGGGGGCCATCACCGGCATCTTCTCGGTGCTGGTGGACGGCGACGACCACAACGATCCCGTGGCGGACGCCATTCGCGGCACGCTGGACGGCCACATCGTGCTCGACCGCGCCATCGCGGATCAGGGGCGCTTTCCCGCCATCAACCTGCTCGGTTCCATCTCGCGGCTGGCCGGCGAGGTGTGGAGCGAGCCGGAGCGCGATCTGGTGCGGCGGCTGAAGGCCATGATCGCCTGCTTCGAGGACACGCGCGACCTGCGCCTGATGGGCGGCTACCAGCCCGGCGCCGACGGCGAGCTGGATCAGGCCGTGGCCATCGTGCCGCGCATCTACGAGGCGCTGCGGCAGGACCCCGGTGACCCGCCGAGCCTTGCCGCCTTTTCCGATCTCGCGGCCGCGCTGAAGGCCTGAGCGGCACTGCCGCTCCCGCTTGCGCGGTGGAGTCCAGCCCCGCGCAAGCCATCCGCCCTCAGATGCGGCGATGACACTGGCGCAGGCTCCTCCTTCCGGCGGGCGCGCCCTTTCAGACCGCGACGAGGACCGAGCCATGAGCCTTTACGGAATGCTGCGCACAAGCGTGTCGGGGATGACCGCGCAATCCAACCTGCTCGGCACGGTCTCCGACAACATCGCCAATGCCGGCACTGCGGGCTACAAGCGCGCCGACACCCAATTCTCCTCGCTGCTGCTGGAGACCGGCGGCACGGAATATCAGTCCGGCTCGGTCAATACGGACGTGCGTTACGCCATCAGCCAGCAGGGCGCGCTGAACTACACCTCCTCCTCCACCGATCTCGCGGTGCAGGGCTCCGGCTTCTTCCTCGTCAACGACCCGTCCGGCCAGACCCAGCTGACCCGCGCGGGCTCGTTCCAGGTGGATGCCAGCACCGGCAACCTCGTGAACAGCGCCGGCCTCACACTGATGGGCTACGACGTCTCCGCGGGCGATCCCAACGTGGTGCTGAACGGCACGGCCGGCCTCGTTCCCATCAATTTGCAGAACACCAAGCTCGCGGCGACGCCCTCCACCGAGGGTACGTTCGCGGCCAACCTGCCGTCCAATGCGGCGGTTGCCACCGCCCCCACCGCCGGCGCCAACGTGGCGGGCGCGAGCTTCACCGACAAGTCCTCGCTGGTCGCCTACGACAACCTCGGCAATGCGGTGACGCTCGATCTCTACATGACCAAGACCGCCGAAAATCCGGGCGTGTGGGAGCTTGCGGTCTACGACCAGGCCGCCGCCCCCGCCAACGGCACTTTTCCCTATGCGTCCGGCCCGCTTTCCACCCAGACGCTGACTTTCGACGCCAGCGGCAAGCTCGCCTCCGGCGGCAGCATCTCGCTTGCCGTGCCGAACGGGGCGACGCTGACGCTCGATCTCGCCGGCATGTCCCAGCTTGCGGCGCCCTACACGCCCTTCACCGCCAGCGTGAACGGCAATGCGCCGAGCCCCATCTCCGACTTCTCCATCGCCAAGGACGGCACCGTCTACGCCACCGATGCCAATGGCCGGAAATCCGCTATCTACCGCATTCCGCTGGGCACCGTGCAGAGCCCGGACCGGCTGGAGCCTTTGACCGGCAACGCCTACAGCACCACGCTGGATTCCGGCGCCATCCAGATCGGCTTTCCCAACGAGGGCGGCGTCGGTTCGCTGCTCTCCGGCGCCACCGAGCAGTCCAACGTGGACATGGCCTCCGAACTCACCCGCATGATCGTGGCGCAGCGCGACTACACCGCCAATTCCAAGGTGTTCCAGACCGGCACCGAGCTGCTCGACGTGCTGATGAACCTGAAGCGCTGATCTGATGCCGCCGCGCCGCGCACGGGTGCATCATGAGCCTCTCCCTCGCCTTCAACACGGCGCAGTCCTCGCTCGCCGCCAATTCGGCGAAGATCGCCCTGTCCAGCCGCAACGTGGCGGGGGCGGGCGAGGCTTCCGCCTCGCGCAAGATCGCCGTCACCACCACGGCGGCGGACGGCTCGGTGCGGGTGGTCTCCATCACCCGCGCCACGGGCAGCGCCCTGTTCGAGCGGATGCTCGGCGCGACCTCCGACAGCGCCGCCCAGCAGGCCCTCGCCGATGGCCTCGGCCGCCTCGCCCAGACCGTAGGCGACCCGCAGGACCCGACCTCCCCCGTCGCCCGCCTCGGCACGCTGAAGGATGCGCTGACCCGCGCCGCCGACACGCCGGACGACATGACCCTCGCCCAGGCGGCCGTGACCGCCGCGCAGGACCTCGCCTCCTCCCTCAACACCGCCACGGATACCGTGCAGCAGGTGCGCACGGATGCGGATGCGGCCATCGCCACTTCGGTCGGCACCGTCAACGATCTGCTCCACCAGTTCGAGGCGGAGAACAGCGCCATCGTGAAGGGCAGCGCCGCTGGCGCCGACATGACCGATGCGCTGGACCGGCGCGATTCCATCCTCGCCAGGCTCTCCGAGGAGATCGGCATCTCCACGGTGACGCGGGCCAACAACGACATCGTCATCTACACCGAGGGCGGCGCGACCCTGTTCGAGACCACCGCCCGCACGGTGGGCTTCACCCCCGCTCACACGCTCGATGCGAACACGCAGGGCGGCAGCGTGTTCGTGGACGGCGTGTCGGTGACGGGGCGCGACGCCACCATGCCGGTGCGCACCGGCCGCATCGCCGGTCTCACCCAATTGCGCGACGACGCCGCCTCCACCTACCAGACGCAGCTGGACGAACTGGCGCGCGGCCTCACCGACGCCTTCAAGGAAACCGACGGCGCGGGCAACGTTCGCGCCGGCCTGTTCGTGCCCGCGGTGGGCAGCGCCACGGTGCCCGGCGGTCTTTCGCCCGGCCTCGCCGGAACGCTGACGGTGAACGCGGCCGTGGACGTGGCGCAGGGCGGCGACATCCGCCTGCTGCGCGACGGCGGCATGAACGGCGCGGCCTTCGCCGCCAACACCACGGGCGCGGCGAGCTTCGCCGGGCGCTTGAATGCACTTTCCGCCGCGCTCGACGCGCCCCGCTCCTATGACCGAGCCGCGCAGCTCTCCGACAACCAGAGCCTCGTCTCCTTCGGCACCGCCTCGGTGAGCTGGCTGGAAGGCGCCCGCAAGGCGGCGGACACCCGGCTCGATTCCCAGAAGACGGTGCTGGCGCAGGCCTCCAACGCGCTCTCCGCCGCCACCGGCGTGAACCTCGACGACGAATATGCCAGCCAGCTCGAACTGGAGCGCGGCTATCAGGCCACGTCCAAGCTGATGGGCGTGGTGAACCAGCTCTACGACAGCCTCTTCCAGATGATCGGCTAAGCCATGCGCAGCACCTACATCTCCACCCTCGCCTGGACCTCCCCGTCCCGCGCGGCGCTGCCGAAGCTGCAGTCGGACATCTCGAAGGCCACTACGGAAATCGCCACCGGCCGGCAGGCGGACGTGGGCCTGACGCTAGGCATCGCGACGGGGGAGAGCGTGGGGCTGCATCTGGCGCGGGGCGCGATCCTGTCGCAGAAGCAGGGCAATGCGCTGGCCTCGAGCCTCCTCGGCCACAGCCAGGTGGCGCTCTCCCAGATCTCGGACGACGCCAACCAGTTCCTGAAGGACATCCTCGCCGGGCAGGCGGGCAACGCCTCCGGCGCCATCCTCGCGGATCAGGCGAAATCGGCGCTCGATGCCTTCACCGCGCATTTGAACGCCACGGACGGGCAGCGCTACCTGTTCGCCGGCATCAACAGCGCCGAAAAGCCCATGGTGGAATATGCCGCCGGCCCCAAGGCCGCGGTGGATGCGGCGTTCGCCGGTGCGTTCGGGCTTGATCCCGCGAACCCGCAGGCGGACCCGCAGGTGGCGGACATCTCCGCCGCGGATATGTCGGCCTTCCTCGACGGCGCCTTCGCCGACCTGTTCGCCGATCCCGCCTGGGGCGCCAACTGGTCCAGCGCGTCCGACGAGGCGCTGACCAGCCAGATCTCCGACACCGCGCGCGTTCCCGTCACCACGACGGCCAACACGACAGCCATGCGCAACCTTGCCATGGCATTCACGATGGTGTCGGAGCTTGGCACAGCCTCCCTCTCGGAGGCCACCCGCAAGGTGGTGCTGGACAAGGCCGTCACTGTTGCCGGCGCGGGCGTGAGCGGCGTCGTTGCGCTGTCCGCGCAGCTCGGGGTGTCCAGGTCCCGGGTGGACGCGGCGGACGAGGCGCTGGCCAAGGTGTCCGATCTCGTCGACCGGAGGATCAACGTCCTCGAAGGGGTCGACCCCGCCGAGGCGAAGACCCGCCTCGACACCCTGACGACGCAGTTGCAGATGTCCTACGCGACCACGTCAAAGGTGATGCAGCTGAGCATCCTGAACTACATCTGACATGAGGGTGCGTGATGTACCGATTCTCCTACGCGGAAATACTTGACGAGTCCGCGACGCTCAACCGCGAGCGTGAACGCCTCGCCCTCGACCAGGCGGTGAATCTGCTCACCCTCGCGGCCAAGGCGGAGCCCGGCTCGCGCGAGGTGCTGGCGGCGGTCGCCTATCTGCAGAAGCTCTGGGGCTTCTTCATCAGCGATCTCGCCGATGCCAACAACGAGCTGCCGCGTGAGCTGCGTGGCACGCTCGCCTCCCTCGGCCTGTGGGTTATCCAGGAATGCGACCGCCTGATCTCCGGCACGGGCGGCGACATTCCCATGCTCATTGATGTCAATCGTGCGATCCGGGATGGCCTGCAATGACGAAGTCCATGCACATCTCCCTCAAGGCCGGTGAAAAGCTGTTCCTCAACGGCGCCGTCTTACAGGTGGACCGCAAGGTGACGCTGGAACTGCTCAACGACGCGACCTTCCTGCTGGAAAGCCACGTCATGCAGCCGGAAGACACCACCACGCCGCTGCGCCAGCTCTATTTCGTGGCGCAGTCGCTGCTGGTGGACCCGGCGAATGCCGATGCCGCACGCGGGCTGTTCTTCCGTCAGCTGGCGTCGCTGATGACCACCTTCACCAAGCCCGCGATCCTGATGAACCTCGACGACGCGGGCCGCCTCGTCGGCGAGGGGCGTACGTTCGAGGCGCTGAAGGCGCTCAGGGGCATGTTCCCGCTGGAGGAGGCGATCCTGAACTGCGCGGTGCCGCCGAAAGTCGCCTGACGCGTTCCGCGCGGTTGCCGGCAAGGCCGCCCGCAAGGTCGGCCTCGCGCAATCCTCGCGGGCGAGAAGGGTGCGAAAAGGAGATCGCAGCATGACCCAGGTCCAGAGCGTCGCGTCCGCGGCCGGCACCGCCGCAACGAGCAAGACGGCCTCGGCCGGCAAGGCGAACAGCATCGACTACAACGCCTTCCTCCAGCTCCTGGTGGCGCAGTTGCAGAACCAGGACCCGACCCAGCCCATGGATTCCACCGCCTACATGTCCCAGCTCGCCTCCTTCTCCCAGGTGGAGCAGCAGGTGGCGAGCAATGCGAAGCTGGAATCCCTTTTGGCCGCCAGCGCCTTGCAGTCGGCCAACCTCGCGCTGGGCCACACCGTGACCTCCGCAGACGGCAGCATCAGCGGCAAGGTCTCCTCGGTGGAGATCACCAGCGACGGGCCTCTGGCGCAGCTCTCCAACGGCAAGAGCCTGCTCATCGGCCCCGGCGTGACGGTGAGCTGAAGATGAACGAGGCAGATGCGCTCGGCATCGTCCATTCGGCCATCTGGACCATCCTTGTCGCCGCCGGCCCGGCGGTCGCCGCAGCCATGCTCATCGGCATCCTCGTCGCCCTGTTCCAGGCGCTGACGCAGATCCAGGAAGTCACCCTCACCTTCGTGCCGAAGATCGTCGCGGTGCTGGTGGTGGCGGCGGTGACGGGCTCCTTCATGGGCGCCCAGATCATGGCCTTCACCGAGGAAATCTACGGCCGCATATCGAGCGGTTTCTAAGCCAACGTCTGCGGGGGAGCCTGACGCATGTCGGACATCACAGTGCGCGACGCCGCGCAGGGCTCGCGCCGCGACATCGGCTTCGCCATGGGCATGGTGGCGATCCTCGCCATCCTCTTCCTGCCCATTCCGCCGGCGCTCATCGATATCGGCCTCGCGCTCTCCATCGCGCTCTCCGTGCTGATCCTGATGGTGGCGCTGTGGATCGACAAGCCGCTCGAATTCTCCGCCTTTCCCACCGTCCTCCTCATCGCGACGCTGCTGCGCCTCGGCCTCGGGGTGGCGACGACGCGCCTCATCCTCGCCCACGGCTCGGACGGCGTGAACGCGGCGGGCCACATCATCCACGGCTTCTCGCAGCTCGTCATGAGCGGCGATTTCGTCATCGGCATCGTGGTGTTCCTGATCCTGGTGACGGTGAATTTCCTCGTCATCACCAAAGGCGCCACCCGCATCGCGGAGGTCGGCGCGCGCTTCACGCTGGATGCCATCCCCGGCAAGCAGATGGCCATCGATGCGGACCTGAACGCCGGCCTCATCGATGACAAGCAGGCCCAGCGCCGCCGCGCCGAGCTGGAGGAGGAAAGCGCCTTCTTCGGCTCCATGGACGGCGCCTCCAAGTTCGTGCGCGGCGAGGCGGTGGCGAGCCTCATCACCATCGCGGTGAACATCTTCGGCGGCATCATCATCGGCGTCACCCGGCACAAGATGCCCATCGGCGACGCGGCGGACATCTTCACCCGCCTGTCCGTGGGCGACGGCCTCGTCTCGCAGATCCCCGCACTCATCGTCTCCCTCTCCGCCGGCCTCCTCGTCTCCAAGGGTGGCACGCGGGGGAGGGCGGAAAAGGCGGTGCTGGGCCAGCTCGGCGCCTATCCCCGTGCGCTGTTCGTGGCCGCCGGGCTGCTCTTCGCCCTGGCGCTTGTGCCCGGCCTACCGTTCCTGCCCTTCGCGCTCATCGGTGGCATGATGGCCTTCGTCGGCTGGTCGGTGCCGCGTCAGCTCGCCAAGAAGAAGGCGGACGCCGACGCGCGCGACGCCGAGGCGAAGCAGCAGGCGGACCGCGAGGCGCGCGAGTCCGTGAAGGAGCAGCTGAAGACGGCCGAGATCGAGGTGTGCGTCGGCAAGCAGCTGGCCACGCAGGTGCTGCGCACGCCCTCGGAACTCGGCAACCGGCTCGGCAAGATGCGGCGCAAGTTCGCCCTCCGCTACGGCTTCGTGGTGCCGGACATCCGCATGACGGAGAGCCTCGCCGCGCCGCCCAAGGGCTACCAGATCAAGATGCACGGCACGGTGCTGGCGGCGCAGGAGATGCGCATCGGCGAGTTGCTGGTCGTGGTGGGCGACGGGCCGCCGCCGGACGTGCCCGGCGACGAGGCGCGCGAGCCGGCCTTCGGCATGAAGGCCATGTGGATTCCGGAGGCCTACGCCACCGAGGTGAAGCGCGAGGGCTTCGCGCCGGTGGACAACCTCACCGTCATCCTCACCCACCTCTCCGAGGCCATCGCCAACAATTTGCCGCAGCTTCTCTCCTACAAGAGCATGCGGTCGCTGATCGACCGGCTCGATCCCGAATACAAGCGCCTCGTGGAAGACATCTGCCCGGCGCAGATCTCCTATTCCGGCCTTCAGGCCGTGCTGAAGCTCTTGCTGGCGGAGCGCGTCTCCATCCGCAACCTGCATCTCATCTTGGAGGCGGTCGCGGAGATCGTGCCCCACGCGCGCCGCTCCGAGCAGGTGGCGGAGCATGTGCGCATGCGCATGGCGCAGCAGATCTGCGGCGATCTCGCGGAGGGCGGCGTGCTGAACGTGCTGCGCCTCGGCAGCCGCTGGGACCTCGCCTTCCACCAGAGCCTCAAGCGCGACGCCAAGGGCGAGGTGATCGAGTTCGACATCGATCCGCGCCTCGTGGAGCAGTTCGGCACCGAGGCGGCCACCGCCGTGCGCGAGCGCATGAAGGCGGGGGCGCCCTTTGTGCTCGTCACCGCGCCGGACGCGCGGCCCTATGTGCGCATGATCGTGGAGCGCATGTTCCCCTCGCTGCCCGTGCTCTCCCATGTGGAGATCGCCCGCGGGGTGGAGATCAAGGCGTTGGGCGCCATCTCGTGACCTCCGGCGCCGTGAGCCTCCTCGCCCGCGAGACGGTGCTCGCCGCCTTCCTCGTCTTCTGCCGGGTGGGCGGCGCGCTGATGCTGATGCCGGGCATCGGCGGCCGGCATATTCCCATGCGCGTCAGGGTGTTCCTGGCCCTCGCCTTGTCCTTCGCCTTCCTGCCGCTGGTGCTGGATCAGGTGGCGCCGAAGGTGCGGACGGCGGGCTCCGGCGATTTCGTGTTCATGATCGCCGGGGAGCTTCTCACCGGCCTCCTCATCGGCCTCTTGGCCCGGCTCTATGTGACGGCGCTGCAGTTCGCCACCAGCTTCATCGCCCAGGCGGTGGGCGTCTCTCCCATGCCGGGCGCGTCGGTGGAGGAGGACGAGCAGCTGCCCATCCTCGCCACCCTCATCGTCTTCTCCGCCACGGCCCTCATCTTCGTCGCCGACCTGCATCTGGAGCTGGTGAAGGGGCTGGTGGACAGCTTCGCCCGCGTGCCGCCGGGCAGCCTCCTCGCCGTGCGGCCGGCGCTGGTGGACCTCGTGGACCAGATGTCGGCGGTGTTTCTGGTGGCCGTGCGGCTCTGCGGGCCGTTTATCCTCTATTCGGTGATGGTGAATTTCGCCGTGGGGCTCATCAACAAGTTCACGCCGCAGATCCCGGTCTATTTCGTGGCGACGCCCTTCGTCACCGCCGGCGGGCTGCTGCTGCTCTATGTGAGCGTGGAGCCGCTGCTCTCCGCCTTCCTCGTCGCCTTCTCGCAATGGCTGAAGGCGGGCTGATGGAGAAGGAGCGCCACAGGAAGGCCGAGCGCCTCGTTGCCGTCCAGCGCCAGTTGAAGCGCGCCGCCGAGACCCGCCATGGGGAGGCGGTGCGCGAGAGGGTGAGGCTCGATGGCGAGACGGCGGACCTCATGGCCGCCCTCGACGATGGCCGCTTCGCCCCGCTGATGCTGGAAAACGTGGCGCGCCGGCTGGAGCGCGTCGCCCTCGCCCGCCAGCAGGCCCACGCCGCCGAAGTGGCCGCCGCCGATCAGGTGAAGGCGGAAAGTTTCACCCTGAAGCGCGCCGAGCGCCATGCCGAAGGGACCGGACGCCTCGCCCGCGCCGAGGAAGAGCGCGCGGCCACCGACGCCATCGCCGAGGCGAGCCTCGTGTCCAGCGGACGTGCAAGCCTCGCATAAGCATGGCGGGGCAGGGTGGCGTCCGAACCGTTCTCGATGGAAGCCGCACCATGGGCATCTCACCGCCGACCGACCTCGTCTTCGACGTGATGCAGGCCGCCGATGCCGCCCGCGCGCGGCAGGTGATGGGCAAGCTTCAGGCGCTGACCCCCGCTCCCGACGGCGCGTTCCGCACCGAGCTGGACACGGTGGCCGAGGCGAAAGCGGTTGCGCGGGCGGACAAGGCCACGGCCCGAGGCGACAAGGATGTGGCAGCCGCCGCTGCTGCGCTGATCCCGCCCGGCGTCGCCTTCTCCGGCGCCAGCCTCACCGGGCTGAAGAACGCCCATGCCCTTGGCCCCCACCACGCGGGGGGCGCCACCGGGGCCGCGCCGCTGGCTGGAACGCAGAAGTCCGCGACCCCTGGCGCCGCCTCGCTCCAGAAGTTCGAGGCCATGGTGCTCTCCCAGTTCCTCGACACCATGATGCCGGCCAAGGGCGCCACCTCGAAATCCTCCATGTTCGGCACCGGCACGGCCGGCGATACCTGGAAATCGCTGCTGACCCAGAAGGTGGGCGAGGAGGCCGCCCGCGCCGGCGGTGTCGGCCTTGCCGCGCGCCTCGGCCAATCCTCCGCCGTCTTCGCCCGGGCGAAGGGAGGTGCGGCATGAGCTTCGACAGCGAGCTGAATTTCGCCCGCCCGCCGGCGGTCGTCGCCCTCATCAGCGCCCTCGACCGGCTGGAAGAGACCATCGATGTGGAGAATGCCGCGTTCGAGGAGCGCGGCGCCCTTGATCTCGTGGAGATCAACCGGCGCAAGAGCCGCGCCTTGCTGGAACTGAGCCGGGTCGCCCGTGGTCTTCCGGACCAGCTCGACGCCGCCACGGCCGGGCGGCTCGCCCGGCTGAAGGCGAAGCTCGACCGCAACCAGTATGTCATCGCCCTGCGCATCGCCGCCGCGCGCGAGGTGGGCGCCATCCTCGACCGGGCGCTGGCCGAGGCGGAGTCGGACGGCACCTATTCGGCGCAGTCCGCGCAGGCCGCGCGAGCGGGGGCGGGGGCATGATCCGCTTCGTCATCATCGGCGTGTGGGCCTGCCTCGTGGGGCTCGGCTCCAGCTATGCCGCGGCCTGGTATGCGGCGGGCGCGCCGCGCAAGAGCGAGGAGCCCTATCTCGCCGGCCTCGAATATCGCCGCCTGCCCGCCATCACCGTGCCCATGATCGTGGACGGCAAGCTGCAGGGCTATGTGCTGGCGAAGTTCGTCATCACCGCCGACGCGGCCGAGCTGCGCAAGCTGCCCATGGAGCCCACCGTGTTCGCGGTGAACGCCGCCTTCAGCGAGATCTATGTCAACGGCCGCATCGAGAGCGGCAAGATCACCAAGTATAATCTTCCCGAGATGCTCGGCCGCATCAAGACGAGCACGAATACGTATCTCAACGGCGAGGTCGTCCGGGAGGTGCTCGTGGATTCCCTCAACTATATCGACAAGACCGATATGCGCACCGGCGTCGGCGTCAATGTCGCGAGCTCCTCGGGCGAGAAGCCGGCCGGCAAATCCGGCGGCCACGGCGATGCCGATGCCAAGGCCGATGCCAAGCCGAAGGGCGGGCACTGAACATGCGTGCCTTCCCCCTCGCCCTTTCCCACCTCAGCCGCGGCCCCGCCGCATCGCCCCGGAGCCAGGATCATGGATGATCTCTTGCGCGAGTTCCTGACCGAGACCAGCGAGAGCCTCGACGTCGCCGACGTGGAGCTCGTGAAGTTCGAGCAGGACCCGAACAACGCGCAGATTCTCAACAACATCTTCCGCCTGGTGCACACCATCAAGGGCACCTGCGGCTTCATCGGCCTGCCGCGCCTCGCCTCCCTCGCGCACGCCGCCGAGACGCTGATGGATCGCTTCCGCGAGGGCCGGCCCGTGACCACCGATGCGGTGGGGCTGGTGCTTTCCACCATCGATCGCATCAAGCTCCTGCTCCAGCACGTGGAGGAGACCGAGGGGTCCGAGCCCGAGGGCGAAGACCGCGACCTCATCTCCCTCCTCGAAGCCATGGCGGAGGCCGTGGACGCCCCCGCAACTCCGCCGCCGGCACCGCCACCTCAGCCGGCGCCGACGCTGGAACGCCCGCTGCTGCCCGGCGAACTGCCGCTGGACGAGCTGGATCGCATCTTCCGCGAGACCAAGGTGGACCCCATCACGCCCCCGCCCGCCGCCCCGCCTGCCGCCAAGGCCGCCCCGCCCAAGCCGGCGCCGGCCATGCCCAAGGCCGACGTCGAGGCCGCCCATGGCGCGGCTCAGGCGGGCGAGGCCCATGGCGTCGCCGCCCAGTCCATCCGCGTCCATGTGGGGGTGCTGGAACAGCTGATGACCATGGTCTCCGAGCTGGTGCTGACCCGCAACCAGCTGATGGAGATCGCCCGTCGCCACGACGAGCCGGAATACAAGGTCTCCCTGCAGCGCCTGTCCAACGTCACGGGCGAGCTGCAGGAGGCGGTGATGCGCACGCGCATGCAGCCCATCGGCAACGCCTGGCAGAAGCTGCCGCGCATCGTGCGTGACCTCGCGCAGGAGCTGGGCAAGCAGATCGAGCTGGAGCAGGTGGGCGCCGACACCGAGCTGGACCGGCAGGTGCTGGATCAGATCAAGGACCCGCTCACCCACATGGTCCGCAACTCCGCCGACCACGGCCTCGAGATGCCCGAGCAGCGCCGCGCCGCCGGCAAGTCCGAGCGCGGCCTTATCCGCCTCTCCGCCTATCACGAGGGCGGCCATGTCATCGTCGAGATTTCCGACGACGGCCGCGGCCTCGACGTCGCGCGCATCAAGCAGAAGGCGCTGGAAAATGGCCTCGCCACCGAGGCCGAGCTGGCGAAGATGCCGGACTCCCAGGTGTTCCGCTTCATTTTCCACGCCGGCCTTTCCACCGCGCAGAAGGTGACAAACGTCTCCGGCCGGGGCGTCGGCATGGACGTGGTGCGCTCCAACCTCGAATCCATCGGCGGCACCGTCGATGTGCGCTCGCGGCAGGGCGAGGGCTCCACCTTCGTCATCAAGATTCCGCTGACGCTCGCCATCGTCCCCGCCCTCATCGTGCGTGCCGCCGGCGAGCGCTTCGCCCTGCCGCAGAGCGCGGTGGAGGAACTGGTGCGGGTGCAAGCGGGGTCGGACCACGAGATCACCTGGCTGAACAATTCGCCGGTGCTCGGCCTGCGCGATCGCCTCCTGCCCATCGTCAGCCTCGGCGCCCTGCTCGGCCTGTCGCCGGAGCGCGACGGGCGCGACGAGGCGCTGTGGGAACGGGCGCTCATCGTGGTGATGAAGGTGGGCCACCAGACGTTCGGCGTGGTGGTGGAGGCGGTGTCCCACACCGAGGAAATCGTGGTGAAGCCCATGGCCTCGGCCCTGCGCCAGCTGCCCATGGTGTCGGGCAGCACCATCCTGGGCGACGGGCGGGTCATCATGATCCTCGATCCTGCGGGCCTCGCCCAGCATGCGGCGGCGCGCGGCGGCGCCGCGGAGGAGACCAGCCATCACGGCGCCGGCCGGCAGTCGCGCGCCAGCCAGAAGCGCTCGTCCCTGCTGCTGTTCCGCGCCGGCTCGCGCGATCTCAAGGCGGTGCCGCTCGGCCTCGTCACCCGCATCGAGGAACTGGAGGTGGCGCGCATCGAGCGCGTCAACGGCTACCCGGTGCTGCAGTATCGCGGCGCGCTGATTCCGGTGCTCTACGCCAACGAGGAGGTCCAGCGCGTGGCTGCCGGCACCCAGCCCATGCTGGTGTTCGCCGATGGCGGGCGCGTCATGGGCCTCGTGGTGGACGAGATCGTCGACATCGTGGAGGCCGAGCTCGACCTGGAGCTGTCGCCCTCCAACATGCCGGAGGTGCTCGGCGCGGCGGTGCTGTCGGGCCAGGCCACCGAGATTCTCGACGTCGCCTTCTACGTGCAGGTGGCCTTCGGCGAGCGCTTCCGCCACCTGGTCCGTTCGTCCGAGCGGCCGCGCCTGCTCCTGGTGGACGAGAGCCCGTTCCACCGCGACCTCTTGGCGCCCATGCTCAATGGCAACGGCTACGAGGTCACGGCCTGTGCCTCCGGCGGCGAGGCGCTGGCGCGGCTCGGCACGGAGGACGGCTTCGACGCCATCGTCAGCGACGTGGACCTGCCCGACATGGACGGCTTCGCTCTCGCGGCCGCGGTGCGTGGCGACCCGCGCATCCGCGAGGTGCCGATCATCGCGCTCGCCACCGCGCAGGACCGCGATGCGCTGGAGCGGGGCCGCGCCGTCGGCTTCACCGATTGCGTCGCCAAGTTCGACCGCTCCGGCCTCATCGCCGCGCTGAAGGAATTCACCGGCCGACAGGGAATTGCCGCATGAACGCCCACACGCCACTCACGAAGGATACGGCCGAAGCCGCCGCGCACGATGTGGTCCAGTACGTGACGGTCCGCATCGGGCCGCAGCTGTTCGGCCTGCCCATCGCGCTGGTGCACGAGGTGTTCGTGCCGGAATCCATCACCCGCGTGCCGCTCGCCCCCGGCGAGATCGCCGGCGTGCTGAACCTGCGGGGACGCATCGTCACCATGGTGGCCATGCGGCGCCTGCTGTCGCTGCCGGACGCGGAGGGCGCGCCCATGGCGGTGGGCATCGAGCACCACGGCGAGGCCTTCGGCCTCATCATCGACGAGGTGGGCGAGGTGCTTTCCCTCGATGCGGCCCGCCGCGAAGCCAACCCGGCCAACCTCGACCCGCGCTGGGCGCAGGTGGCCGCCGGCGTCCATCGCCTCTCAGGCGACCTGATGCTGATCCTCAACGTGGACCTGGTGCTCGATCGGGCCGGCTCGGCCGTCGCCCGCCAGGATGCCGGCAAACGCGCGGAGCTTTGAATGAAGACCTGTCTCGTGGTGGACGACTCCAGCGTCGTCCGCAAGGTTGCCCGCGGCATCCTCGAAGATCTCGGCTTCTGCGTGGAGGAGGCGGCAGACGGCGCCCCGGCGCTGGAGATGTGCGCCCGCGCCATGCCGGACGCCATCCTGCTCGACTGGTCCATGCCGGTGACAGACGGCCTCGCCGTGCTCGAACAGCTCAGGTCCACCGAGGCCGGGCGCACGCCGAAGGTCATCTTCTGCACCGCCAAGAACGACATGGAGCATATCGCCCGCGCCGTCTCGCTGGGGGCCGACGAATACATCATGAAGCCCTTCGATTCCGAAATCCTGCGCGAGAAGCTCGAGGCCGTCGGCCTCCTGGACAGGGTGGACTGATGCCCCAATCCTCAGCCCCAGCCGCGTCCGCGCCGGGCGCGGACGCCCGAATCCGCGTGATGGTGGTGGACGACAGCGTGTTCGTGCGCGGCATCGTCTCGCGCTGGCTCTCGGAAGATCCCGCCTTCGAGCTTGTCGGCACCTTCTCCAACGGGAAGGCGGCGCTGGCTGATCTCGACCGGGTGCAGCCCGACGTGGTCATCCTCGACCTTGAGATGCCGGAGATGGACGGGCTCACCGCCCTGCCGCTGATCCTGCGGCAAAGGCGAAACACCACCGTCATCGTCGCCTCGGCCCTCTCCCGCCGTGGCGCCGAGGTCAGCCTCAAGGCGCTCACGCTGGGCGCCGCGGACTATCTGCCGAAGCCCGACGCCACCAAGGGCACGTTTGCCACCGACGACTTCAAGCGTGAGCTGATGGAGAAGGTGCGCAGCCTCGGCCTGAAGGTGCTGCGGCAGGCCGGCCGTGCGCCCGCCCTGCCGCCGCCCTCCACGCAGCCGCAGGCGGCGGCATTGCCCAGCCAGCCGAGGGGACCGATCCGCTTGCGACCCTATTCCGTGTCCGATGTCTCGCTCATCGCCGTGGGCAGCTCCACCGGGGGGCCGCAGGCGCTGACCCGGCTGTTCGCGGTGCTCGGGCCCTATATCGACCGCATCCCGGTGGTCATCACCCAGCACATGCCGCCCACCTTCACCGCGCTCCTCGCCGAGCACGTCACCCGCGCCGCGGGGCGGCAGGCGGCGGAGGGGCAGGATGGCGAGGCGCTGTGCCCCGGACGCATCTACATCGCCCCCGGCGGCAAGCACATGCTGCTGGAGCGCGACGGGGCGCGCACCGTCATCCGCCTGTCCGACGGGCCGGCGGTGAATTTCTGCAAGCCGGCGGTGGACCCCATGTTCGACACGGTGGCGCAGATCTACCGCCGCAACGCGCTGGCGCTCGTGCTCACCGGCATGGGCAGCGACGGGGCGCGCGGGGCCGGCATCATCGCCGATGCGGGCGGCAGCGTCATCGTGCAGGACGAGGAGACGAGCGTGGTGTGGGGCATGCCCGGCGCCACCGCCAGCGCAGGCAACGCCAGCGAGGTGCTCCCCCTCCAGGCCATCGGACCCAAGGTCATCGCCATGCTTGCCAGGAGGCGCGGATGATCCGCCCCGCGGACTACGACTTCTTCGCCCGGTTCCTGAAAGAGAGATCGGGGCTCATCCTCACCGACGACAAGCACTATCTCCTGGAAAGCCGCCTCATTCCCCTGCTCAACCGCTTCGCGATTCCCGATTTCGCGCGGCTGGCGGAGATCCTGAAGAGCAACGAGGCCCCCATCATCGCGGAAGCGGTGGTGGAGGCGATGACCACGAACGAGTCCCTGTTCTTCCGCGACAAGGTGCCGTTCGAGGACATGGCCCGCTCGCTCCTGCCGGCGCTGTGCGCGGCGCGGCTGAAGACCCACACGCTGCGCATCTGGTGCGCCGCCGCCTCGACGGGGCAGGAACCCTATTCCATCGCCATGATGCTGGCCGAGAAGCCGGAACTCACAGGCGGGCGGCGGGTGCAGATCATCGGCACGGACATCTCCAGCGAGGTTCTGGAGCGGGCGCGGGCCGGGCGCTACAACCAGTTCGAGGTGCAGCGCGGGCTCTCGGTGCAGCAATTGCTCAAGTATTTCGTGAAATCGGGGGATTGGTGGGAGGTCGTCCCGCAGCTGAAAGCCATGATCGAGTATCGCAAGTTCAACCTGCTCGATCCCTTCGGCGGGCTCGGCACGTTCGATCTCATCATGTGCCGGAACGTGCTGATCTATTTCGACGTGCCCACCAAGGCCGACATCCTGGCGCGCATGTCGCGCCAGCTCGCGCCCGACGGCTTCCTCCAGCTCGGCGGGGCGGAGACGGCCATCGGCATCTGCGATGCCTTCCGTCCGCTGCCGGACCACCGCGGCACCTACGTCCACACGCGCGCGCCGGCGACCATCGTCGCCGCCCGGCGGTAGCAGGGACCAGATCCAGCGGCCCGGAGCTTGCGCCGGGCCGCTGAGGGATCATTCCGGATCGGAGCCAATCCGGAGCAAGAGGGGTCGATCAATCCGAAGCCGGCGTCGCGGATCCAGCATCCGCCGCCGGCTTCGGCGTTTCCGGGGCCGGTGATCCCGCGGCCACTCCGATTTGGCAATGAATTCGCTCCCAAACCCGTTTCTCTTCAGATTGCTCGCTCCCCCGCCGCGTCATAGGGGTTTTGTGTCGTTCGGATCGTCAATAAGTCAGTAAGACATCGACGCCGACCGCGCGGAAATGCTGTGACATGATGGAGGGTATCATGTACGTGGTCGTTGATGAGCGTGCGTCTGTTGCGGAAAGTTATGTGTCGGCGTTCTCTCGCGAAGGTTTTTCTTCGCAGAGCTTCTCGGGTAACGAGTTCCGGGACTGGATCGAGACGACCTCGGACCAGGATCTCGGCGCGGTCGAAAGCTTCCTCATCGGGGAGTCCGAGGCGCGGATCACCTATCCCGACCTCATCCGCTCGCACAGCAAGGCGCCCATCATCGCGCTGGAGGACGTGAAGTCCCTCACCCAGACACTGGAACTCTTCACCGCCGGCATCGACGACGTGGTGCGCAAGCCTGTCCATGTGCGCGAGATCGTGGCCCGCGCCGATGCGGTGTGGCGGCGGGTGCGCTCGGGCGACATCCAGATGCCGCTCGACGAGCGCCTGCGCGTGTTCTTCGATGGCCGCGACCCGGAAGTCGACGGCGAGCCGCTGGCCCTGCCGCGCCGCGAGCGGCACATCCTCGAATATCTCGTGAAGAATTCGAAGCGCCGGGTCACCAAGACCCAGATCTTCAACACCATCTACGGCATTTTCAACGAAGACGTGGACGAGAGCGTGGTCGAGGGCCACATGAGCAAGCTGCGCAAGAAGCTGCGCCTGAAGCTCGGCCGCGACGTCATCGATGCCCGCCGTTATCTCGGCTACCAGTACGTCGGCTGAGCGGACGAAAGAGTCCCGCAGAATTGCAAGCTACAACCCAGCTTGATTGGCTAGGACGGGACGGATCTTTGTCTTTCAAATCCGAGACAAGTTCGAGACAACCCGAAAATGGGGAGACAAAAATGCGTCTGACCGTCAAGAGTACATTGATCGGCCTCTATCTTGTCCTGGTCGCTCTGGCGGCCGGACAGGGGGTTCTGGCCCTCACCAAGCTCAGCCACCTCAACGACAATACGACGGAAATCACCACCAACTGGCTCCCGAGCGTGCGCGCCGTGGGCGAGGTCAAGTATACGATGACCCGGGTTCGCGTCGCGGCCATGCGCATCCTCCTTGTGACGGACCCCAAGGAAAGCGCGGTGCTTCAGTCGCGCATGACACGCCTCCTCGCCGAGAACGGCAAGGCGATGTCGGACTATGAGAAGCTCATTTCCAGCCAGGAAGAGCGCAATCTCTGGAACTCGGTGATGGTGCACTGGGCCGACTACACGCAGGCCCAGGCGGAATTCCTCGGCAAGCACCAGTCCGGCATGGTGGAAGAGGCTGTCGAACTGGCGAGCAAGACCCTTGTCTTGTTCGATTCGGTCGTCACCGGCCTCGACAAGAACGTTGAACTCAACGATCGGTCCGCCGAGGCGGCCGCTGCCTCTTCTGTTGCGGATTACAACGAGGCGCGCTTCGTCCTGCTCGTGTCCATCGGCGTCCAGATCGTGCTCGGCCTTGCCGCCGTCGCCTTCATCGTCATCGGCATCACCCGCCCGCTCAACCGCGTCACCGACGCCATGGGCAAGATCGCCGGCGGCGCGCTCGAGACCGAGGTGCCGAACCGCGAGACCAAGAACGAGATCGGCGACATCGCCCGCACCCTCGAGGTGTTCCGCGACGGCCTCGTCGAGACCGAGAACCTGCGCGCCGAGCAGAAGCGCAAGGAAGAGGAGATGGCGCAGCAGCTCGTCGCCGAGCGTGTCTCCATCGCCAATTCGTTCCAGAGCCGCATGGGTGCCCTCGCCGAGCGCTTCTCCGGCTCGTCCGGCGAGGTGGCGGATGCCGCCCGCAACCTCTCGGCCACCGCGGAGGAAACGTCCCGCCAGGCGCAGTCGGTGACGATCGCCGCCGAGGGGGCCTCCGACAACGTGCAGACGGTCGCCGCCTCAGCCGAGGAGCTGTCCGCCTCCATCCGCGAGATGAGCGACCAGGTGTCGAACTCCGCCGTCATCGCCCGCTCGGCGGCCGAGGAGGCCGAGCGCACCAACGACAACATCCGCCAGCTCTCCGAGGCGGCCCAGTCCATCGGGCAGGTGCTGAACCTCATCAAGGAGATCGCCGAGCAGACCAATCTCCTCGCCCTCAACGCCACCATCGAGGCGGCGCGGGCGGGCGATGCGGGCCGCGGCTTCGCGGTGGTCGCCTCCGAGGTGAAGGAACTCGCCGCCCAGACGGCGAAGGCCACCGACGAAATCTCCATGAAGATCGGCGAGATCCAGCACGCGACCTCGGCCACGGTGACCTCGATCCAGAGCATCGTGACCACCATCAACAACGTGCGTGATCTGACCGCCATCATCGCCGGCGCGGTGGAGGAGCAGCGGGCCGCAACCAGCGAGATCGCCGCCAACACCCACCGCGCGGCGCAGGGCGCCACGCAGGTCACGAATAACATGTCGGGCGTCGGCCAGGCCGCCGGCATGACCGGCTCCGCCGCGACGCAGCTCATGAGCCTGTCCTCGGCGCTCTCCGAGCAGTCGCAGGATCTCCAGCGCGAGGTGACGAGCTTCGTCTCCACCCTCCGCGCCGCCTGATCCGCGCCGCACAAAAACAAGGGCCGGTGTCGGGAGACACCGGCCCTTTTCATTTGCGGAATGAGGTTCAGTCGAGCTTGATGCCGAAGCGGTCGGCCTGGCGCCGCACGAAAGCCTCCATGCGGCCGCGGCCCTGCTCCGTCAGCACCACCAGGATGCGCCGCCGGTCGCGCCCGTCCGGCACGCGCTTCACCAGCTCCGCCGTCTCCAGATCGTCGATGCGGCGCAGCGCCGTGGTGGTCGGCGCGCCGGAGGCGATGCACAGGCTGGTGACGGAGATGGGCCGGGCGCTGGCCTCTGCCACCGCGAGGTCGAGCATCATCTCCCACGCGGGATCGGAGAACAGGCCGGCCTGAAAGATGGCGTCGCGGTCGGCGCGGGCGGCGACGAGCGCCTTCATGTAATTGGGCCGGGCGATGGTGGCGGGTGGATCGTCCTCGCCGTTCGCCGTCAGCGCCTCGTCCTCGACGATGGCCAGCGCGCGCTGGATGGCATGGGCCACCTCCTCGGCGGCGAGGGGCTTCTGGAGGAAATCCACCGCCTGGAGGCGCAGCGCGCCCACGGCGCGATCGAGGGAGGCATGGCCGGTGATGACGATGGCGGCCATGGGATGCTTGCGGCGCCGCACCGAGAGCTTCTGCAGCAGCTCGATGCCGTCGATGCGCGGCATCTGCAGATCGGTGACGATCACCTTCAGGGGATCGTTGCGCTGCACGAGGTCCAGCGCTTCCACGGCTGTGGTCGCGGTGAGCGAGGGAATGCCGAGCATCGAGAGGCCGTCGTGCAACTCTTCCAGCACGTCGGGGTCGTCATCGACCAGAAGCACCTGCGGCTCGGCCATTTCGCCTGGGCCATGCTTGGGGCTGTCATTGCGCATTATCTGGCTTGGCGTCCTCGCGTTGGGCTTCCTCGACCTTGACGTCCCCGGTTGTGGTGTCCGGTTTGTTCCATTCCTTGAACATCGCAATCAGTTCGGCAAGGGCAAGTTTGCGCGATATCAGAAAACCTTGGACCAGATCGGCCCCCATCGCCTTGACCCGTGACAAATCCTCTTCGGTCTCAATGCCTTCGGCTACCACCTTGAGGCCGAGCCGATGGCCGAGCTGGATCAGCGCCTCCAGAATGCTGCGCGACTTCTCCGTGCCGCGGGACTGCACGATCAGTGCGCGGTCGACCTTCAGCTCGGTGATGGGCAGGCGGGCCAGCTGGAGCAGGCCGCTCTGTCGCTGGCCCACGTCGTCCAAAGCGACGCCGAAGCCGGCGATGCGCATCTGCGCGAGCGCCATCAGGGCCTCGCTGGAAGAGCCATAGAGCGCATCCTCGGTGAGTTCCAGGATGACGTCGGCGGGGGTGAGGCCGGCATTGCGGACCGTGGTGGCGAGCAGATTGGAGGCTTGGCGCTCGGTGAGTACGTCGAGCGGCATGTTGATGCTGACCGGGCCGCGAAGGCCGGCCGCCTGCCACGCCGCGGCCCCCCGCGCGGCGGTCTCGACCACGCGAAGCGTGAGCCGCCGCATCAGATCCTGATTCACGGTTATGACCGCGATCACGGCAGACGGCGAGATCCGGCCGAGGCCGGGCCACACGTCGCCGAGCAGCGCCTCGGCTCCCGCGAAGGTGCGGTGGTCCGGATGGCACTTGGGCTGGAACATCACCGGCACGGTGTCGGCTGCGAGAGAAGCTTCCACCGAGGCGACCACCTGCGCCTCGGACGGCGCGCCGCCGGGGGCGCCGCGATCGAACTCCTGGGCCGCATCGCCACCGATGAGGGTCAGCAGGTCTTCGGGATCGAACGGCTTGTGCAGCGTGCCAAGGACGCGGATGTTGCTCATGCGCCCGGCCTCCGCGGCGGCCGCAATCACATCTACGTCACTTCCGCTGATGAGGACCACCTGAGGGCTCAGCACGCAGCGACAGAGATTGCGCAGCACGTCCACGCCGTCGATTCCCGGCATGTTCAAATCGAGCAGGAGAATGTCGGTCTGGCACATGCGGGCGGGGGTCAAAGTCTCCGGTTGGGAGGTATGATCCACTTGGTGGCCGGCGAATGTGAGGTATTCTGCTAAGTCTTCCCGGAAAGCGTCGTCATCGTCGAGGATGAGGATCCGCCGAAGATTTGCGCGTCCGGCACGATGATTGACCGGATCGCGTTCCGCCGACATGGAGCACCTCTTTTCACGGCGCCCGAATCTTTTAGATTGCCCAAGGCGTTCCGCTCTTGTCTTTTATATTTCACTCCGGTTGTCACATTGCAAGGCGGCAACTGATCCGGATTTCGCTCCAAAACGGAATGAGTTGGCCTTGACGAAAAGTCAGGCCAAGCGTGGAGTGCGGCGCAGCACCGATAGCCGCCAATTGATACCGTCCGAATAGGTCCGACGGCAGATGAATCACGTTCTCATTGTCGATGACGAACCGGAATATCTCGACGAACTGGTCGAGGCCCTTGGCTTTCGCGGCCTGTCGACCTGCTCCGTGGGGCGCGGCGTGGATGCTCTCGATGTGCTCTCCCGCGATCCCGATATTCGCGTGGTGCTTACCGACATGCGGATGCCGGACATGGATGGTGTCGCCCTGGTGGAAACGATGCTCGGGCGATTCCCCACCCGCGATCTGCGCTTTCTGATGATGACGGGCCATGCCGCCGAGGCCGACATGGCGCGGGCTCGGGAGGTCGGCGTGCTGCGCTGCTTCCCGAAGCCACTGGCCTTCGATGCCCTGTGCGAGGCCCTGGTCGAGCTTGGAGGGGGCGCCGATGCCCGCAACTGACGCCCCCTCACGCCTGGACGGCCGGGGCTTCAACCGCGTCACGCTGATGCTGGGGGGGCTCGTTTTCCTCGTCGGCGTCATTCCGCTCGTCGCGGCGCTGGTGCTGTTCCAGCTGCACAGCCAGGCCGAGATGGAGAAAGCGGAGATCTCGGCGCACCGCATGGCGACGCTGCTGATGCGCAGCTTCGAGCAGGCGGTGGAGCCCATCGACGCCCTGCTGCAGAACTTCGCCAGCGGCCACGACACCACCGCCGCTCCCTACCAGATCTACGAGCAGCTGAAGGACTTCAACGTCCCCGCCTCGCTGGTCCAGCTCGCCGTCACGGACAAGAACGGGGTCATGGTCGCCACCAGCCTTGCGCCGCCCGGGCCGGAGAAGGTGGATCTCTCCGATCGCGAGCATATCCGCGTGCACATGGGCAAGGACCCGGCGAAGGGGCAGCTCTTCATCAGCAAGCCGGTGCTCGGCCGCGTCTCCAAGAAATGGACCATCCAGCTCACCCGGCCGCTGAGCGACGCCCAGGGCCAGTTCGCCGGCGTGGTGGTCGCCTCCTATGCCATCAGCGACTTCATCGACTTCTACAAGCAGCTGCGCACCGAGGAGGGCGAGCTGATTGCCCTGATGGGCACCGACGGCATCGCCCGCGCCCGTGCCACCAGCAAGACCAGCTTCGGCGACGACATCTCCAAATCCGCAGCCTTCATCGCCGCCATGCAGAATGGTGGCGGAACCTATCACCAGGCGAGCACCATCGACGGCGTGGAGCGGGTTGGCTACACCGTGCGATCCGGCAAGTATCCCATCCTCGTCTCCGTCGCCTATTCAACCGATTTTGTCCGCGGCCAGACGGCGGATTTCAAGGCGGCGATCTGGAGCACGGCGGCCGGCCTGTCCATTGCCCTCCTGGTGATGGTCGCGGTGGGCGGCAGCTACCTCAACCTGCAGAAGCGGCTGGAGGCGCAGGAGGTGCAGGCGCTCGCCCGCCTGCGCGAAGCCAACGTGCTCGATGCCATCAGCCGGGTGCCCGGTGTCTCGGTGATGCATGTCACGCCGGACGGCGCCACCGAGATCGGCTCGCCGCCCGACGGCGCGCTCGGATGCCTCATGCGCAACTATCTGGGCAGCCGACGCTTCCGCAACCTCGTCGACGACATCAAGGAGCCCCGTCACATCACCGAGCACCTCTCCGATGGCGGGACCGACCTGGAGGCGGAAATCGTCGTCGCGCCCCTGCAGGGCATGGACAGGGGCGGTTCCGGTGGCCAGGAGGTGGTGGTCGTCGCGGTCGACCAGACCCAGCGGCGGATGGAGGAGAACAAGCTCTACCAGATGTCCAAGCTCGCCTCGCTGGGCGAGGTGGCGACCGGGCTGGCCCACGAGATCAACCAGCCCCTCGGCGTCATCCGCCTTGCGGCGTCCAACGCGCTTACCGGCATGAAGATGGGGCTGCCGCCCGAGCACCTCGTCTCCAAGCTCGACCGCATCGTGCAGCAGACCGTCCGCATGAGCCGGATCATCGACCACATGCGCATCTTCGGCCGCAAGAGCGACGAGCACCTCCAGCCCTCCGGGCCGCTCGATGCGGTGGAGGGCGCGCTGCAGGTGGTGGGGGCGCATCTGCGCCTCGACAATGTCGAGGTCCGGACCGCGCAGGGGTCGGACATCCCGCAGGTGCTGTGCCGGCAGGACCAGCTGGAACAGGTCATCATCAACCTGATCCAGAATGCCCGCGACGCCATCGTCGAGCGTCGCACCCGCACCGGCGAGGACTTCCCCGGCCTCATCCAGCTCAGTGTCGGCTCCGAGCCCGGCAAGACGGGCCGCGTGCTGCGCATCCGCGTGGAAGACAATGGCGGCGGCATCCCCGACGAGGTGCGGGAGCGCATCTTCCAGCCTTTCTTCACCACCAAGCCGCCCGGCAAGGGCACGGGGCTCGGCCTGTCCGTGAGCTTCGGCATCATCCGCGACCATGGCGGCGCGCTCTCCGTCGAGAACGGGGAGGGCGGCGCGGTCTTCACCATCGAGCTTCCCGCGCTCGAGGAGAAACCGGCGGCGCAGGCGGTCTGAGGCCCTGCGCGCGGCCGCCTCGGCCGTCGGGGGGCATTCCGCACCGCCGCACTGCCGCTCATTCCATCCGCCCCCGCGAAGGTGCTGCGCGCAGATCCGGCCGTCCCGGTACGGCTTTGCCGCGCGCTGCGCTGCACCATCGAAATGGGCGAAATTAATCAGTATCACCTCATTTATGGATTTCATCCGACCACCAAAGTGGCAGCAATCTGCGCGATTTCCCGGCAATAAGCTCACATCAGCGCCATTTTGCAGGAATTCTGACGTGGCGCATTGACGGCCGAAATAATCAGTGTACTCCTATTAATGGAGTCCGCCGCAGGCGGGCGCCGCAGGAGCAAGCGCCGTCAGGTCGTGTTGCGATCGGGTGCGTCGTCTCCAGGGAACGATAGGGAGACAGGAATGGCTCAGGAGCCGCTCGCCACCAAGGGCAACTACCTCCACATCTACGACTTCACCATCAATCCCGGCGTGGAGGAGGAGTTCATTCGCGAGTTCGAGGACTTCGACTATTCGGATGGAAATCCCATGCACAAGTCGTGGGCGCAGGTGAAGGACGGCGTTCTGCTTCGCGATGAAGAAAATCCACTGCGCTTTTATCTGATCGCCGAGTGGAAGGACATCGAGGAGCACGCCAAGATCCGCAAGATCCTGGCCGAGGAGATCAAGCCCTCCTTCATCCGCCATATCGTCGGCGGCAAGTTCGTGCCGCGCTACGCCAAGGTCGTGTCTTCGACGCCCGACGAGATCCTCGCCAAGGCCGCCGGCTGATAGCTTCTGCCGGCTGACGTTTCCGGGCGGCTCTGCGCCGCCCATCTCCGGCGATGGCTTCGCGCCATCGCCGTTCCATGCGTGTGAAGAAAAAACAAAACTTCCAGAGTGCGCAAATGGAACTCTACGGTTTCTTCCGGTCGTCCGCTTCCTACAGGGTGCGCATCGCGCTGGCCTTCAAGGGGCTCTCCGCGACGCCGCGTGCCATCAGCCTGCCGAAGATGGAGCACAAGGCCGACGCCTTCGTGCGCCTCAATCCGCAAGGCCTTGTCCCCGCCCTCGTGGATGGCGCGCTGGTGCTCACCCAGTCGCTCGCCATCATGGAATATCTGGAGGAGACGCGGCCCGAGCCGGCGCTTCTGCCGAAAGACCCCATCGAGCGGGCCTATGTGCGCGCCTTCAGCCAGGTCATCTGCTGCGACATCCACCCGCTGAACAATGTGCGGGTGCTCAAGCATCTCGATCGCCTCGGCCATGACGAGGCCGCGCGCAATGCCTGGTATGCCCACTGGATCGCCGAAGGCTTCCAGAGCCTCGAGGCGACGCTTGCGACGCGGGGCCTCGGCGGCAGGTTCGTGCTGGGGGATGCGCCCGGCATGGCGGACATCTGCCTGGTGCCGCAGGTGTTCAACGCCCAGCGCTTCAATTGCGACGTGACGCCCTATCCGCTGGTGATGGGCATTTACGAGAACTGCATGGCCCTCGATTGCTTCGAGTCCACGCACCCCAAATATCAGGCAGACGCCGCCTAGATTAGAATAGTTCTTTTTCGAGTTATAAAGTTACGCGCCACTCACGTCCCCCTGCCCCGGGAGTAGAGGCATGAAAGCTCTATTGTCGTTCTCGCGTTCCATCGACGCGCTCAATGTTTTCGTCGGCCGCGTGGCCTGCTGGGCCATCTTTGTCGCCATCCTCGTCTCGGCCGCCAATGCGGTGGTCCGCAAGATGTTCGGCGTGTCGTCCAACGCCTGGCTGGAACTGCAATGGTACCTGTTCGGCGCGGTCTTCATGCTCTGCGCGCCGTGGACGCTCCAGCTCAACGAGCACATCCGCATCGACATCGTGGCCTCCCGGCTGAGCCGCCGCGTGACCAACATCATCGAGATCGCCTGCATCGTCCTGTTCCTGATGGTGTTTTCGACCCTGATGGTGTGGCTCTCGGTGCCGTTCGTGTTCGACTCGCTGAAGTCCGGCGAGACCTCCACCAATGCGGGCGGGCTCATCCTGTGGCCGGCCAAGGCGCTCATCCTCGTGGGCTTCGCGCTGCTGCTGCTGCAAGGGGTGAGCGAGCTCATCAAGCGCATCGCCATCATGCGCGGCGACCTTGCCGAGGCTGCCGGGGCAGACCTGCATGAGGCCGAGGCGGAGCGCATCCTCCATGAACTCGCCAAGGTGGACCCGCGGATCTCGGAAGGGGGCATGCGGCCATGAGGGCGCCTCTTTGCTCGTCGCCCCGCACTGACGCCCGCTTCGCTGAAGGTCTCGCCCGATGATCGAGTTCATCGCCCACAACCTCGCCCCCATCATGTTCGCGACCCTCGTCGTGTTCATGCTGCTGGGCTATCCCGTCGCCTTCGCGCTGGCCGCCAACGGGCTGCTGTTCTTCTTCATCGCCGTGGAGCTTTCGCCCTACGCGCCGGACGCGATTACTTTGTCCTGGCCGCTCCTTCAGGCGCTGCCGGAGCGGGTGTTCGGCACCATGGCCAACGAGGTGCTGCTGGCCATCCCCTTCTTCACCTTCATGGGGCTGGTGCTGGAACGCTCCGGCATGGCGGAAGACCTGCTGGAGACCATCGGCCAATTGTTCGGCACGGTGCGCGGGGGCCTTGCCTATGCGGTGATCTTCGTCGGCGCGCTGCTCGCCGCGACCACCGGCGTGGTGGCCGCCTCGGTCATCTCCATGGGCCTCATCTCCTTGCCCATCATGCTGCGCTACGGCTACGACCGGCGCCTTGCCGCCGGTGTCATCGCCGCCTCCGGCACGCTGGCGCAGATCATCCCGCCCTCGCTGGTCCTGATCGTGATGGCCGACCAGCTCGGCCGCTCCGTGGGCGACATGTACGAAGGCGCCTTCCTGCCCGGCCTCATCCTCTCCGGCCTCTACGCGTTGTTCGTCTTCGTGGTGACGATCGTGTCGCCGAAGTCGGCGCCCGGCCTGCCGCGCGAGGCGCTCACCTGCTGCGAGCCGTCCGGCGCGCGCGGCGTGTGGCAGCTCGGCGTGCTGGTCGCCTATTCCGCCGCCGTGGCCACGGTGGTGATGCGCGACACCGGCATCAAGGCGGGGGCGGACTACGCGATCCTCGCCATCTGCACGGCGGTGGTGGTGGCCCTCGTCTCCGCCCTGCTCAACCGCTTCCTCGGCGCGCGGCGGCTCGTGCTCTCCGCCGTCCTCACGGCGGCCTTCGCCGGCGCCTATGTGCTGCTGCGCGAGAGCGGGCATCCCACGGTCGGCCTCATGGCGGACATCATCGCCGCCGGCGCGCTCTATGCCTTCATCGCCGGCGGCGTCGAGCGCTTCACCGGCATGCCTTTGGTCTCGCGCATGGCCGAGCGCGTCACCTTCGTGATGGTGCCGCCGCTGCTGCTCATCTTCCTGGTGCTCGGCACCATCTTCCTCGGCGTCGCGACGCCCACGGAAGGTGGCGCCATGGGCGCGGTGGGCGCCATGGTGCTCGCGGCGCTGAAGCGCCGGCTGGAGAAGAACCCGGCGCGCTTCTCCCTCTCCATCCTGACCCAGGCGACGCAGACGACGGCCAAGCTCTCCGCCTTCGCTATCTTCATCGTGGTGGGCGCGCGGGTGTTCTCGCTCACCTTCTACGGCATCAACGGGCATGTGTGGGTGGAGCATCTGCTCACCGGCCTGCCGGGCGGGCAGATCGGCTTCCTGCTGTTCATCAACCTGCTGATCTTCCTGCTCGCCTTCTTCCTCGATTTCTTCGAGCTGGCCTTCATCGTGGTGCCGCTGCTCGCGCCGGCGGCGGACAAGCTCGGCATCGACCTCATCTGGCTGGGCGTGATGCTGGGGGTGAACATGCAGACCTCCTTCATGCACCCGCCCTTCGGCTTCGCGCTGTTCTACCTGCGTTCGGTGGCGCCGAAGACGGCCTATCTTGACCGGCTCACCGGCAAGCGCATGGAGCCTGTGACGTCGGCGCAGATCTACTGGGGCGCCATTCCCTTCGTGGTGATCCAGATGGTGATGGTGGCCCTCATCGCCGCCTTCCCCGGAATGGTGATGCACTACAAGTCCTCGGCCCCCACCTCCGACCCCGCCGCCGCCCAGCGCCAGCTCGACAGCCTCGATGCCCCCGCGAGCGGCCTCGGCCTGCCCGCCATGCCCGGCCTCGACGATTTGCCGAAGCCCGGCGCCGGGCTCTGACCCCCATTTGCCGACAGACGCCGACCAGTCAAAAATAAGGGGAATGACAATGAAAAGACGGACTTTCCTGACGAACATCGCCGCCGGCTCCGCCGCCACCCTGGTGGCCGCGCCGGCCATCGCCCAGAGCCAGCCCACGGTGAAGTGGCGCATGGCGACCAGCTGGCCGAAGAGCCTCGACACCATCTACGGCTCGGCCGTCGCCATGTGCCAGCGCATCGGCGAGCTGACCGAAGGCAAGTTCGAGGTGATGCCGTTTGCCGGCGGCGAGATCGTCGGCGCGACGCAGGTGTTCGACGCCACCAAGAACAAGACGGTGGAGTGCTCCCACACCCTCACCTCCTTCTTCACCGGCAAGAATCCGGCCTATGCCTTCGACGGCGGCATCGCCTTCGGCACCAATGCCCGCCAGCAGAACGCCTGGTATTACTACGGCGGCGGCAAGGCGCTGATCCAGGAGCTGTTCGGCAAGGAGAACATGGTCTCCTTCCCCTGTGGCAATACCGGCGTGCAGATGGGCGGCTGGTATCGCAAGGAGATCAAGACCGTCGAGGATCTTCAGGGCCTGAAGATGCGCATCGCCGGCCTCGGCGGCCGCATCCTGAGCAAGCTCGGCGCGGTGCCGCAGCAGATCGCGCCGGGCGACATCTATCCCTCGCTGGAGCGCGGCACCATTGACGCGGCCGAGTGGATCGGCCCCTATGACGACGAGAAGCTGGGCTTCAACAAGGTTGCGAAATACTACTACACGCCCGGCTGGTGGGAGGGCAGCGCCCAGATCACCACGCTGACCAACAAGGAAGCCTGGGACGCGCTGCCGCCCGGCTTCAAGGCGGCCTTCGAGACCGCCGCCACCGAGCAGAACCTGATGATGCTCGCGAACTACGACACCAAGAACCCGGAGGCGCTGCGTCGCCTGCTGGCCGCCGGCGTCGAGCTGCGCGCCTTCCCGCAGCCGGTGATGGAGGCCGTCTACAAGGCGACGCTGGAGACCTTCGCGGAACTCGCCGCCTCGAACCCTGATTTCAAGAAGATCTACGAGCCGTGGAAGACCTTCCTCAACGAATCCAATTCCTGGATGCGCGTTGCGGATTTCCGGCTCGACAGCTTCCGCTTCTCCGCGCCCAAGTGGCCGTGAGCAGACCCGCTGTGATGTGAACAACGCGGGGCGGCGGTCTCTGCCGCCCCGACAGTGCCAGGAGAGAGGGACGCCATGTCCGTGGACCATGAGACCCATCCCGCCGTCAGCGGCGAAGGCATCGGCGCCCGTGTCCGCCGCAAGGAGGATGCGCGCCACCTGATGGGGCGCGGCCGCTTCGCCGGCGACATCCGCATGCCCGGCATGAGCGACGTGGCCTTCCTGCGCAGTCCGGTGGCCCATGCGCGCATCCTCGCAGTCACCAAGCCGCAGGGGCATGAGGGCGAGGTGTTCACCTCGGCGGATTGCGCTGATGTCGCCGACATCATCACCCGCTCCACCATCCCCGGCTACAAGCTCTCCGCCCATCCGCCGCTGGCGCGCGACAAGGTGCGCTTCGTCGGCGACATCGTGGCCATGGCCTATGCGCCCACCCGCGCCGAGGCGGAAGACATCTGCGAGGCCACCCTCTTCGATTATGAGGAACTGCCCGCCATCGTCGATTGCGACAGCGGCCGCGCCCCCGGCGCCGCGCTTTTGCATGAGGCGTGGGGCGACAATCTCTTCCTGGAAACCAGCTTCGATTCCGGCGGCATCGAGGAGGTCGCCCGCACCGCCGCGGTGAAGGTGGAAAAGCGCTTCCGCACCGGCCGCCAGTGCATGCACCCCATGGAGGGCAAGGGGCTGGTGGCGTGGTGGGATTTCCAGAACGACACGCTGGTGGTGAACACCTCCACACAGGTGCCGCACATGATCCGCGCCGGCCTCGCCGAGACATTGGGCCTGCCGGAGGCGCAGATCCGCATCGCCCCGCCGGATGTGGGCGGCGGCTTCGGCTACAAATGCCTGCTCCAGCCCGAAGAAATACTGGTGGCGTGGCTGGCGATGACGCTCAAGCGCCCCTTCCGCTGGATCGAGGATCGGCGCGAGCATCTCACCGCCGGCGCCAATGCCCGCGAGCATGAATATGTCATCACCGCCTATGCGGACGCGCGCGGCAAGCTGCTTGCCCTCGATGCGGAAGTGGCGGTGAATGTGGGCGCCTATTCGGTCTGGCCCTTCACGGCGTGCCTTGAGGCGGCGCAGGCGGGCGGCAATCTGCCGGGGCCGTACATCTGGCCGCACTATCGCTGCAAGACCTATTCGGTGGCCACCAACAAGCCGCCCTTCGCGCCCTATCGCGGCGTGGCGCGGCCGGGCGTGTGCTTCGCCATGGAGCTGACCATCGATGCGGTGGCCGCTGCCGTGGGCCGCGAGGCGGTGGACGTGCGGGCGGAAAATCTCGTGCCCGCCGCGGCCATGCCGTACCTCAACATCACCAAGAAATTCTACGACAGCGGCGACTATCCCGCCTCCCTGGCCACCGCCCGCGAGATGATCGGCTTCGAGGCCATCCGCGCCCGGCAGAAGATGGGCGAGATGGACGGCCGGCGTATCGGCGTCGGCTTCTCCACTTATACGGAGCAGTCCGCCCACGGCACCAAGGTGTTCGCCTCCTGGGGCACGCCTCTGGTGCCCGGCTATGAGCAGGCCACCATCCGTCTCAACCCGGACGGCAGCGCCGACGTGAAGGCCGGCATCCACACCATCGGCCAGGGACTGGAGACGACGCTGGCGCAGGTGGCGAGCGAAATTCTCACCCTTCCCATCGCGCAGATCCGCGTGACGCTGGGCGACACCGCCACCACGCCCTTCTCCACCGGTGCTTATGCCTCGCGCGGCATGGTCATGGCCGGCGGGGCCGTGTCCAAGGCGGCACAGAAGCTGGCGGAAAAGGTGAAGGCGCTGGCCGCCCATCTCATGCAATGCGCGGCCGATCAGGTGCGCTTCGAGGGCGGCGCCATCCATGGGCCGACCGGCTCCGTCACCTTCGCCGAGATCGCCCGCGCCTGGTATCGGACCCCCGAGGTGCTGCCCGACGGCGTGGACACGGGCGGCCTTGAAGTGACCGAAGGCTACAAGCCGGACGTGGACACGGGCCTCTTCTCCTACGCCACCCACGCCGCCCTCGTGGCGGTGGACGTGAAGACCGGCGCCACGGAAATCCTCGACTATGTGGTGGTGGAGGATTGCGGGCGCATGGTGAACCCGATGATCGTCGAGGGGCAGGCCTATGGCGGCGTGGCCCAGGGCGTCGGCACCGCGCTGTTTGAGGAAAGCACCTACGATTCCGAGGGCCAGCCTTTGGCCTCCACCCTGGTGGATTATCTGCTGCCCGGTCCCACCGAACTGCCCAAGGTGCGCATCGCCCACACCGAGACGCTGTCTCCCTTCTCCGCCCACGGCATCAAGGGCGTGGGGGAGGGCGGCGCCATCGCCCCGGCGGGGGCGATCGTGAATGCCATCAACGATGCGCTGAAGGATCTTGGCGCCACCCTGTGCGAGATTCCCGCGACACCCGAGCGGGTGCTCGCGGCGCTGGCCGAGGCGCGGCGCACGAGCAACGGACGGAGCGCCGCATGAAGCCCGCCGCCTTCGACCTCACCCTCGCGACCTCCCTCGATCAGGCGCTCTCCGTGCTGGCCGGTGAGGGGACAAAGCCCGTGTCCGGCGGCTGCTCGCTGGGGCCCATGCTCAACCTGCGCCTCGCCCGGCCGGCCGCGCTCGTGGACCTGCGCCGCGTCGGCGAGCTGCGCACGCTGGAAGGCAGCGCCACCCATCTCGATATCGGCGCCGGCTGGACCCATGCGGAGATCGAGGACGGCGTGGTGCCGGATGTCACCGGCGGGCTGATGCGCCGCGTCGCCCACGGCATCGCCTATCGCGCCGTGCGCAATCGCGGGACCATTGGCGGAAGCATCGCCCATGCGGACCCGGCGGCGGACTGGATCAGCACCATGACCGCGCTGGACGCGACGCTGCTCATTCGCGGGCGCGCCGGCACCCGGGCCTGCGCCATGGCCGACTTCATGCTGGCGGCCTACACCACCATGCTGGGGGCGGACGAGATCATCACCGCCGTGCGCGTGCCGGTGCTCTCCGCCGGGGCGAAGACGGGCTACCACAAGGTGTGCCGTAAGACCGGCGAATTCGCCCAGGCCATCGGCGCCGTGGTGGTGGATGCCGGACGCGGCCTTGCCCGCGTGGTGGCGGGCGCCGTGGAGGCCCCGCCGCTGGTTTTGGCCGGGGCTGGGGAGCGGCTGAAGGCCGGTGATATCGCGGGGGCACGCGCCGCCGCCAACGACGAAATCGAAGCCGCGCTGGCGGGCCACCCGGAGGCGTTCCGCGCGCTCCATCAGGTGGCCGTGGACCGCGCCTTCAGCGATGCGGGGCTCGCATGAACGCCATCACCCTCACCGTCAACGGCCAGCGCCTCTCCCGTCAGGTAGAGCCGCGCACCCATCTCGCCGATTTCCTGCGCGAGGAACTGAACCTCACCGGCACGCACTTGGGCTGCGAGCAGGGCGTGTGCGGCGCCTGCACCGTGCTCATCGACGGCAAGCCCCAGCGCTCCTGCATCGCCTCCGCCGCTGCCTGCGACGGGGCAGACATTCGCACCATCGAGGGCTTCGATGGCGATGTGCTGATGGGCGAACTGCGGGAGGCCTTCTCCGTCCACCACGCCCTCCAGTGCGGCTTCTGCACGCCGGGCATGCTCATCTCCTCGCGCGACATCGTCAGCCGCCTGGGGGAGAGTTCCGAGCGCACCGTGCGCGAGGAATTGAGCGGCAACCTCTGCCGCTGCACCGGCTATGTGGGCATCGTGAACGCCGTCTGCGCCGTCTCGGCCGGGAAGGCTCCGTGCGTGCAGGCAGAGGCGGCCGGCATCGCGGCGGCTGCTGCGCCCGCGCCGGTGGCGGCGGCTTCCGCTGTGAAGGCCGCGTCGGCACCGGCGGTGGTGGGCGCGGGCGGCAGCGAGATCCGCCAGAGCCTCACGGTCGATGCCGCGCCGGAGGTCGTCTGGCCGGCGCTGAAGGACATCCACCTCATCGCCCGCTGCCTGCCCGGTGCTGAGGTGACGGCATTCGATGGGGAGAGGCTGGAGGGCCGCATGGTCATCACCTTCGGCCCCATCAAGGCGGCCTTCGGCGGCGACGCCACCGTGACCTTTGACGACGCCGCCCGCACGGGCCTTGTCAACGGCTCCGGCCGTGACGGCGGCTCCGGCTCAAGAGCCCATGGCGAGATCACCTTCGCCCTGAAGCCGGCCGGCACGGGCAGCGCCATCGACCTCGCGCTGCGCTACCGCATCTCTGGCCCCCTCGCCCAGTTTTCACGGGGGGCACTCGTGCAAAATCTCGTCTCACACCTGACGGGGGTGTTTGCGGCCAATCTCGCCGCCGCCCTGAAGGGGGAGGCGCCGACCGCTGCGACGGGACTCTCGGCAACCGGCATTTTCAAAGTGGTACTGGCAACGTGGTGTGAACGGGTGAAAACCTGGGTGGAACGCCACCTGAACTGATGTGGAATGTGCGAATGCCGGGTGTCTTGTCGCCCGAAAATACAAAGTATACTGATTAAAGTCGCCGGAAACGGTGGGAGGACGCGATGGGCTTCAGGAAGGTGGCGGAACTCGACGCGCTGCGCGACGGCGGCGTCACCGGCGTCGAGGTGGATGGTGTCCCTATCGCCTTGTTCCGTATGGGAAATGAGGTTCACGCCACCCACGGCATCTGCACCCACGCGCTGGCCTTCCTGAAGGACGGCTATGTCGAGGACGGCACCATCGAATGCCCGCTCCACCAGGGCGTCTTCGACATCCGCACCGGCCGTGCCCTATGCGCCCCTCTCACCCAGGACCTCGCCACCTATGCCGCCAAGGTGGAGGGCGGCGCGGTGTTCGTGGACCTCGATAGCGCCAGCGAGAACCCTTCTGCCGCCGGACCGCTGGAAGAGGTTCAAGTAGCTGAAAACACAGGCGGAAGCGCCCTGCCTCTGGTCATCGCCGGGGCCGGGCAGGCCGCCGCCGCCGCCATCCGCGCAGCACGGGCGGCCGGTTTTTCGGCTCCCATCCACCTCGTCGGCGCCGAGCCGCATCTGCCCTATGAGCGGCCCCCGCTGTCCAAGGAAGCGCTTGGCGACGCCTTCGATCGCGTGTCCGCCTGCCGTCTTCCCCCCGCCGACGTGGCGGCGCTGGGCGTGACCTTCCATCCGGGCGTACGGGTCACAGCCGTCGATGCGGAGGCGCGGGTCGCAACCCTCTCGGATAACACGCAAATCCCCTATGGCACCCTGCTCATCGCCACCGGCGGAACGGCCCGGCGCCTCGGTATTCCCGGCGATGATCTGCCGGGTGTTCACCACCTCAGAACCCTTGAGGATGCGCAATCCATCGCCGCCTCCCTGGCGTCCGCCCGCACCGTTGCCGTGGTCGGCGGCGGCTTCATCGGATTGGAGCTCGCCTCTGCCGCCCGGGCGCGCGGCCTCAAGGTCGTGCTGCTGGAGCGCGAGGGCGAGCTGATGTCGCGCCTCCTGCCGCCGGCCCTCGGCGCGGCCTTCCGCCGGCTTGCCGAAGCCCATGGCGTCGAGGTCCGACGCGACGTGGCGTTGGAGGCCATCACTGCGCGGGACGGGGCTCTGGCCCTTGCGACCACGAGGGGCGAGATCGTCGCCGACACCGTGCTCGTGGGGGTGGGCCTTGTGCCGGAGACCGACCTTGCAACCCTTGCCGGCTGCGAGGTTGCGGGGGGCATCGTGGTGGATTCGGCGGGCCGCACCACAGTCGAGGGCATATGGGCCGCTGGCGATTGCGCGCTCCATCATGCGCCCCTCAATGGCCGGCGCGGCCGGCTCGAAAGCTGGCAGAATGCCGAGGAACAGGGCGCCGCTGCGGGCCGCAGTATTGCCGGTGACGATACCGCCCGCGCCGACAAAGCGCCGTGGTTCTGGACCGACCAGTTCGGCCTCAACATCCAGATGCTGGGCGTGCCCGGAACCGGCGACGAGGTGGCGCTGACCGGCACGGACGGCACTGCAGGCGCGGTCTATCGCACCCTCGCGGAAGACGGGCGCGTGACCTCTGTCATCGCCTTCTCCGACGCCGCTGCCATCCGCGCGGCCCGCGCGGAACTGGCGTCCGACACCCCCTTCGACTTTGCCGCCCACGGCGCGCGTCTTCTTGCGCCCCAAGAAACCAATCCTACGCCAATCGATCCCGAGGAGGACGACATGAGCGCGAGCCCCGACGTCCAGTTCGCCAAGAAATACGTGTGGCCGCAGGAAGGCCTCTCCATCATCCCCGACTGGGTCTACACCGACGAAACCGTGTACCAGCGCGAGGTTGAGCGCATCTTCCACGGCCGCACCTGGAATTTCGTCGCGCTGGAATGCGAGATCGAGAATCCCGGCGACTTCATCCGCTCCAACGTCGGCCCGACCCCCGTGGTGGTGGCCCGCGCGGAAGATGGCACGATCCACGTCTTCGAGAACCGCTGCGCCCATCGCGCGGCCGAGTTCTGCCGGGATTTGTCGGGCAATGCCAAGGAGTTCGTCTGCCCCTATCACCAGTGGTCCTACGATTTGAAGGGCAACCTCGTGGGCGTGCCCTTCCGCCGTGGGGTGGACGGCAAGGGCGGCATGCCGAAGGACTTCAAGCCGGCCGACCATGGCCTGAAGCAACTCAACGTCACCACCCATCGCGGCGTCGTCTTCGCCTCCTATGCCGACGGCATGGAGAGCTTTCCCGAGTATCTCGGACCTGAGGTGCTGCGGGAGTTCGAGGCCACCTTCGACGGCCGCAAGCCCAAGCTGCTGGGCCATTACCGCCACAGCCTGCCGGGTAACTGGAAGCTCTATCACGAGAACCTCAAGGACCCCTATCACGCAACCCTGCTGCACACCTTCCTGGTCACGTTCGGCCTGCTGGTCGCGGGCAACAAGTCGCTGATGCTGGCGGACCCTTCGGGCCGGCACGGCGTGATGGCCTCCGCCAAATCGGACACCACCCACATCGACGCCGACAAGAAGAAGGAAATGCGCGCCTACAAGGAGGGCATGACCCTCGAGGAGCCGCGTTTCATGGACTTCATCGACGAGTTCGACAGCCCGTGGTCTGTCACCATGGCGACCATCTGGCCGAACCTCATCGTGCAGCGGGAGATGAACACGCTGGGCATCCGTCACATCGTGCCGACCGGTCCGAACGAATTCATCATGAAATGGACCATGTTCGGCTTCGAGGGCGACGACGAGGAGATGACCCGCCATCGCCTGCGCCAGGGCAACCTCATGGGGCCGGCCGGCTTCCTGGGGCTGGAGGACAACGAGGCTATCAAGTTCGTGCAGGATGGCATGCTGGGCGTGCCGGGCGGCGAGCATCTCGTAAAGCTCGATCCCGGCACCGAGGCGGGCACCGCCGATACGCTCATTTCGGAAGCGGCCATCCGTGCCATGTACCGCCACTGGCGCGACGCCATGGGCATCGCCTGAGGAGGCGCGAACATGCTGAACCCTTCAAGCGCCAACGCGCCTTCCCGTGACGATCTCATCGATGCGCTGCTGCTGAAGGCAGAGGTGGAGGCCTTCAACGAGGCCTATGCCTCCGCCCTCGACGAGCAGCGCCTCGCGGACTGGGCCGAGATGTTCACCGTCAACGGCTTCTACAACATCATCTCGCGCGAGAACTACGACCGGAAGCTCCCCGTAGGCCTCATCTATTGCGAGAACCGCGGCATGATCCGCGACCGCGCCTTCGCGCTGGAGAAGACCGCCATGTTCGCGCCGCGCTATCTGCGGCACATGGTGGGCAATCTGAAGGTCGCCGAGGCGGCGGATGGCAGCATCGACGCAACCGCGAACTATGTGGTGTTCCAGGTGCTGTTCGACCGGCCGGACGCCACCATCCATCAGGTGGGTCGCTACATCGACCGCTTCGTGCGGGAGGAGGGGGGACTCAAGCTCGCCTCGCGCATCTGCATCTATGACAGCCTGCTCATCGACAACGCCTTGTGCATCCCGGTGTGAGCATGGAACGTCACATCGGAGAGAGCGCGGTCGCGCGCCTTGCTGTGGCCCATTCTTCCGGCACGCAGAGGGTGATGGAAACGGTTGAAGGTGCGCTGGCACGTGCGGAGGCGGCGCAGGCCGGCTTCAACTGCTTCGCCACCCTCGATGGCGCGGGGGCCCGCGCTGCTGCCGCGGACATGGACGCCCGCATCGCCGCCGGGGAGACGCCGGGGCCGCTCACCGGTGTGCCGGTCACGGTCAAGGACATTCTGGACTGTGCCGGCCTGCCGACACGCTGGGGATCGCTTCTGTTCGCCGAAGCCCAGCCCGCGGCCTCGGATATCGCTGCCGTGGCGCGGCTCAGGGCGGCGGGCGCCATCATCATCGGCAAGACGACGACGACGGAATTCGCCCATTCGCCGCTCGGGTCGTCGCCCCTTACGGGCCTGACGCTCAATCCCTTCGCGCCGGACCTCACCTGTGGCGGGTCCTCCTCCGGTGCCGGAACGAGCGTCGCGCTGGGGGTGACACCGGTATCGCTCGCCACCGACGCCGGCTGCTCCAGCCGCCTGCCTGCCGCCGCGACGGGGACCTATGGCTTTAAGCCCACCCTCGGCCTCGTGCCGCACGAGCGGGTGCCGGATGCCTTCGGCAGCTTCATCCATCTCGGGCTGATCGCCCGCAGCGTTGCAGATATCGCTGCGACGCTGCCCGTGATCGCAGGACCGGTGCCGGCTGATCCCTGGAGCCTGCGGGCACCCCCGCTCGCGCCGGCCGCGGCAGGTCTGGAGGGTGCCCGCGTGCTCCTGTGGATGCGCGCCGGCAATGCCCGCGTCTCACGCGAGGTTGAGGCGGCGACCTGGGCGGCTGCGCGCGCACTGGAGCGGCTCGGCGCAGTGGTGGTCGAGGAGGACTACGCCCTCGTCGCGCCCGATCCGATCTGGAGCACCCTGCAGCAGACCAATTGGGCGCTGCGTTTCGCCTCGACCTCCGCAGAGGATTTCGCGCGGCTGTCGCCGGCGCTGCGGGCCGGGGTCGAGGCCGCGCGGGGCTTCAGTGCGCTCGACCTGATGCGGGCGCAGGTGGCCCGCGCCCAGTTGTTCCGGGGCGTTCAGGCGAAGTTCGCACAGTACGACTTCATCCTCACCCCCTGCCTCTCAGCCCCGCTGGTGGCGGCGGACTTCGACCTTTCGGAGCCGCTGGTGATCGACGGCGAGGCGGTCGGTCCGCTCCGGGCGGAATGGACTTCGGCCCTGTCCCTGTTCGACCTTTCCGGCCACCCCGCGCTCGCCGTTCCGGTTGGGCTTGCGGAAAATGGCGGTCCGCTCGCCGTGCAACTGGTGGGACGGTGGAACGCCGACATGGCGCTGCTTTCGGCCGCTGCGGGCCTTGCGGCCGAGATGCCCCCGCCCGCCTGTCCCGCTGTGGGGCTTTCCATCTGAGATCTCCCGCAGCCGGGCGACCGGCTGCGGGAGATGCGTCCTATTTCCCGGATGCGATACGGCTGGACAGGGAAGTATCGATCAGGTCGTTGGTGAAATAGCTCGGGGCAGCCTGACCTGCAGGCACCAGCCCGCCTTCCGCCAGCACTTCCAACGCCTTCGTCCAATCGGCCTCGGCCATGATGCCCATGGGCTTGTCCTGGGTGGCCGGGGTGGAGACGAAGCCCTTCAGCACGTCGATCTGCTGCCGCAGGATGGTCGGATTGAGCTTTGCGTTCGGGCGCGCTTCCATGATGGCGGCAACGGCCTCGTCCTCGTGCCCGTTCATGATGTAGGTCCACATGCCGGCAACGATGCTGGAGAAGCGGCGCAGCGCGTCGGCCTTGGCCGCGATGGTCTTCTCCGTTGCGAACAGGCCGAAGCTGGGGAATGTCAGACCGTAGGTCGTGAAGTTGATGGTGTTGGACGGGCGCTGGGCATTCACCACCGGCAGGATGAACGGCACGGTGGAGAAGACCCCGTCCGAGCGCCCGGCCATGTAGGTGCCGCCCTTTGCGGATGCGTCCACCGCAACCAGCTCGACGTCCGAGCGCTTCAGGCCGCCTGCCGCCAGGAAGCGATCGATGAAGGGTGCCTCCAGCGAGCCCGCGGTGAAGGCGAGCTTCTTGCCCTTCAGGTCGGCCGGACCGTTGATGCCGCTATCTTTCGGAACGAGCAGGCCGATGTCGTTCTGACGCACGAAGCCGGCAATGGCCTTCACCGGCAATCCCTTGGCGCGTGCAATGGCCATGGGCGCGAGCGAGGCATGGCCCACGTCGTACTCGCCATTACCGACGATCTGCACGGTGGACACGGAGCCGTTGCCATCCACCAGCTCCACGTCGAGCCCATTGGCAGCGAACAGGCCCTTCTTCGCAGCAAGGTGGAAGGGGGCATGGTTGCCCCACGGCGTCCAGTCCAGCCGGACACGGATCACATCCGCTGCATGCGCCGGCAATACAGTCAGCATACAGCCTATAATTGATGCAAGGAGGGTCGGGGCAGACAGTCCAAACATTGGGTTGATCCTTTTTTGATGCTGTTTTTCTGTGTTCCTGCCTCACGGGAAAAGCCCGTATCGAGCGTGGTGCAGTGTGGTACACTGCACGAAACGTGCCCTTGGTAGGAAGCCTCTTCCCGAGCGGGAGTCGACAAAAGGTGCTGGCGCTTGCCGGCGCGCCGGTGGTTGTGCTCCCATCTCTTCCGGCCAGGGCGTCATGCAGCGCAATGCAGTCTCGCGCCGCCGATCGAGGAAGATGGAAGGTGAGGCCTTGAAGGGGAAGGACATGACGGCTTCCGGCGCCCTGGACGCAAAGTCCGCCCCCGGTCGAGACGCGGCGCGTCGGCGGAGTTTGGAGCGAAAGATCCAGGAGCCCAAGACGTCCCCGGAACAGCGGCTGGCAGATGCGCCGAAGCAGGCCGTCTCCTCGGTCGGGATGGATGCAAAGGTGCAGGAGATGCCTCCCCTGCGCGATGCTTCCTCCCCAACCATGCCGCTTTGGGAACGTCCGGGCTATCTCGTCCGCCGGCTGCACCAGATCCACTCCGCGATCTTCCTGGAGGAGTGCAAGGCCTTCAACATCACGCCTGTGCAGTACGGTCTGATGACCACGTTGCTTCAGCATTCCGGCAGCGACCAGCGCACCATCGGCGTCGAGGTGGGCATCGACCGCACCAATGTCGCGGATGTGCTGGAGCGGCTTTCCGAGCGCGGCCTCGTGCGTCGTGAGCGCTCGGAGACGGACCGGCGCGCCATGAATGCCTTTCTCACCGAGCAGGGACGGGCGTTGGTGGGCGAGATGTATGGCGCCATGGTTCGCGCTCAGCAGCGCCTGCTGGAGCCGCTTGACCCGGAATATCGCTCCGCCTTCCTCGCCATGCTGACCCAGCTGGTGGAGGGCAACAATCACTACAGCCGCGCCGAGCTGAAGGTCGATTTCAAGGTCCGCCGCCGTCGAGGTCAGGAAGAGGAGTGAGCGAGGGTCGGGCCGCTGGCGGCTGCCGCTCGGTCCCGGTTTCGAGCGCCTCCATTTGACACGTCGCAGGGCGGACGTAACTATATGGTTAGATAACTCACGGCGGGTTGCCCCGCTGATGAGATCTGCCTCGCCCTGATGCGCGCCAACGCGTTGGGGCGGAAGCGAATCGACAAGGCCCGCACATCATACGGGCTGGGTGGAGCGGGAGGATAAGATGGCGCTCAAGGCGAAATTTGGCGCGTGGCTGGGTGGGGCGGCGGTGCTGTTGTGCACCACCCTTTCGGCCACGGCGGCGGACAAGGTGACGCTGCTGCTGAACTGGTACAATTACGGCGAGCATGCGCCCTTCTACCTCGGCATCGAGAAGGGATACTTCCCCGCCGAGGGCATTGAGCTTTCCGTGGAGGAGGGCCGCGGCTCCGGTGCGACCGTTCAGGCGGTGGCGGCAGGCTCCGCGACGTTCGGCTATGCGGATTTTGGCACCATGGTGAAGGCGGCCGTCAAAGGCGCGCCCATCAAGGCCGTGGGCATCATGCTGCAGAAAAGCCCCATGGCGGTACAAGGCTTCGCGGACAAGAACATCCGCACCCCCAAGGACATGATCGGAAAGACTGTCGTCTATACACCGGGTGACAGTTTTTCCCAATTGTGGCCGGCACTTCTGAAGGTCAACGGCATTCAGGAGAACCAGGTGAAGGTCATCACCGGTGATGCCGCCACCAAGCGCAACGCGGTGATGTCCGGCCAGGCGGACTTCCTCCTCGGCAACGTCAACGACCAGAAGCCGCTGATCGAGGAAGCCACCGGGAAGCCTGTCTACGCCATGCTTTTCGCCGACTTCGGCGTCAACACGGTGAACGGGTCCGTCATCGTGCGGCCGGATCTTCTGGAGAAGAATCCCGACCTCGCCAAGCGTTTCCTGCGCGCGTTGCAGAAGTCCATCGCCGAGGCCAAGGCTAACCCGCAGGCGGCGGTAGACGCCATGCTGAAGGTGAACCCAAAAGCCGGTAAACGTGAGACCCTTCTTGCGAGCTGGACTGTCACCCTGCCGCTGCTCCACACCGCGCTCACCGAGCAGAAGCCGCCGCTGTGGACGGACCCCAAGGATATTTCCGGCACGCTGGAAATACTCACAAAATACTCGGGCGTGGACCTCGACCCCGCCCAGGGTGCGAAGTTCTACACCAACGACTTCCTGCCGAACTGACAGCGATATCGGTGCTGTCAGGCCCCCTTTCACCAGGGGTATCGGTGCCGTTCGGGAGCGAGTCAGTCGAATGATGCCAGGGTCCCCGCCGCGCGCGGGGGCCGAGCCGTCGCCAGCCCGGACCAACCCGCACGCGCAAAACCACCTAACCGGATAGTTATCACGAGGAGCCCCCATGGTCGCCGGCACCGCCCGCCTCTATGCCATCATCGGCGATCCCGTCGGCCATGTGCGCACGCCGCTCGTGTTCAATGCGTATTTCGCCGACCACGGCATCGATGCCGTCTGCGTGCCCATCCACATCCGCCCGGACGAACTCGAAACCGCGATGGCGGGTCTCAAGGCCATCGCCAATCTGGATGGCTTCATCGTCACGGCGCCGCACAAGGCGCGGGTGGCGGCCATTGTAGACCGGCTGGTGGGGGACGGGGATAAGGTGGGCGCCGTCAACACCGTGCGGCGGGAGGCGGATGGCAGCTTCACCGGCACCATGTTGGATGGCCACGGCTTCGTCGCTGGCCTCGCCAAGGCGGGCTGGGGGCCGGAGGGAAAGTCCGTCTACATCGCCGGCGCCGGCGGGGCGGCGAGTGCCATTGCCTTCGCGCTGGCGGGGGCGGGCATGGCGCGGCTCACGATTTTCGATCGCACGCCGGCCATCGGGCAGGCGCTGCTCGCGCGGGTGAAGGCGGCCTACCCGCACATCGAGACGGCGTTCGGCACGCGCGACCCCTCCGGCCATGATCTGGCGGTGAATGCGACGCCGCTGGGCCTTGAGCCGGATGATCCCTTCTCCTTCGATGTGGAGAAGGCGGATCCTTCCACCCTCGTCGCCGAGGTGCTGATGAAGCCCGAGACGACGGCCCTCCTCCACGCCGCCGCCGCGCGCGGCCGCGCCATCCACCAGGGCAAGCACATGCTGGATGGCCAGCGCGACCTGATGATGGCCTATTTCGGCCTCGCGCCACAGGCGACACCATGAGCCCGGAAGACGCCGCCCGCCTCGCCGGCCTGCTCCACGCCGCGCGGCAGGAGGGCCGCCTCGTCGATCTGCCCTCCGACGCCCGCCTGCCCGCGACGCCGGAGGAGGCCTACCAGGTGCAGGCGGAGATCGTCCGCCTGTCCGGGGAAGAGATCCTTGGGTGGAAGGTGACCGCGCTGAAGGAAGAGGATCGCGCGGCCTATGGCGGCACGCGGCCCGTCGCCGGCCCGCTGCTCTCCGGCTGGGTGTTTCCGTCGCCTGCGGAGGTGCCGCTCTCCCGCTTCATCGCGCCGCTGCTGGAATGCGAATTCGCCTTCCTGCTGGGGCGGGACCTCCCCCCGCGCGAGACGCCCTACACGCTGGAGGAGATCGCCGACGCGGTGGCCGCGCTCATCCCCGCCTTCGAGATCGCCGATGGCCGCGTGCCCCCGGAGGCCCCCGGCGCCCTGCGCCTCGCCGACAGCATGGGCAACGGCGCCTTCATCCCCGGCCCGCCGGTGACCGACTGGCGCGCCCTCGACCGCGCCGGCCCCGTTACGCTCGTCATCGACGGCATCGAGATCGAGACCGGCAGCGGCGCCCGCATCCTCGGCGACCCCCTCAAGGCCGTCCAGCACCTCGCCAACGCCCAGCCCCTGTGCGCGCCCCTGCTGGCCGGCCACATCATAACCACCGGCACCGCGACGACGCCGGTGCGGCTGGAAGGGGTGGGCCGGGTGGAGGCGGATTTTGGGGCGGTGGGGAGGGTGGCGATTATGGCAGAAATAGCTAAGGGAAGCGTGATCTCGCCGGTCTAGTCAAAAGAGTACGCACTTGCTCTACTCCGTCGATCGATTCCGAGGGGGAAGCCGTGCGTCTGCTTGATACCCACATCATCCGGTTTCGCCGGTTTTACGATTTGACGATTCAGAACGTCCCGGCAAGCGCCAGATTGGTCGTTCTAGCTGGTCCAAACGGATGCGGAAAATCGTCGTTCTTCGACGCTCTGTTTCTGAAATACAAAATCGACACCGGGCAAGGTTGGTTCGACGATAGAAAATACTACGATCGCCCACAAGATGAAGCTGTCGATATGCATTCGAGGGTCTCTGTGACGACAGAATGCGGTAGGAAGTTTTCTCGCGGAAATCTGTATGTGCGAACTGCATACAGAAACGATCATGAGTTTGCCATTAGCTCCCTTTCCAGGCAGGGTCCAGTACTTGATAAAATGTCATTTAGGAGAATTATAGAACCCGATGCGACAGTAAGTATCAACTACCAGCGCTTGGCTGCCCAGGCTATGGAAGACGTCTTCGTCAACGAGGCGGAGGCGACGACGATGGGCAGTTACCGGGAAAAGCTGATTGGGGAAATTAGAGCGCCGCTCAAGCGATTGTTTCCTGATTTAACGTTTACAGGAGTCGGAAATCCTCTCGATCAGGGTACGTTCCAGTTCGATAAGGGTAAATCAAAGGGTTTTGACTACAAAAATCTCTCCGGCGGCGAGAAGGCGTCCTTTGATTTGATTTTGGATCTTGTTATAAAGAGGCGCAGTTATCCCGATGCGATATATTGCATCGATGAGCCCGAAACTCACATGAACACGCGGCTTCAAGGCGCGCTGCTTGGCGAGCTCGTTTCCTTGCTTCCGGGAAGCTCCCAACTTTGGATCGCTTCCCATTCGATCGGAATGATGCGGAAGGCGCGTGAACTGTATGATGCCGATTCGACATCGGTAGCCTTCATAGATTTTGGCGGCCACGATTTCGACCAAGCCGTCACGCTCTCGCCTAGCAGGCCTACCCGCGCCTTTTGGGAAGGCGTGATGCACGTAGCTCTTGATGACCTCTCGGCATTGGTGGTGCCTAAGCAGGTGGTGATCTGCGAGGGTGATCAGCTGGGCGCGGTGCATGGAAAGAACATCGAACACGATGCCCGGATTTACGAAGCTATCTTTGGTGATGAGATGCCGGACACGGTGTTTATATCGGCCGGAAATTCAAAGGAAATACAAAATGATTTCATAGGTTTAGCAGCTGTGCTTCCGAAGCTGGCTTCTGGTATAAAAATATTTCGACTGATCGACCTGGATGACCATGGCTCATCTGATGTGGCGGACTTAAAAAGGAATGGTATACGTGTTCTGAGCCGCCGGCACCTTGAGGCCTATTTGTACGATGACGAGGTTCTAACTGAGCTGTGTATTTCAGTTGGTAGGCCAGAAGTGGTGCAGGAATTGCTCGCCGCCAAAGCCGCTGCTATCGAAAATGTAGTGAAGTCGGGCTATCCCGCTGATGACATGAAAAAAGCGGCAGGTGCAATCTATGTCGCGGCAAAGAAGTTACTTTCATTGAGGCAGGTGGGGAACGACGCCCGCGCTTTCGCCCGAAACACTCTGTCGAAGTTAATAAAACCTGGCATGACTATTTACTCCGAGCTGCGGAAGGACGTTTTCGGGGCTTAACCAGACCGCTCCTCCCCCCTTCAAAACCGCCCCTCCCGCCCCTCCTGAAACGCCGCGATCCCCTCCTGCCGGCCCCGGTCGCTCATGCAGATCACGTGCAGTTCGTTCTCGTGGCGGATGCCGGCGTCCAGCGGCATGGAGAGGGCGGCGCGGGTGGCGGCTTTGACGGCCTGGGTGGCGAGGGGGCTGAAGGTGGCGATGCGCTGGGCCAGTGCGGTGGCGTGGGCGTCGAGGGCGTCGTCATCAATCACCTCCTCCACGAGGCCGATGGCGCGCGCGCGCGCCGCATCGATGGTGTCGCCGGAGAGCAGCAGGCGCATGGCCTGCCCGTAGCCCACGAGGCGCGGCAGCATCTGGGAGGCGCCGCCGCCGCCCACCCAGCCGCGCGTCACCTCCGGCGCGCCGAATTTAGCGGATGTGCCGGCGATGCGGATGTCCGCCCCGAGCGCGATCTCCAGCCCCCCGCCCAGCACCCAGCCGCGCAGGGCGGCGATGACGGGCTTTCGCATGTCGCGCACCACGGCGGCATATTCGATGCGGTTGCGGAAGGCCCAGAGGTCGGTGATCTCACCCAGCGCATTCATGTCCGAGCCGGCGGAAAACGCCTTCTCCCCGCCGCCCGTCAGCAGCACCACGCGCACTTGATCGTCCGCATCCAGCGCCGCGCAGGCTGCCGCGAGGTCGCGGGCCATGGCGGGGGTGATGGCATTGTGCTTGCGCGGCCGGTCGATGACGAGGCGCGCCACCGCCCCCTCGCGCGTCACGCGGATGGCGCCGTCGGTGTCGCTCATGCTCCCTCTCCCTCGCGTGCGCGGGCGGAGCGGCGCTCCACCTCCTCGAAGATGGCGGAGACATCGCGGTCCGTGCCGCCATGGGCCATCATGTCCGTGAACAGGCCGGTGAGCGTGTCGAGCAAAGTGAGGCTCAGCCCCATCTCCCCCGCCAGCGCCTGCGCCGTCCTCAGGTCCTTCAATTGATATTGCGCCGGGGAGCCGGGCACGAAATCCCGCGCCGCCATGCGCGCACCGTGGAGGTTCAGCACCTTGGAATCGCCGAAGCCGCCCATCAGCGCCGTGCGCAGATTGGCGAGGTCCGCCCCGCCCTTGGCGGCGAAGGCGAACGCCTCCGCGACGCCGGCCATGGCCGCGCCGACGATGATCTGGTTGGCGAGCTTGGCGAGCTGCCCCGTCCCCACCGGCCCGATGCGCGTCGCCCGGCCCATGGGGGCGAAGAGGGGGGAGAGGTCCGCGATGGTGGCGTCATCGCCCCCCGCAAGGATGGCGAGGGTGCCGTCCCGTGCCCCCACCTCGCCGCCGGAGACGGGCGCGTCCACGTATCGGATGCCCCGCGCGGCGGCTTGGGCGGCCTGCGCCCGGCAGGTCTCCACGGGAATGGAGCTCATCACCACCAGCGCCGCGCCCGGCTTCAGGGCATCGAGCGTGGCGCCGGCGAACAGCACCTCGTCGATCACCGCGCCGGTGGAGAGCATCACCACCGCCGCCGCCGCGCCCTTAAGCGCTTCGGCTGGCGTCTCGGCGATGGTGGCGCCATATGCGAGAAGCGGCTCCGCCTTCGCCCGGCTGCGGTTCCAGGCGGCGACTTTGAAGCCGGCCTCGGCGAGCCGCCGCGCCATGTGGCCGCCCATGATGCCGGTGCCGAGGAAGGCGATCCGCGCGCCGGGTGCGATCTCCGCCATGGTTTCCTCCCGAGAGACTTAAGCGGTCTTCGCTCAGGCGCCGCGCGGGCTTGAGCGTTTCAAGCGGTCTTCGCCGCCTTCTTCACCGCCGCGAGCTGCTTGAATTCTTCGGACTTCTTGTAGAACGCATCCAGTGGATAGCAGCCGGAGACGATGCCGTTGCGCGGCGCCGAGGTGCAGTCGGAGAAGGTGCGGCACACCTTCTTCTTCTGGAAGGGCCGGCCGTGAAGCACGTCCAGCGGCAGATCGGGATAGGAGAGCACCATGCGGCCGAGGCCGACGACATCCGTCCAGCCCTGCCGCACCACCGCCTGCGCCACGTTCGGCAAAAACTCCTGAAGATAGGTGTAGCCGGAGCCGATGAGGGTGAAGTCCGGGAAGCGTTCCTTCAGCGCCCGCACCACCTCCAGATGGCGCATGACGCCCAGAAGCGGGTCTTCCGGCGGCTGGTAGCCGTCGGACGGCGGATAGCTCGCGGGGCGGGTGAGGTGCGGATTGTAATAGGGGCTGCCGAGGGTGACGTTCACGAGGTGGATGTCGAGCGCGCGCAGCACCTCGAACACCTCGAAGGTCTCGTTGAGGTCGTAGGCCGTGGGGTCGCCAGCGTCGGTGCCGAAGCCGTAGACGTAGGGCAGGGCGCCGGCCGCGCTTTCCGGCACGCCGGGGCCGAGAATGCCGGGCACGCTCGCCGCCGGATCGGGCCGATAGGCGATGAGGTCGATGGCGGAGAGGCGCACGCCGAACTTCAGCCCGGGGCAGGCGGCGCGGATGCCGGCGGCCAGCTCGCGCAGGAAGCGGGTGCGGTTCTCCAGCGATCCGCCGAAGGCGCCGGGGCGAGTGCGGGCGGAGAGGAATTCGTGGCCGAGATAGCCGTGGCAGTGCTTCAAATCCACGAAATCGAAGCCGCAGGCCTGCGCGCGCTTCGCGGCGATGATGTAATCGTCGATGAGCCGCCAGATGTCGTCGTCCGACAGCACCGGATAGTCCTCCGGGATGCCGAACTTCCGGTCGAGCACCGGGTGGCGATAGAGGATCTTCTGCTCGAACTTGCGATTGTCGTTCGGCTTGCAGAAGCGCCCCGAGTGGGTGAGCTGAAGGCCGATGACGAGATCGTCGTCGTTGCCGGTGGCCTCCCGGTGCGCCGCGATCACCGTCTCGCGCAGGCCGGCGATGGCGGATTGCGTCGCCTCGCTCATGACAAGCTGGAGCGGGTTGGCGCGGCCGTCATGGCGCACCGCCACCGCCTCCCCGCCATAGATGAGCTTCGCCCCGCTCTCGCCGAACCGCCGCCAGCGGCGAATGGTGTTCTCTGTAGGCGCGCCCTCTCGCGTGCCGTCCCAGCCCTCCATGGGGTGGATGGCGAAGCGGTTGCCGATGGTCATGCCATCTACGGTCAGGGGCGCGGCCAGCGGCTGGTCGGGGCCGTGGGCGACGATGTCGTCGCAGGGCATGTCCGCGCCCAGCTCTGCGAGATGCGCGCGAAAGCCGGCGACGCCGTGGAAAGAGGTGATCTTCGGGAAATCCCCATACTTCATGGAGGGCTCCTTGGGGTGTTTCTCGGGGCGTTTCTGGTGCGGGCCTTGCGCCGGGCGTTCTTGTTTATGTAACTGGTTAGTTAATATGGGTGAGGCGGGGCTGTCAATGCGGATGGCGTGGGGAGGTGGCCGGTGGGAAGGGGTGGTGCGAGGGGGCGGCCATGCTCCCGATCCCGCGAGGGGAGGGTGCTTGGGCATCGAGGGGCGTCACCCGCTGAGCCGGTGTCATGCCCGGGCTTGTCCCGGGAATCCACGTCGGGCCGAGGGGACGATGCGTGGAAGGCGTTCCCGGCCGCACCACGTGGATGGCCGGGACAAGCCCGGCCATGACGGTTGAGGGTGAGCGAAGGACGGGTATTGCGCCGCGGCAGGCGCTTCTATTCAACCGCTCCGGGCCCGCTCGCCCCTCCGCCCTCTCATACCCTCTCGATATACCGCGTCACCACATCCACCACATGCCGGCGCCGCGTGGCGCGCTCGTCGGCTGTCGCGAGGTCGCGGCCGAAGGCGGTGGAGAGGGTGGGGTTGTTGGAGAAGTAGAAATAGCTGATGGCCGAGATGGTGAGATAGAGGTGCAGCGGATCGATGCCGGGCCGCAGCGTGCCGTCGGCCGCGCCGCGTGCCAGGATGGCTTCCAGCCGGGCGATGAGGGAGATCTGCATCTCGCGCAGGCGCAGGGAGCGGCGCAGATATTCGCCCCCCAGCATGTTCTCGCTGTTGAGCAGCGGGATGAGGTGGGGGTGCTGGGCGGGATAATCGAACTTGAATTCGGTGAGGCAGGTGATGGCCGCGAGCGGGGCCATGGCCTCCAGCGCCAGCTCGGCCTCGGCGACGCGCATGTCGGTATAGACGCGCTCCAGCACCGCCAGATACAGGTCTTCCTTGCTGCCGAAATAATAATAGATCATGCGCTTGTTCGCGCCGGCCTCCTCGGCCACCACGTCCACCCGCGCCCCGGCGAGGCCCTTGGCGGCGAATTCCGCCTCGGCCGCTTCCAGGATGTTCAGCCGCGTCTTGTCCGCATCCCGCGTCGCCGCCTCGCGCTGCGGGGCGGCGGTGGAAGCGCGGGCCGCCTTGCGGGCGGGAGGGGATGCGGGCATCGCAGGTTCCGGAACAGGCGGCGTGACAGGAACGGACCCGCTCAAGCGCTGAGTCTTGCGCCGGGCCCGCGCGGCGAACGTTGCGACACGGCGAGCCGCTGTTCAAGTCCGATCGATTGCGGAAGGAACAGCGCGGCATCCATGGGTCGCAAATCCCCGGCGATGTCCGGGCGGAAATCCATGTGCGCGAGCACGTCGCGCTCCATGTCGATGCCGGGGGCGATCTCGATCAGCTCCAGCCGGCCGGAAGCGCCGCGCCGGAACACGGCCCGCTCGGTGACGTAAAGCGCCTCCTGCCCGATGCCCGCCGCGTAGGCGCCGCTGTAGGTGAGCTGCTGGAGGCGATCCACGAACTTCAAGTCGCGCCCCTCCTTGCGGATCACGGTGCGGCCCTCCGGCCAGGCCATGTCGAGCCCGCCCGAGGTGAAGGTGCCGGAGAAAACCACCTTCTTGGCGTTCTGCGAGATGTTGATGAAGCCGCCGGGGCCGATGATGCGGTCGGAGAAGCGCGAGACGTTCACCGAGCCTTCCGCATCCACCTCGGCGAAGGAGAGGAAGGCAATGTCCAGCCCGCCGCCGTCGTAGAAATCGAACTGGTAGGGCTGGTCGATCATGGCGTGGAAGTTGCGGCTGGCGCCCACCTCGTTGCCGCTCGCCGGCGCGCCGCCGATGAGGCCCTGTTCGTTGGTCAGGGTAATGGCATCGAGGCACCCTTCCTCCGCCGCCACGGTGGCGATGCCAGTGGAGATGCCGGAGCCGAGGTTGCACACCGCCCCCGCATAAAGCTCCAGCGCCGCGCGCCGGGCGATGACCTTGCGCGGGTCGAAGGGCAGGGGCGCGATGGCGGAGAGCGGGATCTTCAGCTCGCCGGCATAGGCGGGGTTGTAGTCCGAGACATAGGTCTGCATCTGGTCGGGATCGACCACCACCACGTCGACGAGAATGCCGGGGATCTTCACCATCTTCGGGTTCAGCGTGCCGCGCCGGGCGAGGCGCTTCACCTGCACGATGACGATGCCACCGGCGCGCTTGGTCGCCTGCGCCATGGAGATCATCTCGCCGAAGATGGCCTCCTGTTCCATGGAGATGTTGCCGTCCTCGTCCGCCGTGGTGCCGCGCAGGAAGGCGATGTTGGGCACGAACGGCTTGTAGAAGAGCCATTCCCGCCCGGCGAGCTGAACCACCTCCACCAGGTCTTCCGTCGCGGACGGGCTCTGTCGCCCGCCGCCGAGGCGCGGGTCGATGAAGGTGTTGAGGCCCACATGGGTCACAAGGCCCGGGCGGCCGGAGGCCATTTCGCGGGTGAGCTGGGAGAGGGCGCCCTGGGGCAGGGTGTAGGCCTCGACGCGGTCCTCCAGCGCCATCTTCTCCACCGGCGGGGAATCCACCAGCGTGCCGCAGACCACGCGCTTCAACAGGCCGTCATGGGCGAGGTGGCCGACGCCGCGGGTCTTGCGATCGCCGAGGCCCACGGGATGCACGGTGGTGAGGCCGCGCGGCGCGCCTTCCTTCAGGAAGCGCTCGGCCACGGCGGCGATGAGGGTGTCCGGCACCGCATGGCCGCCGCCCGAGCCGCCGATGAGGATGGTGTCGCCACTCTCCACCAGCCGCGCGGCTTCCTCCGCGCTCAGAACGCGCATCGCCATGCCGATCCTCCCCTGCCATTCCGCCCATGCCGCGGGGCCGCCGGGCCTTCAGGCGCGGGGCTCCGTCTTGCTTAACTCACTAGTTAGTTATATGTCTCGATCCGTCCATCGTCAATTCGCCCCGTGCCGCGCGGGCGCGCCCTTGTGCGCGCCTCCAGGGCGGACGCGCGGCCCAACGCCACCGGATCGACCATGAGCCATTTCGAGACGCAGGACGTGCTCAGCGTCCATCACTGGACCGACACCCTGTTCAGCTTCCGCACCACCCGCAGCCCGGCGCTGCGCTTCATCAATGGCCAGTTCACCATGATCGGGCTGGAGGTGGATGGCCGGCCGCTGGTGCGCGCCTATTCCATCGTCTCGCCCAACTATGACGAGGAGCTGGAATTCTTCTCCATCAAGGTCCAGAACGGCCCGCTCACCTCGCGCCTCCAGCACCTGAAGGTGGGCGACCGCATCCTGGTGGGGAAGAAGCCCACGGGCACCCTCATCCACGACAATCTCCTGCCCGGCCGCACGCTCTATCTGCTCGGCACCGGCACGGGGCTCGCGCCCTTCCTCAGCATCATTCGCGATCCCGACACCTATGCGCGCTTCGACAAGGTGGTGCTGGCCCACGGCTGCCGCACGGTGGCGGAGCTGGCCTATTCCGACTACCTGACGAAGGAACTGCCCAACGATCCCCTCCTCGGCGAGGAGGTGCGGGAACGGCTGATCTATTATCCCACCGTCACCCGCGAGCCGTTCCGCAATCAGGGCCGCCTCACCGACCTGATGACATCAGGCAAGTTCTTCACCGACATCGGCCTGCCGCCGCTCGACAAAGAGCACGACCGGGTGATGCTGTGCGGCAGCCCCGCCATGATCGCCGACATCCGTGGCCTGCTCGATGGGCAGGGCTTCGCCGAGGGCAGCATGTCCGAGCCGGGGCACTACGTGATCGAGAAGGCGTTCGTGGAGAAGTAGACGGCGCCCCGGAGGAATGGAGCCGAAGCGCGCGCGGGCCTATCGCGGCGTCCGCGGTTTCACGTCCCTGAACAGGCGCTCCGCCATGTAGTCGATGAAGACGCGCAGGCGCGGCGACACCAGACGGTTAGACGGCCACAGAATGCTGAATTGCCCGGGATCGGCGAGATGCTCGCCGAGAACGGTGTGCAGCAGGCCGTCCGCCACCGCATCCCGCGCCAGAAATTCCGGCATATAGGCGATCCCCAGCCCCGCAATCGCCGCCCCGCGCAGGGCCTCCATGTTGTTGCAGGTCAGGGGCGAGGGACGACGGAAGGGATCGACCCCGTCCGCGTCCCTGAGGGGCCATGTCTGCAGCTTGCCCGAGGTCGGGAAGCGGAAGCGAAGGCAATCGTGCCGTTCCAGATCCGGGGGAGCGTGCGGGATGCCGTTGCGCTCGAGATAGGCGGGAGAGGCGCACAGCACGAAGCGGAACGGGCCGAGGCGACGCGATATCAGGCTGGAATCGGTCAGCGGACCGCTGCGGATCACCGCATCCAGTCCCTCCTCCACTACATCGACGAGACGATCATTGAAGTCGATGTCCAGCTCGATGTCGGGATAGCGCCGCCGGAATTCCGGGATGACCGGCAGGAGGAAGCGGTAGCCGATCGTCGGCGCGCCGACACGGAGCCGGCCGCGGGGCGCGCGCGTCGCAGCCGACAGCATCGCCTCGGCGTCGCGCAGATCGTCCAGAATGCGGCGACAGCGCTCGTGGAAGGCCGCGCCTTCCTCGGTGAGCGAAATGCGCCGTGTGGTGCGATGGAACAGCCGCGCACCAACGCTGTCTTCCAGCTTGGCGATGCTCTTGCCGACGGCGGAAGCGGATATGCCGAGCACGCGGGCCGCCGCCACGAAGCTCTGATGCTCCGCCGCCTGCACGAACGCCGCGATGCCGCTCAAACTCTCCATGCACGCATATTGGGGAATTTTTCTCCGTAATCAACGGACATCAGAGCCATTTATCGCGCTATCACTCCGCGATAATTCCGGCTCGGCGGCTTGATGCGTCCGCATCGCCCGCGTCCAAGCCGAGACGGAAAGCCCCGCATGTCCGCCACGTTCGCTGCCCCCGCCACCGGCAAGACATCGATCCTGATGGCGGTCTGCCTTGCAGCGCTCGTTCTCCCCCTCAGCTTTTCCGGCGGGGCGGTGGCCACCCCGGCGATCGGCGGCGATCTCGGCGGGAGCCCGACGGCGCTCAACTGGATCACCAACGCCTTCATGCTGACGTTCGGCAGCTCCCTCATGGCGGCGGGCGCCCTCGCCGACCAGTTCGGCCGCCGGCGCCTGTTCATGATGGGCATCATCGTCTTCGCGGTGCTCTCCCTCGGATTGAGCCTGGCGCCGTCCATCCTCATCCTCGACCTGCTTCGTGGCGGACAGGGCTTTGCCGCGGCCGCCGCGCTCGCCGGCGGAACGGCGGCGCTGGCGCAGGAGTTCGAGGGGCACGCGCGGACGCGGGCGTTCAGCTTTCTCGGCACGACATTCGGTGTGGGGCTGGCCTTCGGACCGCTTCTGGCGGGGTTTCTCATCGGGATGTCCGGCTGGCGGGCCATCTTTCTCTCGGGGACGCTGATCGGCGCGCTCTCCGTGCTTCTGACGGCCCGGACGATGCGGGAAAGCCGGGACCCCGACGCCGTTGGCCTCGACTGGCCGGGGGCCGTGACCTTCACGGCAACGCTGACGCTGTTCACCTATGGTGTCATCGAGGCGCCTGAGATGGGCTGGGGCCACCCGCTCGTCCTGTCCGCGCTGCTCGGGGCGGCGGTCATGCTCGCCGCGTTCATTCGTGTGGAGACGAGAGCGGCGCGGCCGATGCTGGACCTCTCCCTTTTTCGATATCCCCGCTTTGTCGGCGTGCAGGTTCTGCCCATCGCCACCTGTTATTGCTACGTGGTCCTTCTGGTCCTGCTGCCCCTGCGCTTCATCGGCATCGGCGGACTTTCCGCGTTCGATGCGGGTCTGCTGCTCATCGCCCTCTCCGCGCCGATGCTGATCGTGCCGCTGGTGGCCTCCCATCTCGTGCGATGGGTGTCGGCGGGTGTCCTGTCCGGCGCGGGTCTGCTTCTGGCCGCGCTCGGACTGTTCTGGCTCGGCCGCATCGATCCCGCCGCCAAGGGCACAGCCGTGATCCTCCCCATGCTGCTCATCGGCATTGGAACCGGCTTCCCCTGGGGGCTCATGGATGGGCTGTCCGTCAGCGTGGTCCCCCGCGAGCGTGCCGGCATGGCCACCGGCATCTTCAGCACCACACGGGTGGCGGGAGAGGGCATCGCATTGGCCATCGGCAACGCCATCCTGGCGGGGCTCACCAAAGCCCGGCTGGCCGCCTTGGTCCCGCCGGGCGACGGGGACGCAGGCGCGGCCGCGCAGCGGCTGGCGATGGGCGATGTCCACGGGGCATCCGAGCTTCTGCCGGGCCTGACGGCACCGCAGCTCCGCGAGAGCTATGCCGTCGCCTTTCAGCATCTGAGCCTCGTGCTCATTGCGGTCACGGCGGTTTCCGCGCTCGTCATTCTCGCGCTGCTCCGCCAGCCGGCGCCGGAGACGGGCGAAGCGGGCGAGGAGGCGTTCGTGGAGAAGTAGGGGGCGGGATTTGCGCTCCGGCGCCCCCTCTCCCACCGCGGGCGATGACGGCCTCGAAAGGGGGCAGCAAAACAAGACGGGCGAAAACGACGCTCCCGCCCTGTCACGCTTCTTGCTTGGCCGTCCTCATGGCCATGAAATTCTACATGACGCCCGGGTCCTGCTCCACGGGCATCCACATCCTGCTCGAGACGCTGGAACTGCCGTTCGAGGCGTGGATCATCAACATCCCCGCCGGCGACCATTTGCGTCCCGACTATCTCAAGATCAACCCGCGCGGCACCATCCCGACCCTGGTGCCGGATGGTGGCGAACCCTTGTGCGACTTCAGGTCCATCGCCTTGTGGCTCGCCCGCACCTATCCGCGCGGCAAGCTCCTGCCGGAGGACCCGGCGCTGGCCGCTCAGGCCGAAGAGCTGATGAATTTCGCCATCGGCCAGCTGCACGGCGAGGGCTTCACCCGCGTGTTCGTGGCCGAGCGCTATGTCGCGCCGGAAGACACAGGACGTCTGAAAGACGACGTGACATCCCACGGCCGGGAGATCGTGACACAGGGGTTCGATGTGGTGGAGCGGCGTCTGCCGGCCGAGGGCTTCGCCGTGGGGGATCGCTTCTCCATCGCCGATGCGGCGCTGTTCTACAACGAATTCTGGGCGGACCGCGTCGGCATCCCCCTGCCGCCCAAGGTGAAGGCCCACTACCAGCGCCTGCGCGCCCGCCCCGTGGTGCGGCAGGTGCTGGCCGAGGAGGGCTACCGGACCTGAGCGGAATCCCGCGGGATATTTGCTCTGTGTCAGCACCACGTCGCGGCCATGCGGTTATCGTTGCGTCATGTTGCCGATTGCCGTTGCTTCTTCCGAGCCCTACCGACAGTCCGCCGAAGCGGTGCTCGCCGTGCTGGGCAGCGATGCTGAGCGCGGCCTTTCCTGCGCCGAGGCGGAGCGGCGGCAGGCGATCTTCGGTCCGAACCTGATCGCCACCGCGCCGCCGGGCGGCGGATGGCGGCGGCTCCTCGACCAGTTCGCCAGCGCTCTCGTTCTCATGCTCATCGCCGCCGGCGCCATCTCGGCCGCCATCTGGCTGCATGAGCGCGGGACGCCGCTGCCCTATGAGGCGCTCGCCATCTTCTCCATCGTGCTCCTCAACGCCGTCATGGGCTATGTGCAGGAAGCGCGGGCGGAGCGCGCCGCGGCGGCGCTGAGGCGGCTTTCGGCTGCCCATGCGCGGGTCATACGCGACGGCGAAACCCTGTCCATCGACGCCGCCGCGCTCGTGCCCGGCGATGTCATCCTCGTGGCGGAAGGCGACACCATTCCGGCCGATGGCCGCCTCCTGCAGGCCACCGCGTTGCAGACGGTGGAGGCGGCGCTCACCGGCGAGAGCGTGCCCACCGCGAAGGACGTGGCGGCGCTGCCGGACGGGGCCGAGCCGGCGGACCGCGCCAATATGGTGTGGAGCGGCACCCATGCGGTCTATGGCCACGGCCGGGCGGTGGTGACGGCGGTCGGCATGCAGTCGCTGATGGGGCGCATCGCCGGCCTCATCGAGAAGGCGCCGCAGGACGAGACGCCCCTCCAGCGGGAACTGGAGCGGGTCGGCCGGGTGCTCGGCGGCGTCGTCCTCGCCATTGCCGGGGCGGTCATCGGCACCATCCTCCTCATGGAGGGCGTGCGCGACCTGCCGCAGGTGTTGAATGTGCTGATCCTCGGCGTCGCACTCGCCGTCGCCGCGGTGCCGGAGGGCCTGCCGGCGGTGGTGACGGCGGTGCTGTCGCTGGGCATGCAGCGCATGGCCCGCAACAAGGCCATCGTGCGCCGCCTCGCCGCCGTGGAGACGCTGGGCTCAGCCACGGTGATCGCCTCCGACAAGACCGGAACGCTGACCCGCAACGAGATGACCGTGCGCCGCGTGGTGACGGCAAGTGGGAGCGTCGCCCTCACCGGCACCGGCTATGCCCCCGACGGCGCGCTGGAATTTCCCGACGCGCTGGCCGACCGGCCGGCGCTGGAGCAGGAGGTCGAGCGCGCGCTCATCGCCGCCGAGCGGGCCAACAACGCCATCCTCCGCCAAGGAGCGGACGGATTTGTGGTGCATGGTGATCCCACGGAAGGCGCGCTCATCGTCGCCGCGCGCAAGGCGGGCCTAAGCGCCCCGGCGCTCGATGCGCGCTTCGCCCGGCTGGGCGAGGTGCCCTTCTCGTCCGAGCGCAAGCTCATGAGCACCCTGCACAGCGACGCGGAACGGCCCTCCCACCTCATCCTCGTCACCAAGGGCGCGCCGGACGTGCTGCTTGCCCACTGCACCGGCGAGCTTCGGGGCGAGGCCGAGGTGCCGCTCGGCGCGGCGCGCCGCGCCGCCATCCTGGCCGCCAATGACGCGCTTGCCGGGGAGGCGCTGCGCACGCTCGGCGTCGCCTATCGGGCTTTGCCGGCCCCTGACCTCGCGGGTGGGGCCGTCACCGCGGAGCACGAGCGCGATCTCGTCTTCATCGGCCTCATCGGCATGATGGACCCGCCCCGGCCCGAGGCGCGGGCGGCGGTGGCGCAGGCGCACGCCGCCGGCATCCGCACCCTCATGATGACCGGCGACCATCCGGCCACCGCCGCCGTCATCGCTCGCGAGTTGGGCATTCCGGTGGACGCCGGGGTCGTGACCGGGGCCCGCATCGCCGCTTTGGACGAGGCCGGGCTGGACCGGGTGGTCGCGCAGGAGTCCGTCTATGCCCGTGTCGATCCCGAGCACAAACTGAGGATCGTCGCGGCCCTTCGGCGGGCCGGCGAGACGGTCGCCGTGACCGGCGACGGGGTGAACGACGCGCCGGCCCTCAAGGCGGCGGACATCGGCATCGCCATGGGCACCACCGGCACGGACGTGTCGAAGGAGGCGGCCGACATGGTGCTGGCGGACGACAACTTCGCCACCATCGTGCGCGCCGTGGCGGAAGGCCGGGCGATCTTCGCCAATATCCGCAAGTTCCTGCGCTACCTGCTGTCGTCCAACATCGGCGAGGTGATGACCATGGTCCTCGGCCTGCTCCTCGCCGGGCGCATCGGCCTTTCGGCCGCGGCCGGGGCGGCCGGCGGCGGCGTGGCGCTACCGCTGCTCGCCACCCAGATTCTCTGGATCAACCTCGTGACAGACGGCGCGCCCGCGCTCGCCCTCGGCATCGATCCGGCCGATCGGGACGTGATGACGCGGCCGCCGCGCCGGAGGGGCGAGGGTGTCATCACCGGCACCATGTGGGCGGGCATCGTTTTCGTTGGCGCGGTGATGGCAGCGGGCACGCTTTTCGTCATCGACCTGTCTCTGCCGGGCGGGCTCGTGGAGGGCCACGGCACGCTGGCCTACGGCCAGACCATGGCCTTCACCACCCTCGTTCTGTTCCAGCTGTTCAATGTCTTCAACGCGCGCTCCGACACCGCGAGCGCCTTCGTGCGGCCCTTCGCCAACCGCTGGCTCCTCGCCGCCGTGGCCGGCTCGTTCCTCCTCCATGCGCTGGTGCTCTATTTGCCTGTGCTGCAGCAGGCCTTCTCGACCGTGCCACTGACTGCGCGCGACTGGCTGCTGTGCGCGGCGGTGGCAAGCTCGGTCGTGTGGACGCGCGAGCTTTGGAAGCTCGCCGCGCGGGCGCTTCGGCGCAGGCGCGTGGCGTGAGCGGCCTGTCGTCGATTTGTCAGATGCCCGTCGTAGACCGGGGCGCCGAAAGTCCCACACAGCCTTTCGACACCCGGCGCTGGCCCTTGTGGCCGGCGCACGGGCGGGCTGTGGGTTGCGAGGAGGCGGAGGCATGGAGAAGACCCTGATCGTCGAGGCGCTCGGCGAGGGCGGGTTGCTGCTCCCGGCGCGGCTGGAGCGCGCGCTCGCCGCCAACGACCGCGCCAAGCTGCGCATGACCGCCTTGCAGGATGCCGCCGCCCGTGCCCGTGCGCCCGCCACGCCTCTTCGCCCGCTGGACGCCGAGGCCCGCGCCGCCGGCCTCATGGGGGACGGGCTCGACGCGGCCATCGCCAGCGCCCGGCTGCTCGACGGGGGTTCCTATCAGGTCAGCGGCGCCGGCCGGCTGACGCAGGCGATCCTCGACGACATCGCCGCCATGGCCGATCCGCTGGAGGCGGCCGGCGACGCGGGTGCGGAAAGCTTCGCTGCCCGGCTTGCCGCCCTGCGCACGGCGTTCGGCGCGGGCACGGAGGACATCCTCTCCGAGGCCGATCTGGTACGCCTGACCAGCGCCCGACGCGGCGGGGCGGACAGCGCGCATCTCCTCGTCATGGATTTGCACAAGGCGCTGAACCGCCTTTCCGCTGCCCTTTCGGCGGAGACGGTGGCGGGCGCGCGGACGCTGGGCATCGCGGAAGAGGACAAGCCGCGCATCGCCGCCTTCATGGCGGGGCTCGGCGAGACGCGGGGGCTGATCTTCGGCCATCCCGGCCTCGACACCACGGCGAGCCGCAGCGGGGCGCGCCTCGTGATCCAGAACGACATCGGCACCACCGATGCCCATGTCATCATCATCGCGGTGGAGGGGCTCGCGGCCACCGTCACCTACACGGACGTGCACCGCTCCCGCGCCAAGTTCTTCATCTCCCTGTTCTCGGATGCGGGGGCCGAGTGGACGCCGCTCGCCGAGCGCACGGCGGCGGGCATCGCGGGGGGCGCGGCCTTCCACCTCGTCACCGGCCGCTTCGTCGCGACCGATGCGGAGGCGCTGGACGGTTTTCTGGCGGCGGTGGGCCGCAACATCGTCTTCCTCATCGACTGGAACAAGGCGCGCAAGGCGCTCCAGACCTTCGTGGACAAGCCTACCGCCATCGCCTTGCTGCGCACCGCCGCGCGCGGCGCCATCGGCCATCGCGGGTTTCTTGAGATGGGCGGGCCGGAACTGGTGTTCGACGCCGTGCGGCGCAGCGCCGAGGGGCGGGTGCCCTATGGCGCGCGGCTGGACCGGGTGCTGGGGCGCGAGGGTGCGGCGCGCTTCCTCGCCGAGGTGCTGCGCCTTGCCAGCGAGGGGCTGACCGCCGGCCGTTCCGCCCGGCTCATCCGCGACGAGGTGCGCGCCGAACTCGCGCGCAGCTTCGGCTCGGTGGAGGAGGAGATGCTGGCCGTGGTGCTGCGCCAGCTCGGCATTGCCCGGATGCTGGCCGGCGAGGTCGCCGGCGTGCTTGATGGCCCGGCCGATCTTTCTGATGTGGCCCGCGATGCGCTCCGCAGCCGCGCCAAGCGGCTGGAGGAGAAGGCCGACCGGCAGATCGTCGGCGCCCGCGAGCGGGCGAGCGGTCCGTTCGGGCAGGGCGGTCGCTTCCTGCCCGTGGCGGATGCCGCCGAGCAGGCGGTGGATGCGTTCGAGGAGGCCGCCTTCCTCGCCAGCGCCGCGCGGCTGAAGCCCGGCGCCGCAGTGCCGCCCCTGCGTGATCTCGCCGCCGGCGCGGTGGTCTGCTGCTCCGATCTCGTGCGGGCGGTGGCCGCCGCCAGCGAGGGCTCGGCCGGCCGGCGGGAGGACGTGACCGACACGCTGGAAGCCATCGACGCCGTGACCGAGGGCGAGCGCCGGGCCGATGCCGCCCATCGCCGGGTGCAGGAAGCGGCCCTGACGCCGGGAGGAAGCGATCCCGCCGATGCCGGGGCGCTGGTCGCGACCCTGGAACTCGCCCGCGCCATCGAGGGCGCCACCGACGAACTGGCCCGCGCCGCCCTCGCGCTGCGCGCCTCGGTGCTGGAGGAGATGGCCCCGTGAAGCACGAAACCTCGCACCCCATCGCCTTCATCGGCCCCGGCGGCACCAAAGCGCCGCTCACCGCCCATGATTTCGGCTCCAAGGCCGCCCAGCTCTGGCGCATGAATGCGCTGGGGCTCGATGTGCCACCGGCTTTCGTGCTCTCCGCTTCCCTGTGCGGCGAACGCCGCGCGGGTGAAGTGCGGCGCCTGCTGGAGGATGGCCTCGCCTTCCTCGAAGCCGCCACCGGCCGGCGCTTCGGCGACCGCCGCCGCCCGCTCCTCGTCTCGGTGCGCTCCGGCGCGGAGAAGTCCATGCCGGGGATGCTGGAGACCGTGCTGGACGTGGGCATGACCGCCGAGACCGCGCGCGGCCTCATGCGCCTTCACGGCAACCCGCGCCTCGCCTTCGACTGCCATCGCCGCTTCATCGAGGGCTGGTGCGAGGTGGTGGCCGGCCTGCCCCGCGCGCCGTTCGAGCAGGTGCAGCGCGATCTCATCGCCGCCGAGCAGGCGTTGAGCGAGCAGGGGCTGGACCCGGAGGCGCTGGAGCGCCTCGCCGCGCGCTATCTGGACCTTGCCCGCGACGGCTACGGCGCGAGCGTGCCCGAAGATCCCCGCGACCAGCTCGCCGAGGCGGTTGAGGCGGTGTTCCGTTCCTGGGCGGCGCCTAAGGCGGTGGAGTATCGCCGACTGAACCATCTGGAGCATCTGGCCGGCACGGCGGTGACGGTGCAGGCCATGGTGTTCGGCAATGCCGGCGTGCGCTCGGGCTCGGGCGTCGCCTTCTCGCGCAATCCGGCGAGCGGGGCGCCGGGCCTCTATGCCGATCTCCTGTTCGACGCGCAGGGCGAGGACGTGGTCTCCGGCCGCCGCCAGCCGGTGGGGCTCGACCGCCTCGGCGCGGTGCTCCCCGATGTCGCCACAGCGCTGGCCGAGGGAGTCGCGGCGCTGGAGCGGCATTATCGCGATGTGCAGGACGTGGAATTCACCTTCGAGGAAGGTCGCCTCTATTTCCTCCAGACCCGCGCCGCCAAGCGCACGCCGCGCGCCGCGCTGAAGATCGCCGTGGACATGGTGGCGGAAGGCGCCATTACCCCGGCAGAGGGGCTGGCGCTGCTGGAGGGCGTGGACCTCTCCGCCGTCGCCGCCACCCGCTTTTCCGGCGCTGCGGAGCCGGTGGCGCACGGCGTCGCCGCCTCGCCCGGCACGGTGAGCGGCCGGGTGGCGTTCGACGAAGAGGGCGCCCGCCGCCTTGCCGGGACGGGCGATCCGGTGATCCTGCTGCGCCCGGATGTGGCGACCGACGACATCGCCGCGCTGGCGCTGGCCGCCGGTATCCTCACCAGCGTCGGCGGGCGCACCGCCCATGCCGCCGTGGTGGCGCGCCAGCTCGGCCGGGCCTGCGTGGTCGGCTGCGCCGCGCTGGTCATCGATCCCGCCGCCCGCCGCGCCCGGCTCGGGGCCGAGACGCTGGGGGAGGGGGACTGGCTCTCCCTCGACGGCGAGGCCGGCAGCGTCTTCATGGGCCGGCGCGCGGTGATGTCGGAAGAGCCGGAGGCGGAGCTTGCCGTGGTCAACGGCTGGCGGGCCGCCGCATCGGCTCCGGCGTGAGGCCTCGGCGCCGATCCATCAGCGGGCCTCCATTCATCAGGGGCCCTCATGGGTTGCAGCTCAAACTCTCATTAGGCTGAATGGATCGCGCGGGGTAGCTTGGGCCCGAATCCGGTCAGGCAGGCACGCGGGGAGCATGAGTACGCACACGGCTTCTTCACAGACGACGGGCACGCAGGCGGTCGCGACCATCCCCACAGCGCGCTATGTGGCGGGGGCGCTGTTCGGGCTGGCGAGCGTCACCATCTGGGCGGGGTGGATGTCCATCACCCGGCTCGGCGTCACCTCGTCCCTCGGCGTCTACGACGTGACCATGCTGCGCTACGCCACCGCCGGCCTCGTGCTGCTGCCGGTGCTGCTGCGCCACGGGCTGGGGCTCGACAAGGCCAAGCCGTGGCAGCTTCTGGTGATGATCGCGGGGGCCGGCGCCCCCTATGCGGTGGTGGCGGGCTTCGGCCTGCGCACCACGCCGGCGGGGGAGGCGGGGGTGCTCATTCCCGGCGTCATGCCCCTGTTCGTGGCGCTGATCTCGGCCGTGGCTTTGCGCGAGCGGTTCAGCGTGCAGCGGAAGGTGGGCTATGCGCTGATTCTGGCGAGCGTGGCGCTCATCGCCGGGGTGGGGGCGGTGGCCACCGGGCTGGGCTCGGGCATCGGCCACCTCCTGTGCATGGCCGGCGCCTTCATGTGGGCCTGCTATGCGGTGGCGCTGCGCAAGAGCGGGCTTGGCGCGCTCCATGCGGTGGCGGTGGTGTCGGTGGGCTCGGCGCTGCTCTATCTGCCGCTGTACGGCCTGCTGCACGGCTTCACCGCGTTCGATGCGCCGCTGCGCGATGTCGTCTTCCAGGCGGTCTATCAGGGCGTCTTCGCCACCGTGATCTCGCTGTTCCTGTTCGCTCGCTCCGTCGCGCTCTTGGGCGCCTCGGCGGGCGCGGCCTTCGGCGCCTGCGTGCCGGTGATGGCCGCGCTCATGGCCATCCCCATCCTCGGCGAGTACCCGTCCGGCACGGACTGGCTGGGCATCTTCGCCGCCACCATCGGGGTGTATCTCGCGAGCGGGGGGCCGCTCCCCCGGCGCGGATAGGCGGCGGAGGAGCGCGTCGCGCGGTCTACTTCGCCGCCTGCTGGCGCACCAGCGGGCAGCCGCCCTCGGCCAGCGGGCGGAACGCCTCGTCGCCGGGAATGGTGCGGATGAGCTTGAGATAGTCCCACGGATACTTCTGCTCGGCCGGCGTCTTCACCTGCAAGAGATAGAGGTCGTGGACCATGCGGCCGTCCTCGCGGATGCGCCCGCCGTGGGAGAAGAAGTCGTCCACCGGCGTCGCCTTCATCTGCGCCGCGACGGTGGCGGTGTCGGTGGTGCCGGCGGCCTTCACCGCTTTCAGGTAATGCAGGATGGCCGAATAGGTGCCGGCCTGGCCCATGGTCGGCATGGCCTTGTGCTTCTCGTAGAAGCGCCTGGACCAGGCGCGGGTCTCGTCGTTCAGGTCCCAGTAGAAGCCCTGGGTGAGGATGAGCCCCTGCGCGGTCTGAAGGCCGATGGCGTGGATGTCGGTGATGTGCAGATAGAGCCCGGCGAGCTTGATGCCCGACTGGGGAATGCCGAACTCGTTGGCCTGCTTGATGGCGTTCACCGTGTCGCTGCCGGCATTGGCGAAGGCGATGAGCTTCGCGCCCGAGCCCTGGCCCTGCAACAGGAAGGAGGAGAAGTCGGCGGTGCCCTGCGGGTGCTTCACGCTGCCCACCACCTTGCCGCCGCCCTGTTCCACCGCCTTCGCCGTGTCGCGCTCCAGCGCCGTACCGAAGGCATAGTCGGCGGTGATGAAGAACCACGGCCCGTCCTTGGCCAGCGAGGCCCCGGTGCCGGCGGCCAGCGCATAGGTGTCGTAGGTCCAGTGGATGCCGGTGGGCGCGCAGGCCTTGCCGGTGAAGTCGGACGAGCCGCCGGTGGAGGCGAGCACCAGCTTGTTCCTGGTGCGGCCGATCTCCTGCACCGCCAGCAGCACGGAGGAGGTGGGGATGTCGGCGATCACGTCCACCCCATCCTCGTCGATCCAGCGGGTGACGATGGCGGAGCCCACGTCCGGCTTGTTCTGGTGGTCGCCGGCGATGATCTCGATGGGGCGGCCCAGCACGCTGCCGCCGAAATCCTCCACCGCCATCTTCGCCGCGATGACCGAGCCGGGTCCGGCCATGTCGGCATAGATGCCGGACTGATCGTTCAGCACGCCGATGCGCAGGGGCTTGGGGTCCGCCGCAAGGGCGGGGAGCGAGAGGAGGGTCGCCGCGAGGGCAGCGAGAGGCAGGGACAGGCGCATGAAAGGGCTCCGCGCGGGATGGGGCAATTCGGGCGCGGAGTATCACCACAAAATCGAGGGGTTCAATCAATTATCGGAAAATGGGGGTGTGTTCTTTAGTTGCACATTTATATGATGTTAATATGGGTCCGATGGGGTTCTCACGAGCCGTCATGGCCGGGCTTGTCCCGGCCATCCACGTGGTGAGGCCGGGCACCCCCTCCGGCCATTCTGCGATCGGCCCGGCGTGGATGCCCGGGACAAGCCCGGGCATGACGGCGGTCTCAGTCGATCCGTCCGACGAACCTCATTCAGAGCCCTCAGGGCTTGAACGCCGCGCAGGCGATGCGGGCGCCGGCGCCGCCGATGGGCTGGGTGATGAAGTCGTCGGGGCTGGCGTGGATCACCAGCGCGAAGCCGCCCGGCTGGCCGAGGCCATCCTTGTCCGTGAGGCCGGTGGTGCTCGACACCTCGGCGTTCACCGAGCCGTCGGCGTTGGCATAGATGTTGGGCAGGTCGCCCTGGTCCGGGCCGTTGGGATTGAGCAGGCCGTGGGCCTTGTCGTGATGGTTCACGTGGCCCTTGGAATCCAGGAACTTGGCGGTGTCGGTGCAGTTGGCGACCTGATGGAAGTGGATGCCGTGCCAGCCGGGCGGCAGCGCGCCGGCGGAGAGCGCGAGGCGCACGATGGTGGCGCGCTCCGTGCCGGTGGCGGTGGCGGAGCCGATGGTCTTGCCTTCGTTGTTGATGATGTCGGCCTTCACCACCTTCGCGGCGGGCACGGCCGCGGGCGCAGCCGCCGGGGCTTGAGCCAGGGCCGGCGCGATGAGCAGCGGGCCGGTGAGGAGCGCGGCGAGAAGGGGAAGGGAGCGCGTTGCCCGAACGGAGTGGGCAGACTTGGTGAACGGACGCATGGACGTTCCTCCTCGGGCCGGACGGCGCGCCGGCCTCCGCGACGAGCCTACATCAACGCTGCGGCGAACTCGACCGGGCCGCAGCCCGGCCCCTCTACGTCTATCGCCACCCCGCCGCGAACGTTCCGAATGTTGATTGGAATTTTTCCAGCAAAGCTCCCGTTTCGGAAGCTGGTGTCACCGAATGGCAAAGCTGGCACCGCCCGCCGTTTGATGTGATGATGCGGCATCCGTCGTTTTCGTGGTGCCGCGTGTGCGGCGATGACTTTCCCGCCTTGGCGGAGACGCTTCCGCAGCGTCTTGCAGGATGCGGCATATCCACCTAGACAGGTCATGATCCCCTGTGACACGCAAGATCATCTGTTTTGATCGAGAATAGTTCAAATATTGAGGCTGCCATGACCACCGCCGAACTCGACCGCTCCCCCGCCCGCGCCGAAAGCCGTGCATCGGCGCTGAAGGCCCTCACCCATGCCGCCCATGAGCGGCTGGACGCGGCCATCATGGCCGGGCGGCCGTTCGAGAGCCGGGAGCGCTATGGGCGCTTCCTCACGGTGCAGTATCTGTTCCATCGCGACATCGCCGCGCTCTATGACAACCCGGCCCTCGGCGCGCTGCTGCCGGATCTGCCCGGCCGCCGCCGGCTCGCCGACATCGCCGCCGATCTCGCCGATCTCGGCCTTCCCGTGCCCGCGCCGGGCGATGCCCCCGCGCTCGGCCCCGATGCCCCGCTGCCGGAGGCGCTCGGCTGGCTCTATGTGGCGGAGGGATCGAACCTCGGCGCCGCCTTCCTGCTGAAGGCCGCCGCCGCCCTCGGCCTCGACGAGCGCTTCGGCGCCCGGCATCTGGCCGCCGCGCCCGAGGGGCGGGGCCTTCACTGGAAGACCTTCGTCGCTGCGCTGGATGCGGTGCCGCTCTCGGCCGGGGAGGAGGCGCGCGCCGCCAAGGGGGCGGAAGCCGCCTTCACGCGGGTCGCCTTCTATGTGGGCACCGCTTTCGGCTGATCCGACTACCGCCAAGCTCTGGACGCCGCCGCCCCGGCCCGCATAGTCTCGCGCCGCTCGCAAGCGGGAGGGGGCCATGGGGGACGGGGTGCTGTCGCGTCGCGCATTCGTTGCGGGGCTCTCGGCGGGGCTTTCGGCTGGAGTGACGGGCGCCACGCAGGCGTCGGCCGCACCGGGCGGGATCGATCCGAAGCGGGTGGCGCGCATCGCCATCCATCCCGCCATCGGCGTGGCGCGGGTGGGCAACAGCAAGGACGCCTTCCATTTCGGTCCCGAGGTGCCCGGCGGCGTGCCCGTTGGTCCCTTCAAGGACGAGGCCGGCGCCATGGCCAAGCAGGCCGCGCGCTTCCGCCTCTATGCCTATGATGCGCAGGGGCGCGTGCTGGGCGAGGTGACGGCGCGCGAGGCGGAGGTGTCCTGGACGCTCACCGTCGCCAATACCAAGGCGCTCTGGTACGGCATCGATATTCCTTTCGACCTGCCCGGCGCCCCCGCCGCCGGCCGCCGCAACGCCAAGGTCGCGGATCGCGCCAGTCTCGCCATCGTTCCCGGGCCGCGCACCGTGACCGGGCCGGGGGCCAAGCCCCAGCGGCTCGATGGCGGCGCCTTTCAGGGCCAGTCGGTCAATCTCGGCGAGGTGATGACCGACGCCGACGGCCGCCTCGTGGTGATGCCCGCCTCCGGCCGCTGCCATCCCGCGCCCGATGCTCCGCCCATGAGCGGCTATGCCGACAATGACGGCTGGGCCGACGACACCGGCGACGGCCCGGTGGATGCCGTGGTGCGCATGGGCGGCAGGGAATTCCGCGCCGATCCCGCCTGGCTCGTCAGCGTCGGCCCCAATTACGCGCCGGCCATCGCGACCAGCCTCGTGACGCTCCACGACGTGGTAGAGGCGACGCTCGTCGCCGCCGGCAAGCGCAAGGCGCCCGCCACCGTGTTCGAGGAGCACGTCTGGCCGATCTTCGCCCGCCTGTCCGATCTGCAATGGGTGAACGCGGGCTTCCTCGCCAAATTCGGCTACGGATCGGCGAAGGATTTCGCCCGCCCCGCCATCCGCGCCCGCCTTGCGGATGCATCCCCGGCCAATGCCGCCTTCCGTGCGGAGATTTTCGCGCTGTTCCGCGACCCCGCCGCGCCCGAGGTGCGGCCGGATCTGGAGCCGCAGCTCTACGGCGACCATCTGGTGCTGCCGCCCGATGTCATCGAGCCGCGCCAGTGGATGACGCTGACGCCGCTGCAATACGCCCATCTGCGCAACTGGGCCGCCGGCCGCTTCACTCCCGGCCGCCCGGCCCGCGCAGGACGGCTGGAGGGGATTGCCCTCGGCGGCCGGCCGGCGGCGCTGGACCGGGCGGCGCTGGAGGCGTGCGTGGGTGGGCCGTTCCATCCGGGGCAGGAATTCCCGTGGATCGCCCGCGTGCCGTGGATCTGGACGGCGGACATGCGCCTCGCCTCCACCGCGCGCTCGGTGGACCTCACCGACTACGGCCCGGACATGACCTCGCCGGAGGCACTGTCCAAGTCCGGCCCGCTCTCCCGCCTCGGCCCCGGCGGCATCACCCAGTGGCTCGGCCTGCCGTGGCAGGCGGACTGGGCGAGCTGCCGCTCGGGCTACCAGTCCTCCATCTCGCCCGTTTTGCCCGCCTTCTTGGCCGGCGCGGGTGCCGAACACGGTCTTGTCGGAGGCCGACTACAAGGTGGTGATGGACACCGCCCGCGCCATCGACGAGCGCCGCGCTGCCTTCGCCCGCCGCCGCGACTGGGAGCGCTTCATCAGCGCGCCGACCCGCCCGCCGGTGCTCGCGGCCATGGCGCAGGACTGGTTCCGCCTCGGCGTCGTCGCCGACCGTCCCGGCCCCCGCGACGGCGCCTTCCCGGCGCGCATGAAGGTGGAGACGCTGGTGGGCTTCGCCCGCGAGCCGGATGTGAGCTACGGCGCCAACACGCTCTATCCGCAGGCGGCGACCTTTCCCCTCGTCGTGGCCAATTCCGACGACAACAGCTTGCGCCTCGTGGATGCCGAGGGCGCGGTGACGGTGATGGCCCTTTCCGCCCCGCTGGAGCGGCCGGAGGGCATGACGCGCAACCTCGACGGCAATCTCTACGTCTCCTGCATGAATGCCGGCTACGTGCGGCGGGTGACGCCCAAGGGCGAGGTCTCCCTGTTCGCGGAGGGCTTCTCCCAGCCCATGGGCATCGCCGCCGACCGGCAGGGCAATCTCTATGTGGCCAACTGGGTGGAGAAGGGCTTCGTTTCCGTCATCACGCCGGACGGGAAGAGCCGCGTGCTGGTGCCGCCGGAGGCGGGGCTCGTCTCGCCCATCGGCATCATCATCGCGCCGGATGGCGCATTGCTGGTGAGCTGGGGCGGCACCTCGGTGGCGCGCATCAATGCGACGACCGGCGAGATCATCAACCTCAACTGGCTCACCGGCTTCCGCAACCCGCGCCAGATGGCCTACGACACCTCCTACCGCCTTTATGTGGCGGACCAGCTGGACAATGGCGTGAGGCGCTTCGACCCCCTCGGTGCGCCCATCCCGCTCATCCTGCGGGGGGCGGAGCTGACCATGCCGTTCGGGCTGGCGTTCAATCTCAAGGGCGATCTCTTCACCTCGCAGACGCGGGGGCGGCTCATCAAGAAGGTGGAGCTGAAGGGCGAGGTGGGCATCGTCTCCGACTTCGCCGACGGTCTGCCCAATCCGGGCGGCCTCGTTTTCATCGGATGACACCCCTGCCCGGGATGATCTGCGATCTGCTCGTGTCGGGCGCCGGCCCGGCCGGTTCCGCCGCCGCCATCGCCGCGGCGGGGCGCGGGCTGCGGGTGGTGCTGCTCCACGATGCGCGCGGAAGCGCATGGCCGGGGGAGAGCCTGCCGCCGGGCATGGCGGGGCTGGTGGATGCCGCCTTCGGCCCGGGACTGCTGGACGAAGACCGTCACCTTCCCGCCTACGGCACCCGCTCCTGCTGGGGTAGCGACGACCTCGTCGAGACGGATTTCCTCGCCAATCCCCTCGGTGGCGGCTGGCTGCTCGACCGCGCCCGCTTCGATGCCGATGCGCGCGCCCGTGCCGAGGCGGCCGGCGCAACTTTGGTGGCGGGGCGGCTGGAGACCATCGCAGCCGCTTCCGATGGCTGGGACATCACGCTGCGGGACGGCCGGCGCCTCGCCGCGCGCTTCGTGCTGGACGCCACCGGGCGGGCTGCCGCCGTCGCGCGGCACATGGGTTCGGGGCGGGAGGCCTTCGACCGTCAGGTGGCGCTGGTGGCGACACTGGCCGATGCCGACCCCTATCGCGGCACGAGCGTGGAGGCGGTGGCGGAGGGCTGGTGGTACACCACGCCGCTGCCCGGCGGCCGGCGCGTCCTTGCCTTCCTCACCGATGCCGACCTTCTCGGGGACGGCGCCGCCGGCTGGGCGCGGCGGCTGTTGGAAACGCTTCACATGCGGCGCCTCGCGGGGGCGGGGACCGGCGCGGCCGTGCCCCGGACCTACCCGGCGGAAACCGCAGCCTTGCGCATCCTCCACGGCCCGCGCTGGTGCGCGGCGGGGGATGCGGCCATGACCTTCGATCCCTTGTCCTCGCAAGGCATCTCCGCCGCCATCCTCATGGGCGCGCGCGCCGGTGCGGGGGTGGCTGCGGCGCTGGCCGGGGATGGCTCGGCCTTCACCGGCTGGGACGAGGACTACCGCACCCTGCAAGGCGAGACAGCCGACCTCGGCCGCCATTACGCCCTGATGGAAACCCGCTGGCGCGACGCGCCCTTCTGGTCCCGGCGCCGCCAGCCCCCGCCGGCCTGAGCCCCCGGACCCGCCCCCCTTTGCGTTTCAGCTTGGCCGTGCTCCATTGCCGAAAAAGGGGAGAACGCCGTGGTTCCTGACGTGACCGTCCTGGTGGTGGGGGCCGGCCCTACCGGGCTGCTGCTCGGTGCCGAGCTGAAGCGGCGGGGCGTGGACAGCCTCATCATCGACGCCCACGACGCGCCGCTGGCCTGGGACCGCGCCACCGTGGTGCATCCGCGCTCCATCGAAGTGTTCGACCACCTTGGCCTCGCCGACGCCCTGCTCGATGCCGGGGTGAAGCAGCGCGTCGCCCGCATCCATGCGGACGGGGCGGTGCTGGGCGAGATCGATCTCGGCCTCGCCGGCAGTCGCTACGGCTACAATCTCGGCATCTCCGAGGAGGTGACGGAGCAGATCCTCACCGATTACCTCGTCCGCCTCGGCGGCGGGGTGACGCGCGGCACCAAGCTCGTGGACCTGGAGTCGCACGGCGACGGCGTCGTCGCCATGCTGGAGAGCGGCGGCGAAACCAAGGTGATCCGCGCCCGCTGGGTGGTGGGCTGCGACGGCCACCGCAGCGCCGTGCGCACCCTCGCCGGCATCGGGCAGGATGGCCATCCCATCGAGGAGCCGTGGGCAGTATTCGACGCCACCCTCACCGACTTCCCCCACGCCTTCGAGGCCAACTACGCCTTTCTGGACGAGATCCCGCTCATCCTCACCGCCTTGCCGGACGAGCGCTGGCGCGCCTATGTGCGGCCGAGCGGCCCCGACAGCGATCTGGTGGCGGACGCGTCGGAAACCCTCGCGCGCTATCTGCCGGCCTCGCGCTTCGTGGATGTCGCCAACCCCGTCCGCTTCCAGTGCTACACGCGGGTGGCGCAGCACTACCGGTCCGGCCGCCTGCTGCTGGCCGGCGATGCCGCCCACACCTGCAGCCCCATCCAGGGGCACGGCATGAACAGCGGCATCCAGGACGCCTTCAACCTCGCCTGGAAGCTGGCTCTGGTGGCGCAGGGCCATTGCGCCGACACGCTGCTCGACAGCTACGAGGCCGAGCGCCGCCCGGTGGCCCAGCGCATCACCGCCTCCGGCGACGAGGCCGACAGCGCCCAGATGCTGAAGGACGCCGCCGACCGGCAGGCGCGCAATGCCATCATCCGCGAGGTGCTCGCCGATCCGCAGACCCGCCACCACGAGGCGGTGGCCGAGGCCGAGCTGGACGTGGACTACGCCGCTTCGCCCATCGTGGCGGGCGATGCGGGTCCGGGACTGGCCCCCGGCCAGCGCCTGCCTGACCGCATCGCGGTGGGCACGGCGGACGGCGCGGCGCAGATGCTGGACGATCTCGTCAACCGCACGGGCCACACCATCCTGCTGCTCGGTGGCGAGCGCGCCAGCGGCGAAACGCTCGCCGGCCTCTACCATGCGCTGGCCGAGCGCTGCGCCGCCCCCCTTTACGGCGCCAGCTTCGCGGCGGCGGTGACGGGCGGCGGGCCGGGGGTCGCCAGCCTTTCCGCCGACGATGCGGCGCGGCTCGGCATCTCCGGTATCACCCTGCTGGTGGTGCGGCCGGATGGCCATGTGGGCCTGAGGGCCGATTCGGGCCACGAGACGGCGCTCACCGCCTATGGGCTGAAGCTGGGCCTGCGGCGGTAATCGCGTTTTCGCCAGATTCCGCCGGCCACTCCCGCCGGCCACATCCCCCTGCATCGACAGGCGCTGCGACCGCATGGCCGGCACCGCATCGCGCGCCACCACCACGCGGAAGCCGGAGACGACGGCATCGAACACGCGCCGGCGCGGCTCAGGCCATGCCCTGTTCATCCCTTCGGCGGCCAGCGCGCGGGCGGGTTCCGGCTCCCGACGCGGCGGCAGGTGGACAGCCCCGGTGCTGCTGTGCATTTTAGCCCCTCCCGGAGGGGGTGACGGCGGCACCGCCGCCGTGGACCGGGTACGGAGAAGTTGCGTGGCGGAATTCAGCGGACGCAGGGCCGAAATCCTCGCGGTCATCGCGGAAGAGGCATCCATCGATCCGACCATCATCGACGCCGAAACCAGCGTCGCGGACCTCGGGATCGGGTCGCTCGATATGGTGGAGCTGATCTTCAAGATCGAGGAACGCTTTGGTATCGAGGTGCCGTCCCAAGGTGTGCTGGAAAGCAATGACGTGAAGGTGTTCGCCTTGCTCGAAGCCGTCGAGCAGCTCATCGACGCGCGGAGCGGCAAGGTTTCCACAGCGCAGCCGGCCCGATGAGCCGCAGGGTCGCCATTACCGGCATCGGTGCCGTTTCCGCCCTCGGCCTCGGCATTCCCGCCCACCTCGCGGCCTTGCAGGAGGGGCGCGGCGGTATCGGGCCGCTCACGCTGGTGCCGCAGGATCAGGTGAAGACGCGGGTGGTCGGGGAGGTGCCCGGCTATTCCGCCGAGGCGCACTTCAATCCGCGGCAGATTTCCACCATCGACCGGTCCGGCCAGTTCGCCCTGCTGGCGGCGGCGGAGGCGATGACCGAGGCGGCCGGCGCCACCGAGGGCGTATCGCCGCAGAAGGCCGGCGTTATCTTCGGCGCGGCGGTGGGCTGCCAGACGCTGGAAGAGGGCTATGTGCGCATCCTGCGCGACGGCACGCGCCCGCTGCCCTTCACGGTGCCGCGCGTCATGCCCTCGTCCGCGGCAAGTCAGATTTCCATGGCCTATCACATCACCGGGCCGAGCTTCAGCACCGCCTCGGCCTGCTCCTCCGCCTCCCACGCCATTGGCCTGGCGTTCCAGATGATCCGCGGCGGAATGCTGGACATGGCCGTGACCGGCGGCTGCGAGGCCCCGCTGACGCTGGGCATGGTGAAGAGCTGGGAAGCGCTGCGCGTGCTGGCGGCGGACACCTGCCGCCCCTTCTCCAAGGATCGCAGCGGGCTGGTGCTGGGTGAAGGCGCGGCCGTGCTGGTGCTGGAGGAGATGGAGCGGGCGCGCGCCCGTGGCGCCACCATCCTCGGTGAGGTGCTCGGCTTCGGCATGACCGCCGATGGCGCGGACCTCACGGCGCCCGATGCCTCGAGCACCGCCCGCGCCATTGCCACGGCGCTGGACGACGCGGGGCTGGATGCCGGCGCGGTGGATTATGTCGCGGCCCACGGCACCGGAACGGTGCTGAACGACAAGACCGAGACGACCTCGCTGCGCACGGTGCTGGGCGACCGGCTGGCCAAGGTGCCGGTGTCGTCGCTGAAATCCATGACCGGCCACTGCTTCGGCGCCTCGGGGGCGCTGGGCGTGACGGCGGCGCTGCTCGGCATGCGCAACGGCTTCCTGCCGCCGACGCTGAATTTCCGCGAGCCCGATCCCGAGTGTGACGTGGACTGCGTGCCCAACGCCCCACGGGCGGCCTCGGCGGAAATCGCCTTGGTGAACGCCTTCGCCTTCGGCGGCCTGAACGCGGTGCTCGCGATCAGGGCCGCCTGAAGCCGCCGGGCGGGTCGCTCAGGCGCCGCGCCGGCCGGCCGAGGCCCATGACGACGTCATGGGCCTGTTCACCGACCTTGCCGATCAGTCCACCGTCAGGCGGATCTCGCCGACGCCCTCGACGCCGCCTTCCAGCACGTCACCCTTGTGCACGGGGCCGACGCCCGCCGGGGTGCCGGCGAAGATGAGGTCGCCGGGGGCGAGACGGAACAGGGTGGAGAGGGTCGCGATCATCTCCGGCACCTTCCAGATCATCTGGTTGAGGTTGCCTTCCTGCTTCATCCGGTCGTTGATCTTCAGGAAGATGCGGCCGGCGCCGGGGTGCCCGGCGGTCGCCACCGGCAGGATGGCCGAGCAGGGGGCGGACTCCTCGAAGGCCTTGCCGGTTTCCCACGGGCGGCCGAGCTTCTTGGCCTCGCCCTGCAGGTCGCGCCGCGTCAAATCGAGGCCGACGCCGTAGCCGAACACATGGTCGAGCGCCCGCTCCACCGGAATGTCCTCGCCGCCTTCCTTCAGCGCCACCACCAGCTCCACCTCGTGGTGCAGGTCCTTGGTGAGCTTGGGGTAGGAGATGGTCGAGCCCGAGCGCACCAGCGTGTCCGGATTCTTCTGGAAGAAGAAGGGCGGCTCCTTGTTGGGGTCGTGGCCCATCTCCACCGCGTGGTCGGCGAAGTTGCGGCCGACGCAATAGATGCGATGCACCGGGAAGACCGCGTCACTGCCGACGATGGGCAGATGCGGATGGGGCTGGGGCTGGAAGACGTAGCTGGCCATGGGGCGCTCCGGATGTTCGGCGTCCTGAATAGGGCGCCGCCGCCGGGGAGAAAAGGGCGAAACGTCGCAGCGCGGGTCGGCGGGGCCGGAGCATGGCGTCAAAGCTGTATTCAAATTAATATAGCGTCATTTCATGCGGGGTGCCGGCCGCAGGTCGGCGCCCGCTCATTCCGCTCCGGGGATTGCCATGCGACTGGGCCTCTTCTGCACCTATGAAAACCCCCGCCAGGACTATGCCTCCGCCTATGCCGAGCAGACCGCGCTGGTTGAGCGGGTGGAGGCCCTAGGCTTCGAGGAAGCGTGGATCGCCGAGCATCATTTCAATCCGCAGGCGGCGAGCCCCTCCTGCCTCGCCATCCTCGCTTATCTTGCCGGCCGCACCACGCGCATCCGGCTCGGCGCCGCGGCGGTGCTGCTGCCGCTGCACCATCCCGTCAGCGTGGCCGAGGACGCGGCCACCGTGGACCTCCTGTCCGGTGGCCGGCTCGAACTCGGGGTTGCGCGCGACGGGCCGTTTCCCCTGCACGAGGCGCATTTCGGCGTGGCCAGGGAGGAAAGCCGCGGCCGGATGCTGGAAGCGCTCGATCTCGTCGCCGCGCTGCTGGACGGCGGTGCCGTGACCCGGGACGGGGCCTTCTTCAAGGTCAATGGCCTTGAGCTGGTGCCGCGTCCGCTTCAGGCGCCCGTGCCCATCCACATCGCCTCGGCGACGGCCGAGACGGTGGCCCTCGCCGCCCGGCGCGGCTTCGGCATCATGGCGGCGCCGCCCTTTCCCCTTGCCGGCATTGCGGAGAGCGTCCGGCAGTATCGCGCCGCCGCCCCCGGTGCGGGACGGTGCCTCACCCTGCTGCGCTTCCTCCACCTCGCCGACAGCCGGGCGCAGGCGCAGGAGGAGGCGCGTGCATTCCTCGCCCCGTTCGTCGAGCGCATGAAGGCGACTACGGAAAAGGTGCGCCCGGATTGGGCGCCGTGGTTCGACCTCGACCGGATGATCGCGGATTCGCTGATCGGCACCGAGGCGGACGTGGTGGAACAGGTGGCGGCGCTGGAGCGCGGGCTGGCGCCGCGTGCGCTGGTCCTGAAGCCGCTGGCGCCCGCCTTCGACAAGCGTCTCGCGGATCTGGAGGCGTTCGCCGCCCGCATCCGCCCGCAGCTCCCGGTCGCCTAGCCCCGGCGCGCCTCGACGATGGCGAGCGCCGCCGCGAAGGCGGCTTCGATGCCGAGGTCGGAGGTGTCGAGCAGCACGGCGTCGTCCGCCTTGAGGAGGGGCGCGCTGGAGCGGCCGGAATCGCGCTCGTCGCGCTTCAGGATGTCCGCCAGCACCGCGTCATAGGAGATCGTCTCCCCCCGCCCCACCAGCTCGCGGAAGCGCCGGTCGGCCCGCACCTCCGGCCGCGCGGTGACGAACAGCTTGGCCGGCGCGTCCGGGCAGATCACGGTGCCGATGTCGCGCCCGTCCAGCACCGCGCCGCCCGTCTGGCCGGCGAAGCGGCGCTGGAGATCGAGGAGCGCCGCGCGCACGCCCGGCCGGGCGGCCACGACGGACGCCGCCTCGCCCAGTTCCGCCGTGCGCAGCGTGTCCGGGTCCAGCACTGAGACGTCGAGGCTCTGCGCGGCTTTGACCGAAGCCGCCTCATCGCCGAGGCGGCCGGCGGCGAGGCAGCGCGCCCCGACCGCCCGGTAGAGCAGGCCGGTGTCCAGATGCGGCAGGCCGTAATGCGCGGCGAGCCGCCGGGCCAGCGTGCCCTTGCCGGACGCCGCCGGCCCGTCGATGGCGATGACCATGGCTGCCCCGTCAGTCGATGACGGCGCCGAGGCCGCGCATCATGGGCATGAAGGTGGGGAAGGAGGTGGCGATGAAGGCCACGTCGTCCACGCTCACGCCGTCCGTGCTGGCAAGCCCCAGCACCAGGAAGGACATGGCGATGCGGTGGTCCATGTGGGTCTCCACCGGCCCGCCGCCCTTGACCGTCGCGGCGCCGGTGACGAGCAGGTCGTCGCCCTTCACCTCGTGGGCGATGCCGCAGGCGGCAAGGCCGGCCGCCACGGCGGCGAGGCGGTCGCTCTCCTTCACCCGCAGCTCGGACAGGCCGCGCATGGCCGTGGTGCCCTCGGCAAAGGCCGCGGCGACGGCGAGGACGGGATATTCGTCGATCATGGCCGGCGCCCGCTCGGGCGGCACTTCCACGCCCTTCAGGCGGGAATGGCGCACCCGGAGGTCCGCCACGCGCTCGCCGCCCTCGGTGCGCTCGGCGACGACGGTGATGTCCGCGCCCATTTCGAGGAGGGTGGTGATGAGGCCGGTGCGCAGCGGGTTCATCATCACGTCGGTGAGGATGACGTCGGAGCCGGGCACGATCAGCGCCGCCACCAGCGGGAAGGCGGCTGAGGAGGGATCAGCCGGCACGTCCACCGGCGCGGCGACGAGGTGCGGACGGCCCTTCAGCGTGATGCGGCGGCCATGGGCGCCGTGGGGTTCGACGGAAATCTTCGCGCCGAAATGCGCCAGCATCCGCTCGGTATGGTCGCGGGTGGCCTCGCGCTCGATCACCACCGTCTCGCCTTCGGCGCCGAGGCCGGCGAGCAGCACGGCGGATTTCACCTGAGCGGAGGGCACCGGGGTCTCGTAGGTGATGGCTTTCGTCGCGCTGCTGCCCTTCAGGGTGAGCGGCAGGCGGCCGCCCTCGGCCGACGCCACCACCTCGACGCCCATCTGGGCGAGGGGATCGAGCACGCGCTTCATGGGCCGGCGGCGCAGGCTCGCATCGCCGTCGAAGCCAGCAATGACATGCTGGCCCGCCACCGCGCCCATCATCAGCCGCACGCCGGTGCCGGAATTTCCGAAATCCAGCGGAGCGGTGGGGGAGGCAAGGCCCCGGCCGCCGGTGCCCGTCACCTCCCAGGCGCCCTCGCCGGTGCGGGTGACGCAGGCCCCGAGCGCCGCGCAGGCCTTGGCGGTATTCAGCACATCCTCGCCTTCGAGCAGGCCGGTGATGTGGGTGGTGCCTTCCGCGAACAGCCCGAAGATGAGCGCGCGGTGGGAGACCGACTTGTCGCCCGGCACCCGGACCCGGCCCGACAAAGCGGGGGAGCGGCGCCCGGTGGCGGGGCGGGCCTCGCCCGTGCCGTGGCCATGAGCCTCGGCAGCGCCTGCGGTTGCGGGTTCGGGATGGGCCATTCCTGCCTCGCTCGGGCGGTCTGCCGCAGGCCTTGGCCGGGGCGATCGCCGCATGTTCGTTGCGGGCCGTCGTCTAGCACGCCCCCGCCCGCGGCGTCACGCTGTTGCGACGCCATGACGATCTGCGCTTGACAGGGCGCGGGCGAAACGCCAATGGAGCACGCTCCTTATACAGCTCCCGAGGAACTTTGCCGTGGCGAAGCCCGAACTCGGCACCAAGCGCATCTGTCCTGTCACGGGGCGCAAGTTTTACGACCTCAACAAGGACCCCATCGTGTCGCCGTTCACGGGGGAATCCTATCCGAGGTCTTATTTTGAACCCGCAGCCCGCGGCGCCAGCCGCGCCGAGCCGCGTGCAGCCGTCGCCGAAGAGGCGGATGGCGAGGAGGCCGAGGCCGAGGTCATCAGCCTCGAGGAAGCCGACGAGGAAGCTGCGGCCCCCACCAAGGTGGTGGTCGGTGACGACGTGGACGTGGACGACGACATCGAGGCCGGTGACGACGACACGTTCCTCGAAGAAGACGAAGATGATGGGGACGACGTCTCCGATCTGATCGGTGAGGGCCTCGAAGACGACGAAGAGGCTTGATACCCGACGCGGCCTGTGCTTTAAGGCCGCTCTCGCTCGGCGGACATGAGTCGCCGGGCACCCCGCCGCGGGACTTCCCGGCGCGCTAACTGGCTCTCCTGCCGAGGTTTTTCGACCTTGGTGTTCGAGCGGAAAGCGCGCAGCCCGCGGCCCGGTGGGGCCATAGCTCAGTTGGGAGAGCGCTTGAATGGCATTCAAGAGGTCGGCGGTTCGATTCCGCCTGGCTCCACCAAATTTCTACCCGGCCTGAAGCACCAAGCAGGCTTTTCCGGGTTTTTCTCCCTCCCGTGACATCCCATCCATCGGTCCCGCAGGGTCATCCCCGCGATCAGGTGCGTTGCGCGCGATTCGATGTGTCTGCGTAAGGCGCCATCGCCGCGCCCGCGAATCATCGTCCGATTCGGATGTCCCGCCGCCGCGAATCATCCGCCCCGCGCCCGCCACCCCTGGCGCTGTAGGGCCGACACGCTTCCAGGTTGTGCGGACGCCTGTGCGCCTCCCGGTCGCCCGTTGCGCCGGCGGGGGGGAACCTGCCAGCTTCAGCACGAGTTATCCCCACCTTCGCCGCCGACCGGTCCGCCCGCACCAGCGTCATCGATCGAGGTCCAGCCCGTGTGGTCACCCCCCGCCGCCCCCGCCAACGAGGCCGACCGCCTTGCCGTCCTTGCGACATGCGGCCTCATGGATAGCCCGCCGGACGAGCGATTCGACCGCCTGACCCGGCTGGCGCGCCGGCTCTACGGGGCGGACGTCGCCTTCCTCAGCCTCATCGACGCGACCCACCAGTGGCAAAAGTCGCGCACGTCGGCTCTTGTGCCGGCGAGCGTCCCCCGCCGCGACAGCCTCTGCAACGTGATGGTGGAGAGCGGCGCGCCGCTGGTGATCGGCGACATGACGTGCGATCCGCGCCTCGCCGGCCATCCCGCCGTGGCCCACCTGCCGCTGCGTTTCTATGCGGGGGCGCCGCTGATGGTGGCGCCCGAGCTGGTCATCGGCTCACTGTGCGTGATGGGGCGGGAGGCGCGGGACCAGGATGCGTTCGACTTCGGCCCGCTGCTGGACCTCGCGGCGGTGGCGGCCGACGAAGTGGAGCTGCTGCGCCTCAATCTCGATCTCGCGCGCAAATCTCAGGTGGATGACCTCACCGGCCTGCCCAACCGGCGCAGCTTCGACGCGGCGCTGGAGCGCGCGGTGCGCCGCGCCCGGCGCCTCGCCGGCCCGCTGTCGCTGCTGGTGATCGACGTCGACCACTTCAAGGCGGTGAACGATCTGTGGGGCCATCAGGCGGGAGATGCGGTGCTGGCCGCCATCGGCGGCATGCTGGCGCGGCAGCCGGCCCGGGCGCAGGACACGGCGGCGCGCTATGGCGGCGAGGAATTCGCGGTGATCCTGCCCGATACCGACGAGGCCGGCTGCGATGCGGTGGGGGCCGCGCTGCTGGCGGCGCTGCGGGCGGAGAACATTCCCCATCCCTCCGGCGGCCGGGTGACGGCGAGCATCGGCGGGGCCACCGCACGGGGCGACAATCTTGCCGACCTGTTCGCGGCGGCGGATGCCGCGCTCTATGCGGCGAAGGACGGCGGTCGCGATCTCTATTGCCGCAGCACCCTGGGCTGACCGGCCCGGTGGCAGTGGCGGCGGGAGGAGGCCCGCCGCCGTTTGCGTTCAGCGGCGGATGTTGTTCACGTCGCGCACCGCGCCGCGGGCGGCGGAGGTGGTGAGGGCCGCATAGGCCTGGAGCGCCTGGGAGACGACGCGCTTGCGGTTCTCCGGCTTCCAGGCGGCGGCGCCCTTGGCTTCCATCTTGGCGCGGCGCTCGGCCAGCACCTCGTCCGACACCGCCACGCGGATGATGCGGTTCGGGATATCGATCTCGATGGTGTCGCCCTCTTCCACGAGGCCGATGGCGCCGCCTTCCGCCGCTTCCGGCGAGCAATGGCCGATGGAGAGGCCCGAGGAGCCGCCCGAGAAGCGCCCGTCCGTGACCAGCGCGCACGCCTTCCCGAGGCCCTTCGACTTCAGATAGGAGGTCGGATAGAGCATTTCCTGCATGCCCGGCCCGCCGCGCGGCCCCTCATAGCGGATCAGCACCACGTCGCCGGGCTGGATGCGCCCGGTGGAGAGGATCGCCTCCACCGCCGCGTCCTGGCTCTCGAAGATGCGGGCCTTGCCGGTGAACTTCAGGATGGAGGCGTCCACGCCCGCCGTCTTCACGATGCAGCCGTCGAGCGCGATGTTGCCGTAGAGCACGGCGAGGCCGCCATCCTTGGAATAGGCGTGCTCGACATCGCGGATGACGCCCGCCTCGCGGTCGAGGTCGAGGTCGTCCCAGCGGCGGGACTGGCTGAACGCCACCTGGGTGGGCACCCCGCCGGGCGCCGCGCGGAAGAAGGTGGCGACGCTCTCGCTCTTGGTGCGCTTCACGTCCCAGCGGTCCAGCGCATCGGCCATGGTCGGTGCGTGCACGGTGGGCAGGTCGGTATGGATCAGGCCGCCGCGATCCAGCTCGCCGAGGATGGCCATGATGCCGCCGGCGCGGTGCACGTCCTCCATGTGGATGTTGGCGACGGCCGGCGCGACCTTGCACAGCACCGGGACGCGCCGGGAGAGGCGGTCGATGTCGGCCATGGTGAAGGGCACTTCGCCTTCGTTGGCGGCGGCGAGCAGATGCAGCACCGTGTTGGTTGAGCCGCCCATGGAGATGTCCAGCGTCATGGCGTTCTCGAACGCCTTGAACGAGGCGATGGCGCGCGGCAGCACGCTGGCGTCGTCCTGCTCGTAATAGCGGCGGGCGAGATCGACGATGAGGTGGCCGGCCTCCACGAACAGCCGCTCACGATCGGCATGGGTGGCGAGCACCGAGCCGTTGCCGGGCAGCGCGAGGCCCAGCGCCTCGGTGAGGCAGTTCATGGAATTGGCGGTGAACATGCCGGAGCACGAGCCGCAGGTGGGGCAGGCGGAGCGCTCCATCACCGTCACGTCGGCGTCCGACACCTTGTCGTCGGCGGCCGAGATCATGGCGTCGATGAGGTCCACCTTCCGCTCGCCGGTGGAGAGCAGCACCTTGCCAGCCTCCATGGGCCCGCCGGAGACGAACACGGCCGGGATGTTGAGGCGCATGGCGGCCATCAGCATGCCGGGGGTGATCTTGTCGCAGTTGGAGATGCAGACCATGGCGTCGGCGCAGTGCGCGTTGACCATGTACTCCACGCTGTCGGCGATGATCTCGCGCGACGGGAGCGAATACAGCATGCCGTCATGGCCCATGGCGATGCCGTCATCCACCGCGATGGTGTTGAATTCCTTGGCGACGCCGCCGGCCTTCTCGATCTCGCGGGCCACCAGCTGGCCGAGATCCTTCAGGTGCACGTGGCCGGGCACGAACTGGGTGAAGGAGTTCACCACCGCGATGATCGGCTTGCCGAAATCGCCGTCCTTCATGCCGGTGGCGCGCCACAGGCCGCGGGCGCCGGCCATGTTGCGGCCGTGGGTGGACGTGCGGGAGCGGTACTGGGGCATATCCTCGCGGGCCTCGTTCTTGCGTCGCGCCTTTGCGTCGCGTCTTGCGTCTCTTGGGCGCGTCTTGTGGTCAGGTCGTCTCTTGCGGTCTTCTGGGCTCCGCGTCGGCGGGCTGCAGCCGCCTGCGTCCGGAGCTTTCGCGCCGTCTTAGTGCGCCGGAGCCTCCGGGGAAAGCCCTTTCCCCAGAGACACTAGCACGGAGAAGGCCTCTCGCCGGACACGAAGGCGGGAGGGCGGGCGGGCGGGGGACCTGCCCCGCTCAAGCCGGCTGCGGCGGACCCGCGCGTTTGCCGCGCCGGTGAAGTCGGCTATGTCCGGCCCTCTGCGCGTGACGAGGACGGGGCGGGACATGGTCGGGGAGATGGACGGGGACACCTTCCGCCATTGGGCGCACGAGGCGGCGACCTTCGCGGCGGACTATCGCGAGACGCTGCGGGACCAGCCCGTCCGCGCCCGCACGAAGCCCGGCGAGATCGCGGCCCAGCTTCCGGAAAGCCCGCCGGAAGACGCGGAGCCCATGGCGGCGCTGTTCGAGGATTTCCGCCGCATCATCGTGCCGGGCATGACCCACTGGCAGCACCCGCGCTTCTTCGCCTACTTCCCCGCCAATGCGAGCCCCGCCAGCGTGATCGCGGAGATGCTGTCCTCCGCCATGGGCGCGCAATGCCTGCTGTGGCAGACCTCCCCGGCCGCGACCGAGCTGGAAGGCGTGGCGCTGGACTGGCTGCGGCAGGCGGTGGGCCTGCCGGCGGATTTCACCGGGGTGATCCAGGATTCCGCCTCTTCCGCCACCCTGTGCGCCTTCCTCACCATGCGGGAGCGGGCGCTCGGCTTCACCGGCAATGCCACCGGCCTGTCGGGGCGGGAGCGGCTGCGGGTTTATGCTTCGGCGGAAGTGCATACCTCCATCGACCGGGCGGCGTGGGTGTCGGGCATCGGCCATGACAACCTCATCCGGATACCGACTGCTGGTCCGCTGCGGGGCATGGACCCGGCCGCTCTGGAGGCCGCCATCGCCGCCGACCTCGCCGCCGGACACCGGCCGGCCGGACTCGTACTGTGCATCGGTGGAACCGGCACTGGCGCGATGGATTCGGCACCTGAACTCATCCGAATCGCGCACCGGCATGGCCTGTTCGTGCATGTGGATGCCGCCTGGGCGGGGACTGCGATGATCTGCCCGGAGTTCCGGGATCTGTGGGCGGGGGTGGAAGCGGCGGACAGCATCGTGCTCAATCCGCACAAATGGCTGGGGGTGCAGTTCGACTGCTCCGCCCATTACCTCAGGAGCGTGGACGACCACCTGCGCACGCTCTCCATCCAGCCGGAATATCTGAAGACCCACGGCCACGACGACATCACCAATTACAGCGAATGGACGGTCCAGCTCGGCCGCCGCTTCCGCGCGCTGAAGCTGTGGTTTGTCTTGCGCGCCCATGGACTTAACGGTCTCAGGGAGATGATGCGCAACCATGTGCGCTGGTCTCAGGCGCTCGCAGTTCGGCTCGCGCAGGAGCCGGGCTTCGCGCTGGCGAGCACGCCGGTGCTCTCCCTCTTCACCTTCCGCCACGACCCCGGCGACGGGCGCGACCTCGACGCCCACATGCTGGCGATGCTCACCGCCATCAATGACGGCGGCGATCTCTATCTCACCCCCACCCGCATCGACGGCCACCTGGCCATCCGCTTCCAGGCGGGGGCAATGGAGACGACGGAAGGCGACGTGGACGCCGCCTTCCAGATCATCCGCGATACGGCCAGGGCCTTGTCCTGACTTAGCTTTCGGCCGCGGCGGCCTCCGGGGCCTGCCAGGCGCGGGTCGGCGCCCGGTCGCGGCCGGTGGCGGAGGCGGAGATCCCGTAATGGGCGGCGAGGCGGTCGAGGGCGAGGCACAGCACCACCTTGGCGGTGCGCGCCGGCCATCGGCGTTCCCGCTCCACCGTCTCCAACCCCTTGAGAAAGCAGCACACGTCCAGCAGCACGCCGGACAATTCCGGCCCCACCGCCGTGAGCGCGCGGGACACCCGAAGCTTGGCCGCCAGCACCATGTCGGTGAAGGCTTCCGGTGTGCCGGCCCCCGACACCTCGCTCCAGCGGCTGGTGACGCGGGGGGTGAGATTGGCGCGGGTGAAATCGGCCCGGAGCCGTTCTCCCGCCTGCAACTGGGCCGCATCCACCATGGTCCGGCCGTCCTTGCCCTGCCGCCGCGCCAGCCACGCGAGCGGGCTTTCCGCCGGGTTGAAGCCGGGCGTTTCCGCCGCCGGCTTCGCCGCCGCCCGGCGTCTTCCCCGTCCGGAGGGGCGGGCGGAAATTGCTGATTTCACGTCGCTTTCGCTTGCGGGTTCCGTGGCCATGGTCACGCCTCCGCCGCCCAGCGCAGGCAGGCTTCCAGCCGGCCGACCTTCTGGTCGAACGCCGCGGCGTCCCGCAATTCCTCAATGCGCCGGCAGGCATGGGCGACGGTGGAGCGATCCCGGACGAACGCCGCCGCCACCGCCGCCTGGGGCAGGCCGAGCCCCACATGGGCGAGATACATGGCGAGCTGCCGCGCCAGCGCCACCGGCGCCGTGGAGCGGCTGTGCGAGAGCAGAGCCTCCACGGTCATTCCGGCGTCCGCCGCAGCCACCGCGACGGCCAGATGGCAGCAGGGTTTCGGGCCGGGCGGGCGGCACCCCCGCGAGGCGCGGACGGGGCCGGCGGACGGACGGGCGACCGAGGGGGCGGCGGGCAAGGGGCTCATCGGGGACGCTCACTGTAGGTAAAAATTCCTACATCAATCATCTGCTCTTGCAAGAGGAGGCGGATAGAGAATGCAACCTGCGTTTGTGGATCAGAGAAATAAACATCATACAAAACAGCCATATAGCTGAACTGTGGTGCGTCTTGGCCATGGTCGCGAAATAGGAATTTATCCTCCTGTCCCCGGCGTCGTTCCAGCATCGCCCGATATCAGGGAGGAGCGGCATGGCCGGTACGGATGGGAAGGGCAGACGGGCGCACGCCTTCGCGGCCGAGGCGGCCGATGTGCAGGTGGGGCGGCTGATGCGGGGGCTGGACGTGTTCTGCGAGGGGCCGGCGGGCATCGCACGGGCGCTGCGCGCGGCACGAAAGGCGGCGCGGTCCGGGGGTGCCGGCTATGATCCGGCCCGCCATGCGGCGCTGCTGCGGCTCCAGAGGCTTGGGCAGAAAGCAGAGTGCGCCCGCGCCCCGGCCGGTGCCGGGGCGCGGGCAAGGGCAGGGGCTCAGAGACCTTCGAACAGCGCGGTCGAGAGATAGCGCTCGGCGAAGGAGGGGACGATGGCGACAATGGTCTTGCCAGCCATGTCGTCACGCACCGCCAGCTCCAAAGCGGCCGCCACGGCGGCGCCGGAGGAGATGCCGCCGGGAATGCCTTCATAGCGGGCGAGGGCGCGGGCGGTGTCGAAGGCGGTCTGGTTGCCCACCGTCACCACCTCGTCGATGATCGAGCGGTCGAGCACCTCCGGCACGAAGCCGGCGCCGATGCCCTGGATCTTGTGCGGGCCGGGAGGGCCGCCGGAGAGCACCGGGGAATCCTCCGGCTCTACCGCGATCATCTTGAGCGAGGCCTTGCGGGGCTTCAGCACCTGGCCGATGCCGGTGATGGTGCCGCCGGTGCCGACGCCGGCCACCACGGCGTCCACCTTGCCGTTGGTGTCGTTCCAGATTTCCTCGGCGGTGGTGCGACGGTGCACCTCGGGGTTCGCCTTGTTCTTGAACTGCTGGGGCATCACCGCCTTGGGCATCTCGGCGATGATCTGCTCGGCCCGCGACACGGCGCCCTTCATGCCGAGATTGGCGGGGGTCAGCACCAGCTCGGCGCCGAGCAGGGTCAGCATCTTGCGGCGCTCGATGGACATGCTCTCGGGCATGACCAGGATGAGCCGATAGCCGCGGGCCGCCGCCACGAACGCGAGGGCGATGCCCGTGTTGCCGGAGGTCGGCTCCACCAGCACGGTGTCCGCATCGAGCGCGCCGGCCTCTTCCATCGCGTCGATCATGGCGACGCCGATGCGGTCCTTCACGCTGTTGATGGGATTGAAGAATTCGAGCTTGGCGAGGATGTCCGCCTTGGCCCCGCGCAGCTCGGGCAGCCGCTTGAGCCGCACCAGCGGCGTGTTGCCGATGGTCTCGGTGATGGAATCATAGACCCTGCCCCGGCCCACGAGGGGGGCGGAGGACACGATCTTGGCGGCGGGTTGTGCCATGGGCGATCTCCTTCTTGTCTTGTCTCGTCTGCTCCGGGCGGGCCTCCCGCGCGCCGCGCAGCGTCCGGCGCGAAGGGCGGGGGCCTGTCCTCGCGGGTGAGGAACGCTGTACCTCGGGGGAACTCTGGCTCGCGGACTAGAACCCTTTTCTGCACCCGGGTCGATTCCCGCGCGTGCGGCCGGGCCTCAGATGGCGAAGTCGATCCTCTCGTGCTCGGAGCCGTGGCCCTTGTCGTCGGCGGCGCGGCACAGGTCTTCGAGGGTCACGCCGTCGAGGGCGGTGTCGAACGTATCCTCGGCCGCCGCCACGGCGGGCTGGACCACTTCCGTCACCAGCGGCGGCAGGATGATTTCCTTCTCCTCCTCGGCGCCTTCAACTACCCGGACGATCTCGGCCACGGAGACCCGGCGGCGTTCGCGCGCCAGCTCGTAGCCGCCGCGCGGGCCGCGCACGCCCTTGAGGACGCCGGCATGGACGAGGGCCTGAAGCACCGGTTCCAGCCGGCGGGGGGGAAGTCCGTGGCGGGCGGCCAGCGCCTTGGCGGCAACCGGAGCGCCACGGGCGTGGACGGCCACATCCACCACGGCGGCGATGGCGAGGAGGCTCTTGTCGGAAAGGCGCGGCATCGGAGGGACGGCTTCCTTTAAGGGCGGGCGTCTCGAAAGATGAAACTGCTCCCAGCCGTCCACCGACGGCTAAATCACGAGGAACCGAGGCCTGTGGATCCAAAACCACCGGAACCGCGTGCAGTTTCGCTCAATTCTCCGATTTCTTCCAGCATTATTTGAACGACAGGCGCCACGACAAGCTGCGCGATCCGCATGCCGCGGCTGATTTCCAGGGTCTCGCGACCGTGGTTGACGAGCAGGACGGCGATCTCCCCCCGGTAGTCGCAATCCACGGTGCCCGGCGCATTCAACACGGTGACGCCGTGGTTCTTGGCGAGGCCTGAGCGCGGCCGCACCTGCGCCTCGTAGCCGTCCGGCAGGGCGATGGCGAAGCCGGT
>NZ_JAYRPE010000085.1:0-39990 GCF_041911315.1 Xanthobacter sp. | reverse complement strand
GGGGCCGGAGCCGGAGCCGGAGCGACAGGCGCCTTCGCCTGCGCAGGCGGGGCAGCCGGAGCCGGCGCCGCAGGCGCGCTCCCGTGGCCAGCCTCACCTGGGGCGATGACGCGGCGCTTCACCTTCTCCACCACGACCGCCTTGGAGCGGCCATGGCTGAAGCTTTGGCGCACCGTTCCCTGCTCCACCGGGCGCTTCAGCGTGAGCGTCTTGCCGGGGGCGGGATGCAGCGTCTTGTCGCCTGGGGTCTTGGTGTCGTTCATTCCGTATCCGTTCCTTGCATCCGGCCGGGGTCATGCGGGAGATCAGCACCATGGCTCAAATCGTTGCCATGGCTGGGGTTTGGACCCTGCCCGAGCGTCTCGCCGATGGACGTACCCGTCCGCCAGCGCGAGAGCCTGTGGCAGCGCTCCAGAAACCCTTTGGCCGTCGGATGCGCGAGCAGCGCCGCATGTACCACATTTGACCGCCCTAACGCCAAGTCCAAATCGATGCCGGGAAAGCAATCGACCACGGCAGCCGCGCGGAAACCGGCAGCCTCGACCTGTCGCAGGAGGGCATTGAGCTTGCGCACCCCGTCCGGGCGCGCGTCACTGGCGTTGAGGACGACCAGCACATCGCCGGTGCCCAGGGCCGCCTCGACCTTGGTGTGGCCCGTCACGACCCGTCCCGCCTTGTTGGCGAGGGAGAGGGCGGCGAGCGCGTCTTTATAGATGAGCCGGTCCACCAGATCGGCAAGATCGGGCGCAGCCTTGCCACGGCCCTTGAAGGCGCGGCCGAAGGCCTTTTTCTTCAGCGCGGCGTCGAAATCAGCCCGGGTGGCGCCCACCCAGGCTCCACGGCCGGGAAGCTTACGCGAAAGATCCGGGATGATGGCGCCGTCGGGCGCCACCACGAAGCGCATCATGTCCGCCACCGGCAGCACCCGCCGCGTGGCGAGGCACAGGCGCGACAGAGGCGCCCGCGCCGCAGACAAGCTGCGCGGCCCCCCGTCCGTCTCGTCCTCGTCCAGTATCGCGGGCACCAGTGGTCATCTCCTTAGGCTCAGGCGTCTTCGGCCGGGGTGTCTTCACCCTCGGCTTCAGGCTCGGCCTCGATCCAGCCCGCGGCGACGCGGGCCTGCATGATGAGGGCTTCGGCGTCCTCGCGGGAGAACTCGAAACCGTCCAGAGCGCCGGCATGGCGGATGGTCTCGCCGTCCTTGCGCTCGCTCCAGCCGACCAGATCGTCGGTGGCGCAGCCAGCGAGATCCTCGATCGTCTTGATGTCGTTCTCGCCGAAGGCCACCAGCATCTTGGAGGTGACGCCGGGCACGGTCTTCACCTCGTCCTCGACACCCAGCTCCTTGCGGCGGGCGTCGAGCGCCTCTTCCACTTCGGCGAGGTGCTTGAGGGCGCGGGACTGCAGCTCGGCGGCGGTGTCCTCGTCGAAGCCTTCGATGGAGGCGAGCTCGGAGATCGGCACGTAGGCGATCTCCTCCACCGAGGTGAAGCCCTCGGAGGTGAGCAGCTGGCCCATCATTTCGTCGAGATCGAGGGCCTCGGAGAACATCTTGGTGCGCTCGGCGAATTCCTTCTGCCGCCGCTCGCTCTCCTCCTGCTCGGTCATGATGTCGATGTCCCAGCCGGTGAGCTGGGTGGCGAGGCGCACGTTCTGGCCGCGGCGGCCGATGGCCAGCGACAACTGGGCGTCGGGCACCACCACCTCGATGCGCTCGCGCTCCTCGTCGAGCACCACCTTCACCACCTCGGCGGGGGCAAGGGCGTTGACGATGAAGGTGGCGATATCCGGGTTCCAGGGGATGATGTCGATCTTCTCGCCCTGCAGCTCGTTCACCACGGCCTGCACGCGCGAGCCGCGCATGCCGACGCAGGCGCCGACCGGGTCCACCGACTGGTCGCGGGAGATGACGGCGATCTTGGCGCGGGAGCCGGGATCGCGGGCCACGGCCTTGATCTCGACGATGCCGTCGTAGATCTCCGGCACTTCCTGCGCGAACAGCTTCGCCATGAACTGGGGATGCGTGCGGGAGAGGAAGATCTGCGGGCCGCGCGGCTCGCGGCGCACGTCGTAGATATAGGCGCGGATGCGGTCGCCGGTCTTCACCGTCTCGCGGGGCAGCAGCTCGTCGCGGCGCAGGATGCCTTCGCCGCGGCCGAGGTCCACCACCACGTTGCCGTACTCGACGCGCTTCACGAGGCCGTTCAGCACGTCGCCGATGCGGTCCTTGTATTCGTCATACTGCCGGTCGCGCTCGGCCTCGCGCACCTTCTGCACGATGACCTGCTTCGCGCTCTGCGCGGCGATGCGGCCGAAATCGAAGGGCGGCAGGGTGTCGGCGATGGTGTCGCCCACCTGCGCCGCGGGATTGTGGCGGCGGGCGCCGTCCAGCGTGATCTCGGTGGCGGTATTCTCCACCTCGTCCACCACGAGCAGGTGGCGCGCGAGGCGCAGCTCGCCGGTCTTGGAGTTGATGTCGGCGTGGATGTCCGTCTCCTGGCCGTAGCGCGAGCGCGCGGCCTTGGCGATGGCATCTTCCATGGCGGCGATGACGATGCTGCGGTCGATGGACTTCTCCCGCGCGACCGCATCGGCGATCTGCAGGAGCTCCAGCCGGTTTGCGCTGACGGCGACCATCAGTGCTTCTCCTTCACGCTGCTGGCGTTGGCCGAGGAGGCGGCCGTCTCGAGGCCCGCCTTCTTCTTGGCATTGGACTTCTTTCCATCGGGCTTCTTGCCCGCAACCTTGGACTTCTTCGCCTTCTTGCCGGCGACCTTGCCCGTGGCGCCCTTGTTGGCGACGGGGCCGCGGGCCGGCTTGGCCGGAGCCTCTTCCGCGTTGTCGTCCAGATCGCCCGGCTCGAACGTGTCGTCGGCCTCCAGCGGATCGACGGTATCGAGGAAGTCCTCGGCCTCCTCGTCGATCTCCTGACCGGCAGCCTTCGCCGCGCGCAGCGCCTCGCGGATCAGCGCGTCAGTGAGCACGAGGCGGGCATCGTGGATGTCGCGGAGCGGCAGGCGGACGGTGGGTTCCTCGTCGGCGCGCGCATCGGTGCGACGCACCAGCGCATCGCCGTCCTCGGCGCCGGTGAGGATGCCGCGGAAGCGCTTGCGGCTGTCCACCGGCACGCTCATCTCCACCTTCACCTCGTGGCCCGCCCAGCGCACGAAATCAGACAACCGCACCAGCGGCCGGTCGATGCCGGGCGAGGACATTTCCAGGCGGTAGGCGCTGGTGATGGGGTCTTCAACATCGAGCACCGGCGACAGGGCGCGCGAGGCGGCCTCGCAATCGTCGATGGACATGGTGCCGTCGGGGCGCTCGGCCATGATCTGCACGGTGCCGCCGTCGCGGTTCGTCACCTTCACGCGGACCAGCCGATAGCCGAGGCCGCCGAGCACGCCGGAGGCGATGGCGGCGATGCGGGCCGCCACTCCGGTCTCGGTGATGAGGCGCGGCTCGTTGGGATCGTCGAGCACGGCGTTGATCTCGGTCATGTCACTCCGGGTGCGGATCGCTTCGCGCCGGCTTGCCGCCGGGCGTCGTCCGCTGGTTCATTTTCCGCCGGACGCGGCGGCTCGGCACCGGCGCCCGAAATTCATATGGCCATCAGGCCCGCCCGGCACCCCGAAGGGCGCATCCCGATGCCGTTGGACACCGGATAAGCAGAAAAGGAGCGGGTCCCGACCGGGGCCCACTCTCATCACCTTCGACTGCGATGGCGCTGAGGCATCCCCATGGGGGACGGCGCTAATATAGACGGAAATGCCGGACACGCAAGTCCGGCGTTCAAGTTACCGCTTTGCCGGCAATGACCTGCGATTCGCGCATGGCACCTCCGCCGCCCCCGGACCGGACCGCCGCAATTGCGCCGCACGCGGGGTGTTCAAGCCCGCCGACCGCGCTCCGCCTCGACCCGTCGATGGCGACGCCCGGCGCTGAAGAGCTCGCCATCACCCATCTCGATGGCCCGTCCGCGTCAGGCCTGCCGCGCCCGATCCGCCAAAGCTGCCGGATCAACCAGACATTCGAACCGCCGTCCCGAGCGAGGATCAAGTCCTTGCGTTTCTCGCCGGGCCGCGCGACCGCCGGGACGGAGCGATCCGTCCCGGCGGTTTACGCTCTCAGGCCAGCCCGTCCAGCTCCTGATCGGTCAGCGCCCCCGGCACGATGGTGACGGGGATGGGAAACCGCGCCGCATGGCCGGCGGCGAGCGAGGCCACCAGCGGCCCCGGCCCGTCCTTTCCGGTCCCTGCGGCAAGCACCAGAATGGCGATATCGCGGTCCTCGTGGATCACGGAACCGATGGCCTCCGCCAGAGCGCCCTCGCGGATCACGGTCTCCGGGGCGACGCCGGCCACCTGCCGCGCCCGCGCGACATATTTTGCGAGCCGCGCCTCCATCTCCTCATGGGCCTCGGCCCGCATCAGGTCGGCGACGCCGAGCCATTGCTGGCTGACACCCTCAAGCTCCAGAACGCCCAGCATCACCACCCCGCCCTCGGTGCCGGCGGCGCGGCGGGCGGCGTAATAGACGGCGCGGTCGCATTCCGGGGTATCGTCCACCACCACCAGGAACTTGCGACGATGCCCGGGCTCGCGGCTCTGGCGCGGGGCTACGGTCCGCGTGGGGATCATGACGGCTCTCCCGGATCGGATCTCTGGGGCGGGGCCGCCCATGGTGGCACGGCGGCGGGGGCGCGGGGGAGAGGATTTTCCGCCCCTCCCCACCCGGTTCGCATCGGGCGCCGCATGGGCTAGAGGGAGGCGTCAGAGGCAATCGCGACGCCGCCCGGCGTCCGAAGGGGAAAGGACCAAGGCGTGTCGGAACTCAAGCTCGAACAGGCCCAGACCATCGTCACGACCGCGCTCGCCCATGCCCGGGCCGGCGGCATGAACCCGCTCGCCGTCTGCGTTCTGGACGCGCGCGGCGCGCTCAAGGCGGCCGGATCCGAGGACGGCACCAGCCTCAACCGCATGGACATCGCCCTCGGCAAGGCGAAGGGCGCGCTGGCGCTGGGCATGGGCTCGCGCGCGCTGTTCAAGCGGGCGAAGGACCAGCCCTTCTTCATCGCCGCCGCCACGTCCGCCATCGGCGGCTCGCTGATCCCGGTGCCGGGCGGCGTGCTGATCCGCTCCGGGGATGGCAAGGTGATCGGCGTGGTCGGCATCTCCGGCGACACCTCCGACAATGACGAGGCCTGCGCCATCGCCGGCATCACCGCCGCCGGCCACGTGCCCGACCAGGGCGCGGACTGACGAGGCCGACCGACCCGGCGCCCGGAGGCGGCGAAACATTCCGCTGGCCGGGCGCGGAAATTTGGCTATAGTCCGCCGCGCGGACGGTGCCCCTCGGGGCGCCGCGTTTCCTGTTGGCAGCATAATATGCTGATAGCCATACGGAAACGGCAACGGACGGTCGCTGGACCGGCCCTGCGTTTCGCGCAGCCTCGACCGTGCTGGACGACATCCCGGCCCGGCCGAGCGGAGACCGAGAGCCCGCTGCTACCTCCCGAAGGGACTTCTGGAGGAACGTGGCGCCAGGGCTTCCGGCTCCTTCCCACTCTCTGTTGAAAGGATTGACCGATGTCGATCACGGCAGAGCGCAAGCAGGCGCTCATCAAGGACTTTGGTGCCAAGGACGGCGACACGGGTTCGCCCGAGGTGCAGGTGGCGATCCTCACCGAGCGCATCACCAACCTCACCGAGCACTTCAAGTCCCACAACAAGGACAACCACTCGCGTCGCGGGCTGCTCAAGCTCGTCTCGCAGCGGCGCAGCCTCCTCGACTATCTGAAGAAGAAGGACGAGGGCCGCTACAAGTCCCTCATCGGGCGTCTGGGCATCCGCCGCTGACGCCGGTTTCCGGCGCCGGCCGGCGACAGGCTGGCGCCGCGCGCTCCCGCCACGGGGGCGCATATACGCAGCGGGCATGGGGCCTGCTGCGGGTCCGTGAATGGAAGAAGCCATGGCAGGATCGCCGGACGCAACCGTCGGAGCCCCCGTATGAGGGTTTGGCTTCGCGCGGCGCGTCCGGCCGTCTTGCTCATGGCTTTTTTCGTTCGCGCCTGAACTGAAAGAGCAAGACATGTTCGACATCCACCGCGAAGAGCTGGACTGGGGCGGAACCACCCTCACCCTCGAGACGGGCAAGATGGCCCGCCAGGCCGACGGCTCCGTGCTGGCCACCTACGGCGACACCAAGGTTCTCGCCACCGTCGTTTCGGCCAAGGAGCCGAAGCCGGGCCAGGACTTCTTCCCGCTGACCGTGAACTACCAGGAAAAGACCTACGCGGCCGGCCGCATCCCCGGCGGCTACTTCAAGCGCGAGGGTCGTCCGTCCGAGAAGGAGACGCTGGTCTCCCGCCTCATCGACCGCCCGATCCGCCCCCTCTTCCCCGAGGGCTACAAGTGCGACACCCAGGTGGTCGTCACCGTTCTGGCGCATGACCTCGAGAACGATCCGGATGTGGTCGCCCTGGTCGCCGCCTCCGCCGCTCTGACCCTCTCCGGCATCCCCTTCATGGGTCCGGTGGGCGCCGCCCGCGTCGGCTTCATCGACAATGAGTATGTGCTCAATCCCACCGTGGACGAGGTGAAGGAAAGCTCACTCGACCTCGTGGTCGCCGGCACGGGCGACGCCGTGCTGATGGTGGAATCGGAAGCGAAAGAGCTGCCCGAGGAGATCATGCTCGGCGCCGTGATGTTCGGCCACCGCCACTTCCAGCCGGTGATCGAGGCCATCATCAAGCTCGCCGAGAAGGCCGCCAAGGAGCCCCGCACCTTCGCGCCGCTCGACGTCTCGGAGATCGAGGCCAAGGTGAAGGAGATCGCCGAGCACGATCTGCGCACCGCCTACAAGATCAAGCAGAAGCAGGAACGCTACGCCGCCGTCGGCGCCGCCAAGTCCAAGGTGAAGAAGTATTACGAAGAGCTCGCCATCGGCGGCACGTCCGTGCCGAACCCGCAGGTGGTCTCCGAGGTGTTCAAGGCGCTCGAAGCCAAGATCGTGCGCTGGAACATCCTCGACGACGGCATCCGCATCGACGGCCGCGACGTGCGCACCGTGCGCCCGATCGTCTCCGAGGTCGGCATCCTGCCGCGCGCCCACGGCTCTGCCCTGTTCACCCGCGGCGAGACGCAGGCCCTCGTGGTCGCCACCCTCGGCACCGGCGAGGACGAGCAGTTCATCGACAGCCTGGAAGGCACCTACAAGGAGCACTTCCTGCTGCACTACAACTTCCCGCCCTTCTCCGTGGGCGAGACCGGCCGCATGGGTTCGCCCGGCCGCCGCGAGATCGGCCACGGCAAGCTCGCCTGGCGCGCCATCCACCCCATGCTGCCGGCCAAGCACGAGTTCCCCTACACCCTGCGCGTGGTGTCGGAGATCCTCGAGTCCAACGGCTCGTCCTCCATGGCCACCGTCTGCGGCACCTCGCTGGCTCTGATGGATGCCGGCGTGCCACTGCGCCGTCCGGTGGCGGGCATCGCCATGGGCCTGATCCTCGAGGATCAGAAGTTCGCGGTGCTCTCCGACATCCTCGGCGACGAGGATCATCTCGGCGACATGGACTTCAAGGTGGCCGGCACGGAGCAGGGCGTGACCTCGCTCCAGATGGACATCAAGATCGCCGGCATCACCGAGGAGATCATGAAGGTCGCCCTCACCCAGGCGAAGGACGGCCGCGTCCACATCCTCGGCGAGATGGCGAAGGCCCTCACCACCGCCCGCGCGGAACTCGGCGAGCACGCCCCGCGCATCGAGGTGATGAAGATCGCCGTGGACAAGATCCGCGAAGTGATCGGTTCCGGCGGCAAGGTGATCCGCGAGATCGTCGAGAAGACCGGCGCCAAGATCAACATCGAGGACGACGGCACCATCAAGATCGCGTCCGCCAACGGCGACTCGATCAAGGCCGCCATCAACTGGATCAAGTCCATCGCTTCCGAGCCGGAAGTGGGCCAGATCTATGAGGGCACCGTCGTGAAGGTGGTGGACTTCGGCGCCTTCGTGAACTTCTTCGGCTCCAAGGACGGCCTCGTCCACGTGTCGCAGATGGCCAACGAGCGCGTCGCCAAGCCCTCCGACGTCGTCAAGGAAGGCGACAAGGTGAAGGTGAAGCTCATGGGCTTCGACGAGCGCGGCAAGACCCGCCTGTCCATGAAGGTGGTCGACCAGACCACCGGCGAGGACCTCGAAGCCAAGGCCAAGGCCGAGCGCGAAGCCGGCCGCACCGCCTCCGAAGGCGAGGCCGGCGCGGCGGAGTGATCTTCCGCATCAGCGTTGAATCGAGAGGGGCGGCCGCGAGGCCGCCCTTTTCTTTTCGGAGCCGCACGGCCGTCCCCAAGCGCGAAGATATTCCCATAGAAATTGTCTCGTGCTATTCTTTCTATATGAATGCACCGGGAGGCCCCATGCGCGCTGCCCCTCTCGCCGACGTCCCTCTCAACCAGGGCGCCGTGCTGACCAAGGCGCTGCTGCGCGCCGCCGATCGGCTGGGCGTCACGGGCGCGACGCTCGCCGCCGTCATCGGCCTCAGCCCCGCCTCGCTCACTCGCATGAAGAAGGGCGAATTCGCGCTGGAGACCGGCACCAAGCCGTTCGAGCTGGCCATCCTGTTCGTCCGCCTGTTCCGCTCGCTGGACGCCATCGCCGGCGGGGACGAGCGCATCGCCCGCGCGTGGCTCGCCAGCCCCAACACCGCGCTGGACGCCGCCCCCATCGAGAAGATCAGGACCATTCCGGGATTGATGGATGTCATCGCCTATCTGGACGCCCGACGCGCTGTCGTCTGAGGCCCGGCCCTATGCCGGGCGCTGCTGGCGGCTGGTGGAGGCGCAGCACCTCACGTCCACGCTCAAGCTGGTGGACGACACCGACGAGCAGAAGGTGCTGGAAGACCTCATCGAGGCCACCAAGCCGCCCCTGCCGCCGGAGTGCCGGCATCTCGACTATCTGCTGTTCACGCCCTTCCGCTACGAGCCGCCCTACCCCCACGGCTCGCGCTTCCGCCGGGCGGGGCGGACGGCCGGGGTCTATTACGCGGCGGAGCGGCCGGAGACGGCGCTGGCGGAGCTGGCCTTCTACCGCCTGCTGTTCTTCGCGGAATCGCCGGGCACCCCCTGGCCGCAGAGCGCCGGCCAGTACACCGCCTTCGCCGCCGAGGTGCGGACGGACCGCCACCTCGATCTCACCAGGGCGCCGCTGAGCAGAGAGAGCGCGGCCTGGACCCACCCCATCGACTACGCGCCCTGCCAGCACCTCGCCGATGCGGCACGGGCGGCGGCGGTGGAGATCATCCGCTACGGCTCCGTGCGCGATCCCGATGCGGGGGCGAACCTCGCCGTGATGACCTGCGCGGCCTTCGCCGCGCCGGCTCCGGTGGAGCGCCGCACGTGGCACATGCTGATTGGCCGCACGGGCGTGTCAGCCGTGTGTGAGGCGCCGCGCCAGCGGCTCTCCTTCGGGCGGGAGGCGTTTTCCGCCGACCCGCGCCTTGCCGGCATGGTCTGGGAGCGCTGACGTCAGAACAGGTTCAGCCCCGGCGGCAAGGCCAGCCCGCCGGTCAGCGACTTCATCTTCTCCTGCATCACCCGCTCGGCCTTGCCGCGGGCATCGGCCAGGGCGGCGACGATGAGGTCTTCGAGGATCTCCACCTCGTCCGGCTTCACCAGCGAAGGGTCGATGCGCACCGCCTTGCATTCGCCCTTGGCCGTGACGCGCACCGAGACGAGACCGCCGCCGGAGGCGCCGTCCACCTCGACGGTCTCCAGTTCCGCCTGCATCTGCTGCATGCGGTCCTGAAGTTCCTTGGCCTGCTTCATCATGCCCATGAGGTCGCGCATGGTGCTGTCATCCCTGTCTAGAATTCGATCTCGTCGTCGGCACCGGGGCCGGCGAGGTAATCCTCCTCGGAGGGCGCGAGGCCCTCGTCGGTGGGGGGCTCCTCGCGGGTGCGCACGTCCACCACCTCGGCACCGGGGAAGCGGGCGAGCACGGCGGCCACCAAAGGGTGGGCCTTGATGCCCTCCTCCCGCTCGGCTTTGACCGCCGCATTCTCCTCCGCCAGCGTCGGCCCGCCGGACTGGGAGGAGACCGAGACCATCCAGCGCCGGCCGGTCCATTCGTTGAGCTTGCGGGAGAGATCCTGAATGAGGCTGCCCGGCGCGCCGGGCACCAGCGCCACCTCCATGCGCCCGTCCTCCACATGGACCGGGCGCAGCTGCGTCTCGATGCCGTGCTTGAGGGCGAGGTCGCGGCGGGCTGCGGCGAGCGCCGCCACATCGGCAAGGCTGCCGAGGCGCGGCCCTTCGGCCGGCAGGGCCGCACGCGCATCGGTCCGGATCTCCGTGCGCGGCTGGGGATGGGCTTCCACCGGGCGGGGGGCGAGGGAGAGGCGCGGACCACCACCGCCACCACCACCGCCGCCCGAGGGCAGGGACGGAGCGGCGGGCGCGGGCTGGTCCTTCAGCCGCCGCAGCGCATCGTCCGGGGTCGGGAGGTCCGCGGCATACGCGAGGCGCACCAGCACCATCTCCGCCGCCTGGGCGGGCTTGGGCGCCTGCTGCACTTCGCCGATGCCTTTCGAGAGCATCTGCCAGGCGCGGGCCAGTACCCGCATGGAGAGGCCCTGCGCCATCTCCGACCCGCGCACGCGCTCGGCCTCCACCAGCGCCGCGTCGTCGGCCGCGTCGGGCACGATCTTCAGGCGGGTGACGAGATGGGTGAAATCGGCGAGGTCGGTGAGGATGACGGCAGAGTCGGCGCCGGAATCATACTGGTCGCGGAATTCCGCCAGCGCGCGGGCGATCTCGCCCTTCATCAGCGCCTCGAACAGGTCGATGACGCGGCCCTTGTCGGCGAGGCCGAGGAGGCGGCGCACCTCATCCGCGCTCACCGTGCCGCCGCCGTGGGCGATGGCCTGATCCAGCAGGGAAAGGCTGTCGCGCACCGAGCCCTCGGCCGCGCGGGCGACGATGGAGAGCGCCTCCGGCTCGATGGTGACGCCCTCGCGGGCGCAGATGCCGGAGAGGTGCGCGGCCAGCGTGCCCGCCTCCACCCGGCGCAGGTCGAAGCGCTGGCAGCGGGACAGCACGGTGACGGGCACCTTGCGGATCTCGGTGGTGGCGAAGATGAACTTCACATGCTCGGGCGGCTCTTCCAGCGTCTTCAGCAGCCCGTTGAAGGCCGCCGTGGAGAGCATGTGCACTTCGTCGATGATGTAGACCTTGTAGCGCGCCATCACCGGGCGGTAGCGCGCGCTTTCGATGATCTCACGGATGTCGTTGATGGAGGTGTTGGACGCGGCGTCCATCTCCATCACGTCCACATGGCGGGATTCGATGATGTCGCGGCAGTGCTTGCCCATCACCGCAAGATCGAGGCTCGGGCCGCCGGCGGCGCCGTCCGCCGGCTCATAGTTCAGCGCGCGGGCGAGGATGCGGGCGGTGGTGGTCTTGCCCACACCGCGCACGCCGGTGAGGATATAGGCCTGCGCGATGCGCCCCGAGGAGAAGGCGTTGCGCAGGGTGCGGACCATGGCCTCCTGGCCGATCAGGTCCGCGAAATTCTGCGGCCGGTATTTGCGCGCCAGCACGCGATAGGCGCCGGGCGAGGCTGCGGCGGGTGTTGGGGTGGCGGCCGGCGCCGACGGCGGCGCAGCTTCGGGCAGGCCGAGGTCGAAGCCCGGTCCGTCCTGCTGGTCGTCGGTGTGCTGCTCGTCGCTCATCTGGCCGCCTTCAGGGCCGGCGCTGGCCCTCCCCATACATAGCATCGCGCGCCCGCACGTCGATGGGCGGGGTGGCAAATCCCCACCGTCCACGGCTTTGCCCTTGGACGGGCCGAGAAAGCTGGCGTCCGGCGCGCGGTCGTGCTTACACCCGGTCGCCCCCAAACGCCGGACCTGATCGTGACCCAGCCTGCCCCGTTCATCGCCATCATCGGCGCCGGTCCCGCCGGGCTCGCGGCCGCCGAGGTGCTGTCGGCCGCAGGAGTGCGGGTGGCGCTCTATGACCGCATGCCCTCCGCCGCGCGGAAATTCCTGATGGCCGGGCGCGGCGGGCTCAACCTCACCCATTCCGAGCCGGCGGACGCCTTCCTCGCCCGCTACGGCACGGCGGCCGAGCGCCTAGCCCCCGCGCTCGCGGCTTTCCCGCCGCAGGCGCTGCGCGACTGGGCGGCGGGGCTGGGGGAAGAAACGTTCGTCGGCTCCAGCGGCCGCGTCTTCCCGAAAAGCTTCAAGGCCTCGCCTTTGCTGCGCGCCTGGCTCGGCCGGCTGGCGGCGAACGGCGTCACCTTCCATCCCCGGCATGAGTGGCGGGGCTTCGACACCAGCGGCGCGTTCCTGTTCGCCACGCCGGATGGTCCGGCCGCGGTGAAGGCCGATGCCGTCATCCTCGCCCTCGGCGGCGCCTCCTGGCCGCGGCTGGGATCGGATGGCGGCTACGTGCCGGCGCTGCGCGACCTCGGCGTCAAGGTGAAGGACTTCGTGCCGGCCAATATGGGCGTCCTCGTCCCGTGGTCCGAGATTTTTCGGCAGAAGTTCGCGGGCACGCCGCTGAAGCGCATCGCGCTTACCTTCAACGGCGTGACGGTGAAGGGCGAGGCCATGGTGAGCGCGGCCGGCCTCGAAGGCGGCGCCATCTACGCCCTTTCCGCACCGCTCCGGCGGGCGCTGGTGGACGGACCCGTGACGCTGCATGTGGACCTGCGGCCCGACCTCGATGGCGCAGAGCTGGCCCGGCGGCTCGGCGGCGGGCCTGGCAGCGCCTCCCTCTCCACCTTCCTGCGCAAGGCGGCGGGGCTGGCGCCCGTGGCGGTGGGGCTCATCCGCGAGGCGACCGGCCCGGCGCGGCCCGATCCGGCGACGCTGGCCCGCCTCGTCAAGGCGCTGCCCCTCACCATCACCGGCCATGCCGGGTTGGAGCGGGCCATCTCGTCCGCCGGCGGCATCGCCTGGGAGTGCATCGGCCCGGATTTTTCGCTGCTCGGACTGCCCGCGCATCTGCCGCCGGTGTTCGTTGCCGGTGAGATGCTGGATTGGGAGGCCCCCACCGGCGGCTATTTGCTGCAGGCGGTCATTGCCACCGGCCGGGCCGCGGGCGCCGGCGCTAAGGCGCGCCTCAGCCGCTGAAGCCGCCGTTCGCGAGATAGTCCGCCTCTTCCGGCGTGGTCTCCCGACCGAGGATGGCATTGCGGTGGGGGAAGCGGCCGAAGCGGTCGATGCACTCCTGGTGGATGAGCGCATAGCGCAGCCCGTCCTCCTGTCCCAGCGCCCGATAGAGCGCCACGCATCTCGCCTGCGCCGCCCGGTCCTCGGCGTGCATGAAGGGCAGATAGAAGAAGCTACGCAGCACGTCCGGAATGGACGGGTCCTTGTCGAAGCCGCGATCCAGCGCCTTCTCCGCCGCGGCCAGCGCCATGGCATCGGTGGCGAAGGCCTGCGGCGTGCCCCGGAAGACATTTCGCGGCACCTGATCCAGCAGGATGATGCGGGCCAGCGCGCCGGGCGCGGTGCCCTGCCAGCCATCGAGGGCGCTTTCCGCCGCCGCCTCATGGGCCGGCAGCAGGGCTTCGCGAACTTCCGCGTCGAAGGCCGGACCGCCGCCGAACCACTTCTCACGGCCGGCGGCCTGCCAGAAGGAGAGCACCGCCTCGGGGGTGGGGACGGGCCCGCTCATCGGGCCATCCCCGGAGGCGCCAGCGGATTGTCGGTGAGCGCGGCGCGGTCCGGCATGTCCACCTGGGGGATGCCGAGAAAGGCGTTGAACAGGCGGGCGATCACCTTGGGGTCGAGGTCGCGCACGATCATCACGAGGCGGCTCCTGTGGTCGTCGTCGGGCCAGCCGGGAAGGCGGGCGGGCGGATGCATCACATGCTGCACGGCATGAATCACCACCGGCGTGTCCGGTTCCTCGGCGAGCTTCACGATGCCCTTCATGCGCAGCAGCTTGGCGCCATGGGTGCCGCGCAGCAACTCCAGAAAGAGATCGAGAGTCGCCGCCGGGATCGCGGCATCGGTGGCGAGGGTGAAGGCGCGGATGCGGCTGTCGTGGCGGTTGGGATCGAGGCCGGCGGGATCGACCTCGGCCTGCGCCGCGGCCACATCCTCGGCGGCGAGCCAGCGGGCGACGTCCGGGATCCGCGTCTTCGCATCGAACAGGCCGGCGCCGAGCAGGGCGTCCGCCGTCGCCTCCCCCGCCGCCGCATCGACGATCTTCGCCGCCGGGGCGAGGCGATGCAGCCGCGTCTTCAGCGCGTGGAGGGCCTCGGTGTCCGTCACGAGGTCGGACTTGGTGAGGACGATGCGGTCGGCCACCGCCGCCTGCTTCACCGCCTCGTCATGGGCATCGAGGGTGGCGTCGCCATTGACCGCATCCACCACGCAGACGATGCCGTCGAGCCGGTAGCGCAGGCCAAGATAGGGGTGGGTCATCAGCGTGTGGATCACCGGGGCCGGATCGGCAAGGCCGGTGGTCTCGATGACGACGCGGGAGAAGGGCGGCAGGCGATCGTTGTCGCGGCCACGCAGCAGGTCTTCCAGCGCGGCGACCAGATCGCCCCGCACGGTGCAGCACAGGCAGCCGGACGAGAGCATCACGATGCCCTCCTCCACCGGCCGGACGAACAGATGGTCCAGCCCCACCTCGCCGAACTCGTTGATGAGGACGGCGGTGTCGGCCAGTGCCGGATCGGCGAGGAGCGCGTTGAGCAGCGTCGTCTTGCCGGCGCCGAGGAAACCGGTGAGCACGGTGACGGCGATGGGATCAGGCGGCCCGCGGCGCGGCACGGTGGCTTCGGTGGCGGATGCGCCTTCTGAAGGGAAGGCGTCGGAGGAGCCCGGCATGGGGTGTCTCCCGGAAGGAGGGATCGATTGCCTCCCTGCCTCTACGAGACGGTCTGCCGGGTCAAGGGTACCGTGACGGTTTGGATCGGTGCCTTATGTCGCCGAGCCTGTTGGGCGATCCGGCGACCGACGTCGCCGAACCTTCTGCGTGAACGGGCGACTTACGTAGCCGGTTTGGGCGCGGGAGCGGCGGCCTCGGGATTGGCGGGCGCGGGGGCCGGCTTCGGCTTGGGCTTCGGCGTCGCAGAACTGCCGGCCGCGACGGCGCCCTGCGGCTTGGCCGGCTTCTTGGCGGCATCCCCGCTCGCCTTTTCACCGCCCGTCTTGGGCTTGTCGGCGGTGGCGGCCGACTTGCTGTCCGGCTTCGATCCGGCGGCGGCCTTGGGCTTCTTCGGCGGGTCCGGTTCGTAAGCGGTGGCGAAGTCCTCCACCGCATTGCGCGTGCCCACATAGACCGGAACCGGCGGCATGGAGGGCGGCAGGGTCTGCAGCAGCTCGGCACCGGACTTGGGCAGAGCGGGCGTCGCGAAGGAGAAGCTGGAGCTGGTCTGCGGATCGGGCTCGTCGTCCGCCTCGGAGGCGGTCACGGCACGCTTGCCGCCGCACACTTCCGCCCGCATGTCATAGATCGGCCCGCCGCTGTTGGGGAGCGCGGACAGAAGCGGGGCGGCAGCACCGAACACCGACCAGGACGACTGGAAGCCCTTCTCGAACATCAGCGCCGCCTGCTCGGTACGGGCGGTACCGGAGCGGGCGCCGAGGATGACGGCGATGAGGCGCTTGTTGCCGCGGGTCGCGGTGGCGACGAGATTGTAGCCGGAGCCGCAGACGAAGCCGGTCTTCATGCCGTCCGCGCCGGGATAGCGGTCGATCAGGCGGTTGTAGTTGCGCAGCACCACCTTGCCGATCTTGATGGCCGGGATGCGGAACAGCGCTTCCTGCTCGGGGAAATGATAGATGATGGCGCGCGCCAGGATGGCGAGGTCGCGGGCGGTGGTCACCTGCGCCGGGTCCGGCAGGCCGTTCGGATTCTCGAAATGGGTGCCGGTCATGCCGAGGTGCGCGGCGGTGGCGTTCATCTCGGCGACGAAGGCCGGCATGGAGCCGGCGACGCCCTCACCCACCAGCCAGGCCATGTCGTTGGCCGACTTCACCAGAACCATCTTCAAGGCGTTGTCGAGGGTGACGACGGTGCCGACCTTGAAGCCCATCTTGGAAGGCTGCTGCGCCGCCGCGGCGGGCGAGACGGTGATCGGCGTATCGAACTTCAGCCGGCCGTTGCGCACGGCGTTGAGCGCCACATAGACCGTCATCAGCTTGGTGACGGAGGCGGGATGCCAGGGACGCCCGGCCTCCTTCTGCTCGATCACCCGGCCGGTATCGGCCTCCACAAGCAGGATCGGGTTGGCGCGGGCCGGGACACCGGCAGCAAGCACAAGCCCGAAAGCGGCCAGCAGGCAGCCGACAAACGAGGCTCGGAGGGCGAAACGTGATGTCGTGGGCGCCAACCGATCCGCTCCCTGTTGAGAAATCGCGCGCAGGAACTGTCCTTCCATAACCGGTTTCGCTTGCGCGGAAAAGGCGCAATGGGGCGCACGGCCGGTGCGGCACAGGTCGAAGCCTCGCCTAGTCTGCCACAATTCAGCCGCACTCCTTGAATGCGCGAAACCTTTACGATGAAGACTTCAGCTTGTCCTTGACGGTACGCAACCCTAAACCGCCGTCCCCGCTCATGTCTCGGCGATCACCGCGGGCGCCGGCCGCGACGTCTCTTGCGCGCCAGCCATGAACTGCGCGCGGGCAAGCCCCGCGAAGCGGCCGCCGAGGCGCACCAGCTCGTCGAAGGAGCCGGCCTCCACCACCCGCCCGTGCTCGAACACCAGGATGCGGTCGGCATTGCGGACGGTGGCGAGGCGGTGGGCGATGACGAAGGTGGTGCGTCCTTTCATCACCTCGTCCAGCGCCGCCTGCACCTTCACCTCGGTGGCGGCATCGAGGGCGCTGGTCGCCTCGTCGAGGATCAGGATGGGCGGGTTCTTGAGCAAAGCGCGAGCGATGGAGAGGCGCTGGCGCTCGCCGCCGGAAAGCGCGCGGCCGCGCTCGCCCACCACGGCCTGAAGCCCGAGCGGGTTGCGCTCCACCAGCTCCAGCGCCTGGGCGCGGGCCAGCGCCTCCCGCATCTCGTCCTCGGTGGCGTCGGGTTTGCCCACCTTGAGGTTGTCGGCGATGGAGCGGTTGAACAGCAGCGGCTCCTGGAAAACCACGCCGATCGCGTGCCGCAGCGAGGAGAGTGTCACATCGCGGATGTCCTCGCCATCGATGCGGATGGCACCGGACTGGGGGTCGAACACCCGGTGCAGCAACGCGAGCGCGGTGGACTTGCCCGCCCCCGTGGTGCCGACGAAGGCGAAGGTCTGGCCCGGCTCGGCGTGGAACGACACGTCCGCCACCGCCGTGCGCTTGCCGTCATAGGAGAAGGACACGTCGTCGAAGGTCACGTCGCCCTTCACCGGCGGCAGGGGCTTCGCCCCCGGCCGGTCGCGCACCGCGCCCACCGTGTCCAGAACCTCGAAGAACTGGGCGAGCTGCGGCGCCGACATCATCAGCCGGTTGAAGAAGGAGACCGTGTGGTCCAGCCGGCCGATGAGCATGTTGGCGAAGGCCACATAGGTGACGATGTCGCCGATGTTGGCGAGGCCCTGCATGTACAGCCAGGTGCCGATGAGCAGGATGGCGAGAATGGTGAGCGTGGTCGCGGCGCGGGTGGCCATGGACACCATCGCCCACCACGACAGCACCGGGATCTGCACCGCCAGCACCCGGTTCACCGTGTCGCGCAGGCCCGAGACCTCGGCCTCGGTGCGGGTGTAGCTCTGGATGACCGCCACGTTGCCCAGCGCGTCGGAGGTCTGCTCGGCGAGGTCGGAATTGTATTCCTCCACCTGCCGCTGCATGGCCTCGGTGCGGCCGATGACATAGGCGGTGACGACGCCGAACACCGCCATCAGCACGATCAGCACCAGCCCCAGCCGCCAGTTGAGGTAGATGCCCACCGGCACGAGGATGACGAGGGAGAGGATCGCCGCGCAATCCTCCCGGAAGAAGGAGAGCCAGAGGCCCCACAGGGCATCGACGCCCTCCAGCATCACCTTCAGCAGGCGGCCGGAATGGGTTTCCCCATGGAAGCTCAGCGGCAGTTGCAGCACATGCTCGAAATACTGCGTCAGCACCCCCAGCCGGCGGCGGTGGGAGAGCCGGTCGGCATGGAGGGAGATCAGCACCCCGGCGCCGATGTTGAACAGGCCGAAGCACACCCATGCGGCGAGCAGCGGCACCAGATCGTCCGTATGCGGCAGGCGCTGGGCGGCCTGCGCCGTCGCCAACGCATCGATGATGCGGCCGAACAGGATGGGCTCGGCGAACTGCGACACCGCCAGGGCGAGGTTCGAGCCGGCCAGCAGCGCCCCCAGCCGGGCCTCCGGCCCGAGGAGGCTGATGGTGCGGGCATAAACGCGCAGAAGGCTCATACGGACGGGCTCCGGTCCCTTTCCGGCAGCAAAGCGAAGGCAGAGCCATGATGCAAGGGGATGGGACAATTCCGCCGGTGCCGAGCGTCGCCGTGTGGGGCCTCGCTTGACATTCGCCAGCCCGCCCGCAGTCTGCACACAGCTTTGGCGGGGGTCTCGATTGGGCGAGGAACAGGCGGCGCACGCGCAGATCGCGACATCTCACGCGCCGGATCATTCCCTCGAGGCCAGCGCCGCGCGCATCCTTGCCCGGCATCGCGAGACCATCAAGGTGCGCAAGCCCCATCTGGCGGTGGCGAACCTCGCGCGCATCCTCGGCGCGGCGCTGACGCTCGCCAACCGCCACGGCTTCCACGCCATGACCCTGCGCCAGCTGGCGGAGGAATCCGGCCTCAGCATGGGCGGGCTCTATTCCTACCTCGACAGCAAGGACACGCTGCTCCTGATGATCCTGGAGGAGGTGGCGGAGGCGGCCGAAGGCGCGCTTGCGGACGCGCCGGAGGCGGTGCGCGCGGACCCGACGCGGCATCTCGCCTGGCTGATCGAGCGCCACATCCTTCTCACCGAGGCCATGCACCCCTGGTTCGTCTTCGCCTACATGGAGGCGAAGGCCTTTCCGCCCGAGGCCCGCAAGCGCGCGGTGGAGAGCGAGCGGACCACCGAGCGTATCCTCGCCGGGGCCATCGCCGAGGGCATGCGCCGCGGCACCTTCGCCGCCGGCGACCCGCTGTTTGCGGCGACGCTCATCAAGCCGCTGTTGCAGGACTGGTATGTGAAGCGCAGCAAGTACCGCGAGCGCGGCATCGAGGCGCCCGCCTATGCGGCCGAGGTCAACGCCTTCGTGCGGAAGGCGCTGGCCTGATCGCTCAGGTGAAGGCCGCCGCCCGCGCGGCGAAGGCTTCGGCAAGGCCTGCGGTGTCGCCGGCCCCCTCGGAGGCGGCATTGCCGGCCTTGGCGCGCGCGGCGATGCCCTCGAAGATCACCGACCAGCGAAACAGGGCGAAGGCCATGTGGAAGTCGGTGAGCTGCGCGCCGTGGGTCGCCGCCGCCTGATAGGTCGCCACGAACTCGGCGCGCGCGGGAATGCCGAGGGCATCGAGGTCGAGCCCGTCGATGCCGCCGTATTCCTCCGGCCGCGATACCCAGGCCATGGCGCAATGGGCGAGGTCCGCCAAGGGATGCCCCAGCGTGGACAATTCCCAGTCCAGCACCGCCACCACCTCCGGGCGGGTGGGGTGGAACATGAGATTGCCGATGCGGTAGTCGCCATGGGCGATGCGGCTCGTCTCATCCGCCGGCACATGCTCCGGCAGCCACGCGACGAGGCGCTCGATATTGGCATCCTCGCGGGTCTTGGAAAGCTCCCACTGGCGGGTCCAGCGGGCGATCTGGCGGCTGAAATAATTGCCGGGACGGCCGAAGTCCGAAAGGCCCACGGCGGCGGGGTCCACGTTGTGCATGGCCGCCAGCGTGGTGGCCATGGCCTCGTACATGGCCCGGCGCTCCTGCGGGGACACACCCGGCAGGGTGCAATCGTGGAAGACGCGCCCGTCCACCTTCTCCATCACATAGAAGAGGGTGCCGATGACGGATTTGTCCCCGCACAGGGCCAGCACCGGCGGCACCGGCACGCCGGTCCCGGCCAGCGCATGCATGATGCGATATTCGCGATCCACCGCATGGGCGGAGGGCAGCAGCTCCCCCGGCGGCTGCTTGCGCAGCACGAGGGCGCGATTGTCATAGGTGACGAAGTAGGTGGGGTTGGACTGCCCGCCCGAGATGGCCTCGAAGCGCGGCGTGCCGGAGAGGCCGGGCACGCGGGCCTTCAGCCAGCCGTCCAGCGCGGCGGCATCGAACCCGAGGGAGGAGGCCGGCGCGCTCATGCCGCCCCTCCGGCCACCGGCCAGTTCCAGAAGTCGTCGCCTTCCTTGTCCAGCAAGCGGTTGAGCACCATCTCGTGCACCGCATCGGCCCCGTCCACGATGCGGGCCTGACGGGCGTAGCGGTAGATCCACTCCAGCACCGTATCCTTGGAATAGCCGCGCGCGCCGTTGATCTGGATGGCGGTGTCGGCGGCGAGGTGCAGGGTATTGGCGGCCTTGATCTTGGCCATGGAGATTTCCTTGCGCGCGAATCCGCCGCGGTCCAGCTCGAAGGCGGCCTTCATGACGAGGAGGCGGCCGATCTCGATCTCCATGGCGATGCGCCCCAGCATGATCTGCACGCTCTCGCGATCCGCCAGACGAATGCCGAAGCCCTCGCGCACCGCCGCATAGTCGCGGGCGATGGACACCGAGCGCATGGCGAGGCCGAGCCACCGCATGCAGTGGGTGAGCCGCGCCGGGCCGAGGCGGATCTGCGTCACCTTCAGGCCGTCGCCTTCCTTCATGAGCACATCCTCGGGCGGGATGGTGAGGCCGTCGAACTCCAGCTCGCAATGGCCGCCATGTTCCTCCGGCCCCATGATGGGGATGCGACGGACGATGCGCCAGCCCGGCGCGTCGCGGTGGAAGGCGAAGGCGGTCAGGCCCTTGCGCGCATCGTCCGAGGTGCGGGCGATGATGATGAAGTGCGCCGCCTCCTCCGCGCCGGTGATGAACCACTTGCGGCCATAGATGCGATAGGAGCCGTCCGGCTGCTTCTCGGCGCGGGTGAGCATCATGGAGGGGTCGGAGCCGCCGCCGGGATGGGGCTCGGTCATGACGAAGGCGGAGCGCACTTCGCCACGGGCGATGGGGGCGAGCCAGCGGGCCTTCTGGTCGGCGGTGCCGACCTGTTCCAGCACCATCATGTTGCCGTCGTCGGGGGCCGCGGAGTTGAACACCACGGGTCCGAAGATGGAGCGGTTCATTTCGGTGTAGCAGACCGCCATGCCCATGCGGCCGACGCCGAGGCCGCCATTCTCCGGCTTCAGCTGGAGGCACCACAGCCCCTCCGCCTTCGCCTTGGCGCGCAGGCGCTCCAGCGGCGCGGCAGCGATGTTCTCGTGGGCGTCGTAGCTGGCCGGGTCGCTTTCCAGCGGGATGATCTCGTCCGAGACGAACGCGGCGATGCGGCGGCGGAGATCTTCGAGGGCCGGGGAGATCGAGAAATCCATGGGTGCGCCCTTCCAGGAAAAGCCAAAAACGAACGAGCGCTCGCTTTTTATCCTATCGACACGTTGATGGCAACGGGCCATCGGCGGCTCCGGCACAACTGTATCGCAGACCATCGAACGCGGCCGCAGAGAACCTCGTCAGACGCGTCCAACGCAAGGGAACCGGGTGGCGCGGTTCGAGTTGATAGGCCAGCAGAGACAAGACTTCTACCGGAAGACTTCAACTTGTCTTTGCGCGCAGGCCAGTCGAGCCGGCGCTTCATTTCATGCACACGATGAGCAAGGCCTTGCGCGGATGCGTGCAAGGCAAGTGCTTCGGTGCACCTTGAACAGGGCCATGGGGCCAGAACACGTTCTCACGAGGAGGATACCATGAAGATGATGCCGATCTACGCTGCGACCGCGGCCGTTCTTCTTTCCACCACCGCCATGGCGCAGACGGCGGCGCCCACCGGCACCATAGGCGCCACCACCAGCGCGACCGCGGCCACCGGCATGGCGCCCACCTTCGTCACCCGCCAGATGGCCGACCAGCACATGGCGTCCAACCTCATCGGCTCCGCCGTGCGCGGCCCCGCCGACGAGAATCTCGGTGACATCAACGACCTGCTCATTGACCGCTCGGGCAATGTCGCGGCCGTGGTGATCGGCGTCGGCGGCTTCCTCGGCATCGGCGAGAAGGACGTCGCGGTTCCGTTCCAGTCGGTCGAGGTCACCCGCGTCGACGGCAAGGACCGTCTGGTGCTGCGCAAGACCAAGGACGAGCTGAAGAACGCGCCGACCTTCACCGAGGCGGACAAGGCCCCCGCCAGCACCGGCAGCGTGAACACCAACCGTCCGGCCACCCCGCCGGCCACCCGCTGATCCACGCGGGAAGCCGGGGCGCGGATCTTGGGTCCGCGCCCCGGAAGCCCTTGGGAAGACAGGCTTGCCGGCCCTGGTTTCTGGCCAGGGCCGGCTTCGCCGCGTCTGCTCGGCCCGGTCGGGCAGAAATGAACAGGGCCAGCGGCGGTTGATCCCGCGGCACATGCGGGGGCAATGTGGCGGCCCGATCGCCACAGGGAGCAGGGATGGACCTGTCCAGTCGAGGCCCCGCCGGCCTCTTCCTGAGAATCATCGCGGAGCAGCGGCCCCTGTGGTGGCGCCTCGCCTTTGCCTGCACCGTCATCGTGGCGGCGCTGGCGCTCAGGCTCGGCCTCATCCTCTGGGTGCTGGATTTCCCGCCCTACCTGTTCCAGCTGCCTGCGATCATCGTTGTGTCGCTGGTGTGTGGCGCGGAGATCGGCCTTGCGGCCATCGCCCTGCTCGCCGGCGTCAACGCCGCGCTGGTGCCGGAAAGCGGAAGCAGCGGCATCGCCAGTCCGCCGCTGGCTTCGCTCCTCTCCTTCGTCATCAATGCCATTGCCGTATGGGGCATCGCCGCCCTCGTGCGCACCACCCTGCGCCGCCTCGAATCGGCCCATGCCGCACTGCTGTCAGCGGCGACCGAACAGACTGCCGTGGTGGCGACGCTGGAAGCCCTGCTGCATCACGCCCCCGTGGGCTTCGCCTTCTTCGATGCCCAGCAACGCTTCATCCGCGTCAACGAGATGCTGGCCCGCATCGACGGCATCCCGGCCCGCGAGCACGCCGGCCGCTCCCTTGCCGACATGCTGCCCCAGCTCGCCGGTGCGGTGACGCCATCCCTCGAACGCGTGCTCGCCACCGGCGAGGTCATCGCCGACGTGGAGCTTGAAGGCGCGACGCCGGCCGCGCCGGGCGTCTGGCGCCACTTCCTCGTCAGCTATTTTCCGGTGCGCACCTCAGGGCAGGCCATCAGCCTCGTCGGCATGATCGTGGTGGAGATCACCGAGCGCAAACGGGCGGAGAAGGCCATCGCCGCCAGCGAGCAGCGCTATCGCCTGCTCGCCGAGGCGCTGCCGAAGATGGTGTGGACCTCGTCCCCCGCCGGGAGCGGCGACTATTACAACCACCGCTGGGCCGAATATACCGGCGTCGAGGCACCGCCCGGCGAGGTGGTGGAATGGCACGCCTTCCTCCATCCGGAGGAGAAGAGCTGCGTGATGGAGGCGTGGAAGGGGAGCCTTGCCAGCGGCAAGCCCTTCTCGCGCGAATGCCGGTTCCGCGCCAAGGACGGCAGCTATCGCTGGTTCCTCTGCCGCGCCGTTCCGGTGCGCGACGAGGACGGCCGGGTCGACCGCTGGTACGGCAGCTGCACCGACATCTCCGAGATCGTCGCCGCCCGCGAGGCGCTGTCGCGCACCAACGAGGACCTCGAACGCCTCGCCGCCGCCCGCACCACCCAGCTCGCCGCGGCCAACACCCTGCTCAAGCAGGAGATGGAAGAGCGCCTGCGCGCCGAATCCCAGCTCCGGCAGGCACAGAAGATGGAGGCGGTGGGCCAGCTCACCGGCGGCATCGCGCACGATTTCAACAATCTGCTCACCATCATCATCGGCAACATCGAGGCCGCCGAGCGCCGGGTGCCGGCGGACCCCAAGGATACCCGCACGCAGGAGATCAAGACCGAGGAGATCCGCCGCTTCCTCGACTACGGCCGGCAGGGCGCGCTGCGGGCGGCCATTCTCACCCAGCGCCTGCTCGCCTTCTCCCGCCGCCAGCCCCTCGATCCCCGCCCCACCGACGCCAACCGCCTCGTCACAGGCATGTCCCACATGTTGCGCAGCGCGCTCGGCGAACGGGTGATGCTGGAGACCGTGCTCGCCGGCGGGCTGTGGCGCACGGAGATCGACCACAACCAGTTGGAGAATGCCATCCTCAACCTCGCGGTGAACGCGCGCGACGCCATGATGGACGGCGGCAAGCTCACCATCGAGACCGCCAACGCCTATCTGGACGAGGCCTATTGCGCCGAGCACGAGGACCTGACGCCCGGCCAGTATGTGGCGATCTTCGTCAGCGACACCGGCATGGGCATGGCGGAGGAGGTGCGGGCCCGCGCCTTCGAGCCCTTCTTCACCACCAAGGGGCCGAAGGACGGCACCGGGCTCGGCCTCAGCCAGGTCTACGGCTTCGTGAAGCAGTCCGGCGGGCACGTGATGATCTATTCCGAGCGCGGCGACGGCACCACGGTGAAGCTCTATCTGCCGCGGCTGGAAGAGACGCCCGCAGTGCCCGAGCCCGCCCCGGTGCGGACCGAAGGCGAGGCCCGCGCCGCGCCGGCCGTGGTGCTCATGGTGGAGGACGACGACCAGCTCCGCACCATGGGCGCCGCGACGCTGCGGGACGCCGGCCACACGGTGATCGAGGCCGCCGACGCTTCCGCCGCCCTCGACGCCCTGTCACGGGGCACCCGCCCCGACCTGCTCTTCACCGACGTGCGCCTCGGCGACGGGATGGACGGGCGGGGCCTCGCCGACGAGGTGAAGCGGCGGATGCCGCGAACCCCGGTGCTGTTCACCACCGCCTACGCCCGCAACGCTGTGGTGCATCAGGGGCGGCTCGATCCGGGCATGAAGCTTCTGACCAAGCCCTACAGCCAGTCGGAACTGGTCGCCAAAGTGAACGGAATGCTGGACGAACCCGCCCTCAGGGGCTCCGTCCTCCTGGTGGAGGACGAGCCCTTCGTCGCCATGGTGGCGAGCCAGGTCCTGGAAGATCAGGGCTTCAAGGTCACCATCGCCTCCCACGGCGAGGCGGCGCTCGCGCACGCCCGCGCCGTCAAGGCGGACATCGGCCGCGACGCGCTGGCGCTCGCCATCGTGGACATCGGCCTGCCCGACATGCGCGGCGACGAGGTGGTGCGCCGCCTCGGCGAGATCGCGCCCGACCTGCCCATCATCGTCGCCACCGGCTATGCCGCGCAGGACATCTCCGACCTGTTCGTCGGGCGCAGCGACGTTGGGGTCATCTCCAAGCCCTATGACGGCGCCACGCTGGTGGCGGCGCTGGAGCGGCTCGGCTTCCGGCCGAAGGGGGAGGGATAAGCGAAAGCCGCCGGAGGATGGCCCGCCCGGCGGCTTCAGGAATGGTGCGACGGCCGGTCCCGGAACCGGCCAAGGCGGCGCGGATCAGCGGCGCAGCAGGATCTGGCCGAGGATGACGCCGACGCCCGCGGCGATGGCGCAGGCGGTGATGGGCTGCTCGCGGATGCTCTCGCGTAGGGTGAGGACCTGTTCCTCGGCCCAGTCGCCCACCTCGCCGGCGGCGCTCTCGGCCTCGCCCTTGGCGCCCTTCACCGAGTGCTTGGCGGTCTTGCCGAGGGTTTCCAGCAGCTTGGTGAAATCGGCCCTGAGCTGGTCGAGGTCCGACTTCACGTCGTTGAGGTTGGCCTCGGCGGCGGAGGCGGCTTGGGCGGTCACGATCTGCGGCTTGTCGACCATGGTTGTCTCCGGCAGGGTTTGTCATGCGCGGTGGGAGCATCCGCCGTTCGGGGCTCGCTCCATATCCGCTCGGGAGTGTAACGACCGACACGGCAATTGCGTGCCCGGGAAAGTTCGTAGTCCTCGCGATTTCCGCGGGGAGGCTGTCCGTGAGGCGCGCGTGAACCTTTTGTCAGGCGCTGCGCGCGAACCTCCTCGTTCAGGCGCTGCGCGCGGCTTCGGGCTGGGCGCGGGCCTCGTGGAAGAACAGCGCCTGCGCCACCGTCGCCTTCACCGTCTCGGTGAGGAACGGCTTGGTGATGAGATAGGTGGGCTCCGGCCGCTCGCCGGTGAGGAGGCGGTCGGGGAAGGCGGTGATGAAGATCACCGGTACGTTGAAACTCTCGAGAATCTCCGTCACCGCCTCGATACCGGAGGAGCCGTCGGCAAGCTGGATGTCGGCCAGCACCAAGCCGAAATTGCCGCCCTGCGCCAGCTCCACCGCCTTGGAATGGGTGGGGGCGACGCCGATCACCTCATGTCCCAGTTCGGTGACGAGGGTCTTGAGGTCGAGGGCGATCACCCATTCGTCCTCGATGATGAGGACGCGGGTGGCGAGCTGGCGGTCGATCTCGCGCTGCGCCGCCACCACCTGCGCCTCCACGTCGGAAAGGGTGGTGCCGAGAATGGTCGAGGCCTCGGCGAAGGAGAAACCCTCCATGGCGGTGAGCAGCAGCGCCACGCGCGAGGAGGGGTCCATGGCCTGGAGCCGGGCATCGGCGCGCGAGGGCACCTGACCGCCGGAAGACTGGCGGTTCCAGGTCTCGTGGAACGCCTTGTAGAGCGCGACCCGTGGCGAGACCGCGGGATCGACCGCGACCTTGCCGTCGAGAATCGCCTGCAGCGTGTTCTGCACCAGAAGATCGCCGGCCGCCTGCGATCCCATCAGGGCGCGCGTGTAGCGGCGCAGGAACGGGAGCTGCTTGATAAGCGGATTGGAAGCCATGCGAAAGTTCCCTGCCAAGCTGAACGTGCCAAAGGAGTGATGGCCGCTCTGAGCCACGTTTGTGATTGGCCAAGTTGAAGCCAAAGCCCGGTAACGCTTGCGTGCACGACAAGTTCCACGCGGGTGGAACCGGGCCGGCGCAAAACGCATTATAGTGGCACCCGAGCCCAGCGGGAGCGGCACGGTCGAAACTTGTCTGCGGGCATCCTGCGCGCGGACCGGAACGGAAAGGCAGGCGGCCGCACCGACACGCGGATACGGCACAAGGCCAAGAGAAAAGGCCAAGAGACGAGGCCACGCGTATTCATTGCGTGACCCTGGGGAACGTTCCTCACCGGGAGCGTTCTTCCAGGAGGATGGGACGGGCATCGTCGCCAGAGCATGGCGCGCCTCGGCGCGGTATGGGTGAGGTCTCGCGGGGCGGTCTGCCAGCGGCGGACCGGCGACAGGCGCCTGTGTAGAGTTGTTTGGCGGAGCGACGATGGATCTGGAACGGGCGCAGGCCGCCAAGTCCCGCGAAGAAGGTTCCCGTGAAGAGCGTTCGCGCGAAAGCCCGCGTGACGACCTGTCCCGTGGCGGCCCCACGCCGGGCCAGCGGGAACGCGCCTCCCTCTTTCCGCCGTCCACCACCCAGCCGCGCACCCTGTTCGACAGCGTCCGCCGCCGCCTGATCCTCATGGTGCTGCTGGCGCTGGCCCCCATCGCCACCCTCAACATCGTCCAGGGCGTGATGCAGCTTTCCGCCGCCGAGGAGGATGCCCGGCAGAACCTGCTGCGCCATGCGCTGGCCGCCGCCGCCTCCCAGCAGAATGTGATCGCCTCGGCGGAAAACGTGCTCTACGCGCTCCAGAACGTGGAGGAGGTGCGCACCGCGGGCCCGACCTGCCGCGCGACCCTGCGGGGGGCGACCGTCTCCCTGCCCTTCGCCGCCAATATCGGCGTGGTCAATGCCGCCGGGCAGCTCACCTGCTCCGCCTTGCCCACGTCCGACACCGACATGACCGATGACGGCTGGTGGCTTTCGGCAATCCGGCAGCCGGGCTTCAGCCTCTCGGGCCGGGTGCGCAGCACCGCCACCGAGCGGGACGTGCTGGTGGGCCTTCTGCCGCTGCGCGATGCCGCCGGCCGGCTCGAAGGCGGCATGGCATTGGGCATCGAGATCGGCTGGCTCGACAATCTGCTGCGCCAGCAGGTGCCGCCGTCCGAGGGCGTGGTGGCGGTGTTCTCGGCTTCGGGCGAGGAGCTGGTCTCCAATTCCCGCAGTCTCAGCGGCGCGCTGTTCCAGGCCGCACCCTTCGCCGCACCCGACAATGCGCTCAGGGAAAGCACCGACGCCTCCGGCCGACGCTGGACCTATGCCACCACGCCTCTCGGCCGCGAGGGGCTGGTGGTGGCCTATGCCTCCCCGTCCGACCGGCTGTTCGGCTGGACCCTGGTGACGGTGGCCGCGAGCTTCGCCCTACCGGCGCTGGTGATGGTCGCCTCGCTCATCGCCCTGTGGGTGGCGGTGGACCGCATCGTGCTGCGCTGGCTGCTCTATCTGCGGCGGGTGACGGCGGTCTATGCCCAGGGCCATTACGGCTTCCGCCCGACCCGGCTCGATGCCGCGCCGAGCGAATTCCGCATGCTCGGCCACTCGGTGGAGAACATGGCCTATGCGGTGCGCCAGCGCGACGCGCGCCTGCGGGAAAATCTCGCCGAGAAGACCGCGCTGGTGCGCGAGATCCATCACCGCATCAAGAACAGCCTTCAGGTGGTGGTCAGCCTGCTGTCGCTCTATGGCGGCGGGATGGGCAAGGGCGAGGACCGCAAGCGGTTCGACCAGCTGCGCACCCGCGTGAACACCCTCGCCCTCGTCCACCGCATCCTCTATGAGGCAAGCGACGGCTCGCAGGTGCGCCTGCGCGAGCTGCTGGGGGAACTCGCCTCGCTGATCGAGGGCTCGTCCGACAAGAATCTGCGTCTGGTGGTGGAAGCGGAGGAGACGCGGCTGCCCACCGACATGGCGGTCCCCCTCGCCCTCATGGTGGTGGAACTGGTGCTCGGACTGACGCTCCGGCCCGGCAGTACCTCCCTCGGCATGCTCATCCGCGGCACGGTGGACGATGAGCGTCTGCGCCTCGTCCTTTCCGGCACCGCCGACGCGCCAGAGGAGCCCTCCGGCCTCGCCGGGGGCTTTGCGGCCCAACTCGGGGGAACCCTGACCCGCAACCGGTCCGGAGACGCGCTGGTGATCGTCGGGGATTTCCCTTGTCCCGCAATCGCTTCTCCGGATACCGCTGCCCGGTCTCGCCCTAACGGAGCGTGACACCCGACGAAAGCGTGTTTTCGTCGGAACCACAGCCCTGCCTGCTTCGTTACTGCTTAGACCGTCCTGGCCACCCCACCGGCCGGAGGGCGGCCTATTGGCTTCAGTGCGGGCCGTTTTCGCTCCGGTACACAGCGCCGGATCGACCGGCCGGGTGCCGCGACGAGCGGCCGATCGCAGTCGGAGGAACAGGGCAAATGGACAAGGCGCGAACCAAGGGCACCTCCCAGCGCGGCTTTGCGGCGATGGACGCGGAAAAGCAGCGGGCCATCGCGCGCAAGGGCGGCGAGAGCGTCCCGGCTGAGAAGCGCAGCTTCTTCCAGAATCGCACGCTCGCCGCCGAGGCGGGCCGCAAGGGCGGACAGAGCGTCGCCGACGACCAGCGCAGCTTCTCGCGCGACCGTACCCTCGCCTCGCAGGCGGGACAGAAGGGCGGCCAGAAGAGCAGCCAGACGACCGGCACGGGAACGGGCAACGGCGGCGCCTGATCGCGCCGCTCTCGAGGGGGCGGCCGGGGCCCGCCCTCCGCGGCCACATGGCGGGCGGAACCGGAAGCGCAGCAGCAGCGTTAGGCTCAGGTCACGCTTGAAGTCGTCTCCGCCAAGGGACGTCCAGCCGCCGCCCCCGCCTTGGCGGGAACCGGGCGGACACCGCCGCCACAAAAGTCACGATTGCCGGAAAGAATAGGCTGCCCGATGGATCTGCCCGCGCCGAGCGAAAGGACCCGCCAAGAGATGGACGCCGCCGCCCTGCGCACGCAGGTGCTGGAGTTCCTTCCAGCGGTGCGCGCCTTTGCGCGGTCGCTGACGCGCAACCGCACGGAAGCCGACGACCTGGTCCAGGAGACGCTGCTGAAGGCGCTCTCGAACATGGACAAGTTCGACCCCGGCACCAACCTCCGCGCGTGGCTGTTCACCATCCTGCGCAACACCTATTACACCGAGATCCGCAAGCGTCGGCGCGAGAATGACGGCATGGCCGCGCTCGCCCAGCAGGACACCAATATCGGCCCGAGCCAGGAGTGGTCGTCCACCCTCACCTCGCTGAAGGAAGCTCTCGCCCTTCTGCCCGACGACCAGCGCGAGGCGCTGGTGCTGGTGGGCGCGGCGGGCCTCTCCTATGAAGAGGCGGCGGAGGTCTGCGGCTGCGCGCTCGGGACCATCAAGAGCCGCGTCAACCGCGCCCGCGCCAAGCTCCTCGTGCTGATGGGCGCCGAAGCCACCGCCGACGTGGTGGAAGGCGACGCGGTCGCCATGTCCGCCGCGCGAAGCTCGCTCTCCGCATCCTGAGGCCGGGCGCGCGGGCCAGCCGGCCTCTGTGCCGGAGCGTCGGTGCTTGACACGGGCGCCGGGCCGTCGCTTGGTTCGCCCATGACATCTTTCGTCCGGAAGGACGTCGCCTCGAACACAGCCGCCGAGGCGCGGCGCGAGGCGGACGAGCCCCATTCCCCCGTGGTGCGCTTCGGCACCGGTGCCCCGCTCAGGCTCGATGCGGGCGTCGAGCTGAACCACCTGCAGATCGGCTACCAGACCTATGGCGAGCCCAACGCCGCCGGCACCAACGCGGTGCTGGTGTGCCACGCGCTGACCGGCGACCAGCACGCCGCGAGCCTCAATCCCGTCACCGGCAAGCCGGGCTGGTGGGAGACGATGGTGGGGCCGGGGCGGCCGATCGACACCGAGCGCTTCTTCGTCATCTGCGCCAACGTGCTCGGCGGCTGCATGGGCACCACCGGCCCCGCCTCCACCAATCCCGAGACCGGCCGGCCCTACGGCCTCGACATGCCCCTCGTCACCATCCGCGACATGGTGAACGCGCAGGCCATGCTGCTCGACCATCTCGGCATCGAGAAGCTCCTGTGCGTTGCCGGCGGCTCCATGGGCGGCATGCAGGTGCTGCAATGGGCGGCGAGCTATCCCGAGCGGGTGTTCTCGGCCATGCCCATCGCCACCGGCGCGCGGCACTCGGCGCAGAACATCGCCTTCCACGAGGTGGGCCGGCAGGCGGTGATGGCGGATCCCGACTGGCGCGGCGGGCGCTATCTGGCGGAAGGGGTGACGCCCCATCGCGGGCTCGCGGTGGCGCGCATGGCGGCGCACATCACCTACATGTCCGACCAGTCGCTGCACAACAAGTTCGGCCGCCGGCTGCAGAACCGCGAGATGCCCACCTTCGGCTTCGACGCCGATTTCCAGGTGGAGAGCTATCTGCGCCACCAGGGCGAATCGTTCGTGCAGCGGTTCGATCCCAACTCCTATCTCTATGTGACGCGGGCCATGGACTATTTCGACCTCGCGGCCGACTACGGCGGCGTGCTGGCCAATGCTTTCCGCGGCTCGAAGACACGCTTCTGCGTCGCCTCCTTCACCTCGGACTGGCTGTTTCCCACCGAGGATTCCCGCGCCATCGTCCATGCGCTGAACGCCTCGGGCGCCAGCGTCTCCTTCACCGAGATCGAGAGCGACAAGGGCCACGACGCCTTCCTGCTGGAGGAGCCGCAGCTTTTCGCCATCGCCCGCGGCTTCCTCGACAGCGCGGCCCGCGCTTTGGGCCTGCCGACCGGGAGAAGCGCGTGAGCATCGCGGTGCGCCAGCCGGTGCTGGATGAAAGTGCCGTCCGCGACCAGGGCGGGCGCGTCGATCTCGTGGTGGTGGCCGAAATGGTCGCCCCCGGCTCCCGCGTGCTCGATGTCGGCTCCGGCGACGGGGCGCTGCTGGAGCTGCTCGCCACCACCCGCAACTGCGACGCGCGCGGCATCGAGCTGTCGCGCGAGGGCGTGAACGCCGGGGTGGCGCGCGGCCTCGCCATCATCCAGGGCGATGCGGACGTGGACCTCGCCCACTATCCCGACGACGCCTTCGACTACGTCATCCTCTCCCAGACGTTGCAGGCCACCCGCCGGCCGCGCTGGGTGCTGGAGCAGATGCTGCGCATCGGCCGCCGGGCGGTGGTCTCCTTCCCCAATTTCGGCCACTGGCGCTCGCGGCTCGATCTCATGATCAACGGCCGGATGCCGGTGACGGACAACATGCCCATCGCCTGGTACGAGACCCCCAACATCCACTTCTGCACCATCCGCGACTTCGTGGCTTTGGTGGAGGTGCTGGACGCGCGCATCGAGAAGGCCGTAGCGCTGGATTCCTCCGGCCACCGCGTGCGGGTGAACATGCCGTGGTGGGTGTGGAATCTGCTGGGCGAGCAGGCGGTGTTCCTGCTGACGCGGGAGCGGTAGGGCCTTCAGGCAAAGCCGAGAAACAGGGCCAGCGCCCGGGTCACGCGCAGCATGTCCGCGTCGGTCGCCCGGCCGATGGTGGCGCCGATCTTGTCACTCGGCACCGTGTGCGCCTTGTCCACCATGATCTGGGACGCGAGTCGCAGGCCGTTTCCGCTTGTCGGCTCAAGCCCGATCCGGAACAGCGGAGCTTCGCGTCGTTCGCTGGTGATGGGCAGGACCGTCACCGAGGGATGACCTTCAAACAGGTCCGATTGGATGATGAGAGCGGGGCGCGGCTTGCCGTAGGCGCCCGGCAAGGCAATGAGGACGATGTCCCCTCGCCTCACTGCCAGCCCGAGTGATCGGCCACAGCCTCGATCTCATTCAGAACATCCCGCTCGGCGGGATCTCCGGCGACCAGGGCCGACTGTCGGCGGCATTCCTCGGCGAAGCCGGGCTGGGAGGTGTCGGGCACCCAGAGCCGCAGCGGGCGCAATCCCTTGCGGCGGGCCGCGACACTCGTCGCGGGGGCCGTCCGGGGTTCGGCGCGGTTGATGCGGGCCATGAGCGTCACTCCTTACGGCAGCAAATATGGCCCGCCTCCGCCGGCCCCGCAATGCGCTCACCCCGCCGGCACGCCGCCCGGCACCAGCACGGGCTCCAGCGCCGGCTCGGCGATGCGGCTGGGGCGGCGGATGGCGACGGGGCGGTAGAGCTGCTTGGTGGCTTCCACCACCAGCACGCCGGAGAAGGGCAGCGACAGGCGCGCGCCGACCCGTTCCCACGCCACCGCCGTATTGAGGAACCAGCGGCTGGGGGGTGCATAGAGCGCCTCGTCCCAGCCCACGGGGGTGAACAGGGCCTCGCGCAAGAGGCTCACCACCTGCCCGCGCGAGAAGGGGCGGCCGTTGCCGAAGGGCGTGGTATCGAGCCGCGCCCACACGCCCCGCCGGTTGGGCACCACCGCCAGAAGCCGCCCGCCCGGCGCCAGCACGCGCCAGACCTCGCGCAGCATCTCGGCGGCATTGGGCGTCATCTCCAGCGCGTGGACGATCACCACCCGGTCCATGCTGGAGGTGGGGAACGGCAGCAGCGTCTCGTCGGCGAGGGTGGCCAGCGTCGGCGCGGCGGAGGGCCAGCGCACCACGCCCTGCGCCGCCGGCATCACGGCGAGGCAGCGCTCCGCCTCCTCGCGGAACACGCCGAGATAGGGCGTGGGATAGCCGAGCCCCAGCACGCGCATGCCCGTCACATTGTCGAAGCGGGCGCGGATGGCGCGGCCGAGCAGGCGACGCGTCATGATTCCCACGGGCTGGGCGTAGAAATTGCGCAGGTCGACGACGTCGAGAAACATGCACCCTCGCTGTGGACAGCGGCCGGCCGGCCACACTTCCGCTCGCCCCCTTAATAGAGGATCATGCGCGCCGGGTCCGCAACCCGAGCCGTCAAGCCCGTCCCCTTCCGGAGATCGACACCGTGCCGGCCGACATCCGCCTGATCCCCTGCCTCAGCGACAATTACGCCGTCCTCATCCACGATCCCGTCACCGAAGCGACGGCGGTGGTGGACGTGCCCGAGCCGGGGCCGGTGATGACGGCGCTGGAGAAGGAAGGCTGGACCCTCACCCACATTTTCGTCACCCACCACCATGCCGACCACACCCAGGGCATCACGGCAGTGAAGGCGCGCTACGGCGCCACCGTCGTCGGCCCGAAGTCCGAGGCGGACAGGATCCCCGGCCTCGACGTCGCGGTGGTGGACGGCGATCCCGTCGCCGTGGGCTCACTGGTGGGCCGCGTGCTGGAGACCCCCGGCCATACCGCCGGCCCGGCCTCCTATTTCTTCGAGGGCGAGAAGCTGCTGTTTGCCGGCGACACGCTGTTCACGCTCGGTTGCGGGCGGGCGCTGGAGTGCGAGCCGCCGGTGCTGTGGCATTCATTGCAGCGGATGCGTGCCTTGCCGGAGGACCTCGACGTCTATTCCGGCCATGAATACACGCTGGGCAACGGCCGCTTCGCCCTCTCGGTCGATCCGGACAATGCGGACCTCGCGGCCATGTACGCCAAGGCGCAGGAGCAGCGCGCCAAGGGCGAGCCCACCATGCCCTCCAAGCTCGGCGACGAGCTGAAGGCCAACCCCTTCCTGCGGGCGGACGATCCGGCCATGGCCGAGCGCCTCGGCATGCCCGGCGCGGACCCGGCCGAGATCTTCACCGCGCTGCGCGAGCGCAAGAACAGCTTCAAGGGCTGAGGGATGGGCGAAACCGGCCTTCAGGCGCTCACCGCGGATGCGGTGATCGCCCTGCTCGCGCTTCAGCCCCATCCCGAGGGCGGGTTCTTCCGGGAGACATTCCGTGAAAAGGCGCCGGACGGGGGGCGCGGCGCGTCCACGGCCATCTACTTCCTGCTGCGCGCGGGAGAGCGCTCCCACTGGCACAGGGTGGATGCCTCGGAAGTCTGGCATTGGCATGCCGGCGCGCCGCTGAAGCTCTCCATCGCGGACGCCGGGGGACAGCGGGATGTGATGCTGGGGCCGAATCTCGCCGCCGGCGCGCGGCCGCAGGGCGTGGTGCCGCCCTTCGCGTGGCAGGCGGCGGAAAGCCTCGGCGCCTGGACGCTGGTCGGCTGCACCGTGGCGCCGGCCTTTGATTTCGCAGGGTTTGAACTCGCCCCGCCCGGCTGGGAGCCGGGCCAGCCTTAGCTCAAGGTTGAGCCCTCACACCATCGCGCAGAGGGCTTCCATGCGGGCGCACACATCGCCGAGGCTCGGGGGGTTCGCGCCGCTGCGCTGGGCCATGAGGAAATCGGCGAGATCGCCGGCCTCCTGCTTGCGCAGGAACTTCACCACGTCCTCGACGCTGGACACCCGCGTCTCGGCGTCTCCAATCACGATGCGCAGAGAGGTCGGGGTAGTCAGAGGAAGGCTCTGGCCCATCATCGTCTCCGTTCGTCGGTCGCCACCTCCCGGACGGAGGTCAGCAACATCAGCCGGATGGTAAACGCGGCCTTATGGCGGCGGTTCCAACCCATGGCGCGATCATGCGCGATTTTTCTCACGCCCCATGGGCGATGAGGTCCGGCAGGCGGCGGGTGAGGGTGCGGAGCACGCTCTGGGAGCCCTTGGACATGACATCGAACACCCCGTCATTGGCGGTGTCCGTGCCGAAGCCGTCGTGGAAGAAGCGGAAATGGGTGCCGCCGGAGGGCGTGGGCGTCAGCGTCCAGGTCACCACCGTATCGATATAGTGGCCGAAGCCCTTCAGCTCCTCATGCCCGCCCTTCCAGCTGAACGACAGCTCCTTCTCGGGAATGCAGCTCTTCACCTGGCACTGGAATTCGCCGTCCCACCGCTCGATGGGCCGGCCCCAGATGGTGAACTTGTGGCCCTCCAGCGGCTGGATGTCGTTGGGAAAGAACCAGACGGCGAGCCATTCGGAATCGGTGATGGCGCGCCACACGACATCCACCGGCTGGTCGAACTCGGCCTCGGTGAGAATGGAGCGGGTTTCGACGACATCCGACATGGAAGGACCTCCAAAAGCGGTCAATGAAATGCGGGCGCGGGCCTTTGGCTCGCGAAGCAAATTTTGGACCTCAGTCGGTTTGCGACACAGCCTCCCGCCCGCCGAGCGCATCGGCGAAGGCCAGCGCGAAGGCGGCGCGGTCGGCCTCATCAGGGAAAAGGATGTCGGAGCTCCACTCGGTGGTGCGCGTCCCGCCCGGCCACGCGCGCGGGGCGCGGTGCCATTGAAGGCTAGGCCAGCGCGGGTTGCGCTGGGTCTCGCCGGAGGCGTCGCGCCAGGCGGGGCGGCCGAGCGCCTGGTTGAGCCACGCCATCACCTCCGGCCCGAAGGCGAGGGCGAAGGCGACGCCATGGCGGATGCTGCGCGGCGGGGCGCGCAGCAGCGTCTGGCCGATCACCGCATAGGCCGGCGGCCCCTCATCCAGCGCCAGCTCGCGCATCACCAGCAGGCGGAAGCCACCTGCGATGGGGATCACCGGCACGGCGGCGATGGCGGTGGGATCGTCGGCGCTCATGCGGCCATCCCCCGCCTTGGCACCGATCCTGCTACGCCGGGCAAAACCCGGATGCGAACGGAGGCGGCGTGACCAAGGCGGACTACATTCCCGAACTGAGCGAGGTGCGCATGGAGCGCCGCGCCCCCGAGGGGCCGTTTCAGCTGGAAACGGAAGATCATGTCTATGTCCATGGGTGCCTCCGGCAGGTGGAGGCGGCGTTCGGGCTCGACGCCTTCCCCGGCACGCCGTTCGACGCCATTTCCGGCCGCGCGCTGATCCACCGCTTCATCGTGTGGTGGCGCACGCTGGAGCCGGAGAATGCGCAACAGGCGGAAGCCCACGCCCAGCTTCCCGGCGCCATCCGCCTGCTCGACACGGTGTCCGCCTTCCTGGAAGAGCGGGCGGGGCGCGGCTGAGGCGGCATCGCTCAGGCCTCCGCTTTGACCCATTCAACGGCCCCCGGCTCGGGCGGGGCGCGGTCGGCGGCCTTCAGGGCATCGATAGCGGCGAACAGCGCGAGCCGCCCGTCCGCCTCCGCCGCGTCCGGCGTCTCGCCGACACCGAGGCAGCCCGGCACGTCCGCGAAGCTCACGACGAACCCGCCACCCTCCGCCTCCGGGATCGGCGCGACGGCCGAGGGATAGGCGGCGACATCCACCACCGTGCCCGGCGCCACCGTGCGCATGCGTACCGGCGCGGTGCCCTCGTCCATGCGGTCCACCATGGCCACGAACGCCTTCACGTGGGCCGCGCGGATCCTGTTCTTCATGGGCACCGCCACGCAGTTCGGCACGGCGGGATGGGTGAACACCACATGGGTCCCCGTCACCTTCCGGAACTTGATGGCATATTGGGAGGCGATGATCTCCAGATCCGCCGGCCGCCGCTCGTCGCCGGGGCTGGCACGCAAGGCCTCAAGCCTCTTGTTGTGCATGACGCTCAATCCATCAAAGAACGAAAGGGTGGAAAAAACCACGGACTGGAAAGGCTTCAGTGTAGGCCTGCCGGGAAAAGCGGCAAGCCGAAATGGTGGGCAGGAGGCTTAGCCAGAGCGCTGGTCCGGGATCCGCCAGTCTCCCGCGACAGGGACGGCACAGCCGGAGCTGCCCGGCGAAAAACTCAAGTCCCTCAAAGGGAGAAGCGCCCCCCTCCCTCAGTGCACCCCCTTTTCCTTGCCTCCCCCGCCCGCGCAGGTGTAAGTGTCGATCTTCCCGCCCTTTTTCAGTCTGCCATTGCCCGTGTCCCTCACCGTCTGCACCTGGAACATCAATTCCGTCCGCATCCGCCTCGACATCGTGCGCGCGGCCGTGGAGCGGCTGCAGCCGGATGTGCTGTGCCTGCAGGAGACCAAGTGCCAGGATGACAAGTTTCCCCTGAACGCCATCCGCGACATGGGCTTTCCCCACATCGCGCTCCATGGGCAGAAGGGCTGGCATGGGGTGGCCACGTTCTCGAAGCGACCGTTCGCGCGCATCGAGAAGGGGGAGTTCTGCGGCAAGGGCGATGCCCGCCACATCGCGGTGACGCTCGACGGCGCGCACGCGCTGGGCCGGCCGCTCACCATCCATAATTTCTACGTGCCGGCGGGCGGCGACATTCCGGACCCGGAGCTGAACCCCAAGTTCGCCCACAAGCTGGCTTTCCTCGACGAGATCACGGGCTGGGCACCGCTGAAGCCCCACGCCGGCAACAACGACCACGCCATCGTGGTGGGCGACCTCAACATCGCCCCGCTCGAAACCGACGTGTGGAACCACAAGCAGCTGCTCACCGTGGTCAGCCACACTCCTGTCGAGGTGGAGCGGCTCGGCGCGTTCCAGGCGTCCGGCCCCTGGGTGGACGTGATGCGCCGCTTCGTACCGCCGCAGGAAAAGCTGTTCACCTGGTGGAGCTACCGCTCGCCGGACTATACGGCCAACGACCGCGGCCGCCGCCTCGACCATGTGTGGGCGTCCGAGAGCCTCGCCCCCTCCGCCACCGCAATGACCGTGCTGAAGGAAGCCCGCGGCTGGGAAAAGCCGTCGGACCATGTGCCGGTGGCCATGACCTTCGGCTGAGGGTCGCTCAGGGCTTCGCCGGTGCCGGAGGCGCCTCCGCCGGCGCGCCGCCGAGGCCGGGAATGCCGAGGGCGGCGCCGATCTTGCCCTTGGGCACCTTCATCACCTGGGTTCCGGGCGGCAACTGGAACTGCTTTTGGTCCTGCGGTGCGCGGGTGAGGGATGTCGCCTCGAACACCGTCTGCTTCGTGCCCTTGATCTCCACCGCCGTGCGCAGGGCGATGCCATCCGGCGTGATGCAGGCGGTGGTGGGGCCGAGGGCCGATTTCATCTGCGGATCGATTTTCCAGAGGTCGCACGCCTCGCCCGCCACCGTGTCCTCGCCCACCCGGAGGCCGGTGCCGGTGAGGGCGCCGAGCACGTATTCCGGCGGCAGCTCGATCTCCACCGCCATGTTCGGCAAATTGGGGGTGCGCACCAGCATGCTGCGCGCGTTCAGGTCGATGATGCCGACCATGCTTCCGGGAATGTTGGACTTCTGGATCTCCACCCGCATGCGGCCATGGCTGTGGGCGATGTCGATGGTGCCACCGCGCTTGAGGTCGGCTTTCAGGGCAAAATCGGTGGCCGGCAGCGGCACGGGATCGGCGCGGGCAGGAGACACAGACGGCAGGCCGAGGATCAGCACCCCGGCCGCAACGGCGAATGCCGGCACCGAAATACCTGCAACGGCACGGCAACGGCCGCAGCCGCCTGCTTGGCGCCGGCAATCCTTACCCATGGCCAATTCCTCCGCCCCTGGCCCGTCATAGCAGATGGACATGCCCGTTGGGCAAGGGCATGTCCGCGCCGACACGCCTTTCAAAAGACCTCACGGGATGCCCCGGAGGCACCTCCTGCAACGGTATGGCGCAGCAGACGCGACCCGGAGCGAAGACGCAACCCACCCGCGTGGGCCGGTCGCACGAGACTGGCGAAAACCGCGATCAATCAAATATCCGGAGGGTCGGTTGTCGTAATGCCTTCTTGGAGGGGCGCGAGCATCGTCCTTCAATGGAAGGGCTGCCGGGCCGGGGCGATTCGCCACAGGCGGATGGCCGGACGGGCGGTCGCGAAATGCGCCGGGAAGAAGCAGCGAGGCCGTGTAGGATGACGCGAAAGGGAGGGCGCGCCAGAATGATGCCGGAAGGGCCATCGCAGGACGGTCGCGAGGCCGAAGGACGCCAGCCGGAGAAGCGCGACACGGAAAAGCCCGCCCGTGCGCCGCGCGCTGCCGAGAGGCGTGCGCCGGTTGCCGAAACGCCCGTGCTGACGCCCGCCCCCGCCGCGCCTCTGTCTGCGCCGTCCGGTCTCGCGGCGTCGGGTCTTGCGGCGTCCCTGCCTGCGATGTCCCTGCCCGCGGCGACGGCGACGACCACGGCCGCGCCAGCACTGACGCCCGGCCCCCTGCCAGAAATCGCGGCTGCCCCCGCCCCCATGCCGGACCTCGCCCCCACGATTGCCGGCGCGGCGACAGCCTCCCCGCCCGTGGCTGCGGCTCCCGTGCCCGCCCGTCCGTCACCCGCAGCTCCCGTGCCGACGCCGGTCGCTGCCCTGCCCCCCGCGCCGAACGGCCGGAGCGGGCGGCGGAGCCTCGCACTGGTGGGCGCCGTCGC